>NZ_JBAUYR010000082.1:0-31565 GCF_049584895.1 Binatus sp. (SeqCode)
CCTGCGGGCGCGGCGAGCCACTGACGCGGCGAATCGCCGCGTCAGGGAGAACTGTGCCTCGCCACAAGTGTCCGGTGCGAGGCGCAGTCCGGTATTATGATGTTGCGCGCGCATAGCGCGCGCGAACGCATTGACAGTCAAGCTCACAATCGCGATCCCAACACACAATCGCGCAGCGCTTGTGCGCGACATGCTCGCGAGCGTCTCGGCGCTCGCGATACCGGCGGACGTCGAGGCCGACTGCCTGGTCATCGACAATGCGTCGACTGACAACACCGCCGCAGTAGTCGACGACTTCGCGCGCAGTGCTGCGCTTCCGATGCGGCGAGTCCTCGAGCCGCGCCCGGGTTCGAGCTTCGCCCGAAATCGCGCGGTGGACGAGACCACATCGGACTACATTTTCTTTATCGACGATGATGCGGTCGCTGAGCGCGATTGGGCCGCCGACCTGCTCGATGACATGCGGCGGCGCGACCTCGATGCAGCGTGCGGGATGGTTCTCCCGCGATGGTCGTCGACACCGCCTAAGTGGCTCGGGCCGAGCCTGTGGGTCAAGCTCGCAGTCCACGATAGTCGTGCAATCGAGTCGGCGCCGGTGTCATCTGCCGAGCGGCTGGACAACTATTTCAGCGCCAATGTGGGATTCAAGCGGTCTGCGTTCGAGCGTTTCGGAAAATTTCGCGAGGACCTCGGCGTGGTCGGCGGCAATCCTATCTCCGGCGAGGATACCGAGCTGTTCGCACGAATATTGGCGCGGGGCGGCACGATCGGCTTTGTTCCGAGCGCGATCGTGAATCATATGATCCCGCCGGAGCGGATGACGCGCGCGTATCTGCGGCGCAAGAGCTTCGCCTTCGGCATGGGCACTGCGTTTGCGGGACTGCAAAATCACAATCGCCTGGACAAGCTGGTGCGCAACGGCGTCCGGATGGCAGCCGCGGCGGTGCGCGGCGATTCCGAGCGCACGCTCTATCACGAACTCGAATGCGCGAATTTTTTCGGCTACTGGCGTGGTCGCTTGATCGCGAGATAGCGCCGCGCCGCGTCTATCCCTTCACGTAACTCAACATCCCGCGTTTCAGAATCGACGCGAGATAAGGAATCAGGTCGAGGCTCGCAAGCTCGTCCAGCGTGACCCATCGATGCTCGACGTGTTCGTCGGCCCGCAGTTTCACGTTCTGAAAAACTGTGAGGCGGCAGGAGTAGAGCGCCTGCAAGTATGGCTCCGAAACCGTGCTGTGCAATCCCAGCAACCGGTCGATCACGACGTCCAGCGCGGTTTCCTCCTTGACCTCGCGCAGCAGGCAGTCTTCAAAACTCTCGCCGAGCGCAATGTGACCGCCGGGCAAATCCCAGCTCCCAGGCTGGTAGATCATCACCGGCGCGCGCTTGAGCACCAGGATTCGTCCGCGACTTGCGATTACGCCATGGATGCCGACATAGAATTGCTGCTCCGCCATCGTGATCAAACTAGCGAGCCGAATGCCGAGGCGCCACTTCCGCGTTTGTCGCGTGGGCTGGTCCCGCAGTACGATTCGAGCGTTTGGAGGACGAGCGCATGGAAAAATCTGAGTTCTATCGCGACGCGCGGCGCGACTTGACCGGGCCCCTCGACGGCATTCGCGTGATCGACGCCACCACGAGTTGGGCCGGCCCGATGTGCTCGTGCATGCTCGCGGACCTTGGCGCCGACGTCGTCAAGGTTGAAGCGCACGAGGGTGAAGTCGCGCGGCGCATACCGCCGGCGTTGCCGGGGCATGACAAGCAAATCGGATATGCGCAAGCGACGGTGAATCGCAACAAGCGGAGCCTGACGCTCGATCTTCGCCGCGACGAAGGCCGCGAAATTTTTCTGAAGCTCGCAGCGCGTTCCGATATCATCGTGCAGAATTTTCGTCCCGGCACTTTCGAGAAGTGGGGCGTCGGTTACGATCACGTCCGCGCGGTGAAGCCCGATATTATCTACGTGTCGATCAGCGGCTACGGGCAGTTCGGCCCGATTCACGATCGCGTAGCGTACGATCCGCTCGCGCAGGCAATGGGCGGGTTCGTTTCGATTAATGGCAGCCCCGACGGACCGCCGACCAAAGCGCCGACCTGGCTATGCGACGATCTCGGCGGATTGCATGGCGCGATCGGGGCGCTCGCGGCGCTGCGTCATCGCGATCGCACCGGCGAAGGGCAGCATGTCGACGTCGCGATGCTTGACGCGATGCTGTTTCAGTCCAACGGCAACCTGACGCTGGGCGCGATGGACCTCGAAATCAAGCGATGGGGCAACGAGTTTCCGTTCTCGGTCCCGGCCAACACGTACCAATGCCGCGACGGGCTCGTGATGGCGGGCGTGCTGCTCGATACGCACTGGAAGGTGCTGGCGCGAATGGCGGGACGCCACGATCTTGCAGACCGCGACGACTTCACGACGATGCCGGGCCGGATGGGCAATCGCAAAGAATGCGACGCGATGTTCGCCGAGTGGTGCGCGTCACGCACAGTCGAACAGGCCGTCGACGAGTGCGCGAAAGAGGGAATCGCATGCGCCAAGGTCAGAACTTACGCGGAAGCTGCTCGATGCCCGCACACTCTCGAGCGCGATATGCTCCAGCAAGTCGAGCAGGAAGACGGCAAGCCCGCGCCGATCACCGGGCCGGCGGCGAAGTTCTCGCGCACGCCGACGCGAATACGAACCGGCGCGCCCGCTCTGGGAGCGCATACAGATGAGATCCTCGCGGAGCTGGGAATCGACGGCGACGCACGCAAGCGGCTGCGCGATAGCGGCGTCGTCTAGCGTCGGCCCCATCCGCCGCCGCCGGGCGTCTCGATTCGAATGCGATCGCCCGCCTTCAAGTCGATATTCGTTTTGCCGGGCAAGCTGCTGTGTCGCGTTCCGCGCACAAGAATATTTTTGCCGGTCGCGCCCGGCCCTCCGCCGGCAAGTCCGTACGGCGCGATTTTCCGCCGCTCGGTCAGCACGCTCACGTTCGAATCGACCAGGCATTCGAGCTCACGAATCAGTCCGTCGCCGCCGCGCGCGCGCCCAGTCCCACCGGAGCCGCGCCGGATTCGATACTCGGTGATTCGCATCGGGTAGTAGGCCTCGAGCGCTTCGATCGGCGTGTTGAGCGTGTTGGTCATGTGCGTGTGGATGCCGGACGCACCGGGCCGATCCTTCGCCGCGCCCGCGCCGCCGGCGATCGTTTCGTAGTAGGAAAAATGCCGGTCGCGAAATTGGTCGAAGCCGCCGACCGTGAGATTCGACATCGAGCCCGAACTCGCTGCCGGAATTCGATTCGGCGCGGCCTTGGCGAGCGCACGAAAAAGCACATCGACAATCCGCTGCGAGGTCTCGACGTTTCCGCCCGCGACCGCTGCAGGAGCCAACGCGTTGACGATCGAGCCGGGAGGCGCGACGAGCTTGATCGGACGCATCAGTCCCTCGTTGGCGGGGACATCCTCGGTCGCGAGGCACTTCATCACATAGAATGTCGCAGATAACGTGATTGCGTAATTCGCGTTGACCGAGCCGCGGACTTGCGGCGCCGAGCCGGTGAAATCGACGAGCGCCTTGCCGCCGCCAATCTTGATCGCGACGCGAATCGGAATCGGACCGGTGCCGAATCCGTCATCGTCGAGAAAATCTTCCGCGCGATAAGTTCCGGGCTTAAGCTCGCCGAGCGCAGCAGTCATCAGGCGAGCCGCGTATTCCTTCAGCCCATCCATCGCAGCTTCGACGGTTTTGCGGCCCGATGTTTTCACGGTCGCGAGCAGGCGCTCCGACCCGACCGAGAGCGCGGCGATTTGCGCGCGCAGATCGCCTTCGCGCTCCTCGTGGACTCTCGTGTTGGCCAGAAATAGCGTCATCACGTCGCGAGCGATCTCGCCGCGCGTCACAATTTTCACCGGCGGCAATCGGAAACCTTCCTGGTAGATTTCCGTCGCGAGCGCCATCGATCCCGGCGCGATTCCGCCAATATCGGCGTGATGGGCGCGATTGGCCGCGTAGGCGAATGGCCGGCGCTCATTGCCGATGAATACCGGCGCGACCAACGTCAGGTCGGGCAGATGGGTTCCGCCGTTGAACGGATCGTTGAGCGCCGCGATGTCACCACGCTCGAGATCGAGGTTCGAGATTGCCGCGCGCACCGAGAGCGGTGTCGAGCCGAGATGCACCGGGATGTGCGCGGCCTGTGCGACCAGCTCGCCGCGCGCGTCGAAAATCGCGCAGGAAAAATCGTGCCGCTCCTTGATGTTGGGTGAGAACGCCGTCTGTCCAAGCACTACGCCCATCTCGTCGGCGATCGCGGCTAGGCGATTATTCATCACCGCCAGCGTGATCGAATCGAGCTTCATCGCGTCGCCTCCAGTTGCAGATTGCCGAAGTCGTCGACGCGCAAATCGAATTCCGGAGACACGTAGGCGGTGGAACTCAATTCTACGACGATGACCGGGCCCCGCACGCGAGCGCCAGCGCCAAACGTGTCTCGATCGTAAATCGGGACCGTGCGTTCACGGCCATCGACCAGCACTCGCCCGCTTGAAATCGGCGTTGGCTTCCCCGTCTGGCGAGCGATTCGTTTCGCCTTCGCTATCGATTCTCCGCCGACTGCACGGACGCGGATATTCACAACTTCGACGGCGGCGTCCGAGTTGGAATGTCCGAAAGTTCGGCGATGCGTCGAATGAAAGTCGGCGATGAATTGCGGCGCGAGCGGGATTTCGAGTTCGTACGATTGCCCGCGATAGCGCATATCGGCCCATAGCTCGTGCCGAATCGCGCGCGCTCCTTCAGCGGCCAGTTCGGCGCGCGCGCGACGGATCAGTCCCGCGGCGCGTGCGAGCAAATTTCGATAGCTCGGATTCGTCGCGCGCACTGTCAGCGAATACTCGCGCCCCAGGGGAGCGCTCGATGCGCCCCACGCACACAGCAGGCCGGGATTTCGCGGCATCACGATTCTCCGGATGCCCAGGTCCAGCGCCAGCTCGCAGGCATGCATCGGGCCGGCGCCGCCGAACGCCAGCAGCGCGAAGTCGCGCGGATCAAAGCCGCGTTCGACCGTGATCACGCGAATCGCGCGCTCCATGTTGGCATTGACGACGCGAATGATTCCGCGCGCCGCCGTCAGCGAATTGGTCTTCATCTCGCGAGCTACTCGCGATACAGCGCGCGCTGCCCGATCTGGATGGAGCTTCATCTGCCCGCCCAGGAAATTCGCCGCGACCAATCTCCCCGCGACAAGGTCGGCGTCGGTCACGGTGCACAACTCGCCGCGCCCGTAGCATGCGGGTCCAGGATCCGCGCCTGCACTGTCCGGGCCGACGCGAAGCGAACCGCCGGCGTCGATTCGCGCGATCGAGCCGCCGCCTGCGCCGACGGTGTGAATGTCGATCACCGGCGTGCGCACCGCGTAGCCGTCGGGATGACTCAGCGTGCGGATTCGCGCGCGGCGATCGAACAGCGAGACGTCGGTCGAGGTCCCGCCCATGTCGAACGTGATGAAACGATCGGTGCCAAATGCGCGCGCGAGGCTCGCCGCACCAATCACGCCCGCCGCGGGACCGGAGAGAATCGTTCGCACCGGCTCTGCGCGGGCCAGCTCGGTGCCGATCGCGCTGCCGTTGGATTGCATGACGCGAAGGTGCGCGCCTCCGAGACGAGTTTCGAGGTTTTTCAGATGCGACGACATCCGCGGCGCGACGTACGCATTCACCACCGCACTCGAGAAGCGCTCGTATTCGCGGTACTCGGCGAGAATGCGATGCGACACCGAAAGCGGCTTTCCAAGTGGCGTGAGCGCCCGCGCGATCGACTCCTCGCCTTTGGGATTCGCGTATGAATGAAGCAGGCAGAGGGCGAATGCCTCCGCGCCACTGCGTGCCGCGAGCCGGCGGATTCGCGCCAACTCCGCGCGGCTCAGCGATTTGACAATGCTGCCGTCGAACAGAGTGCGCTCGGCGACACCGAAGCGCATCGCGCGAGTGACGAGCGGCTCGGGCCGCGACGGTGCCAGCGCGTACAGGTCGTCGCGATTCTGGCGACCTATCTCGATCAGGTCTTCGAAGCCGGCGTTGGTGAACAGTGCGACGCGCGCGCCTTTCTTCTCGAGCAATGCGTTGGTCGCGACTGTGGAACTGTAGGTGACGGACTCCGGCCGCGCATCGGCCAGCATCTCGTGGAGGCCGCGGATGACAGCGTCGGCAGGATCGGCCGGTGTCGAGAGCACTTTGTGCACGCGAATTTCGTTGCCGATGATCGCGACGAGGTCGGTAAACGTGCCGCCGGTGTCGATTCCGACCAGTATCGGCGCGCGTCTACTCCGGTTCACGACGCTCTCAGTAGAATTTTGAAATTGAGCGGATTCTTCGCGGCTTCGAAGGCGGCTATGCCATCGGCGAGCGGGAAGGTGCCGTCGATCAGCGGACGCGGATCGATTTTGCCTGTCGCGAGCGCGTCGAGCGCGGGCTGAAAGCGGCCGCATCGCGAGCCGATCACAGTGATTTCATTAACGACGATCGGTGCCAGGTTGATCTCAGCCGCGGCTGCCCCGGTGCTCTTCAATATGATCCTTCCGCGCGGGCGGACCAGTTCGATCGCGCGGCGAAGGCCGAATTCGTTTCCGGTGCAATCGATCACGACGTCGAATTTATCGCGCAGAGCAGATTCTTCGGCGGTCTCGAGTCCGAGTTCGACCAACCGCGCGAGTTTCTCCCGATGATGTCCTGCTACGATCGGCAGATACTTCTCGCCCTTGAGGGTCATCGCGATCAGCGCGCCGAGACGGCCATCGCCGAGAACCACTATCGTTTGATTTCGCGCAAGATGAGTCTGCTCGAAAATCTCGTACGCCGCCGCGAGCGGCTCGACGAACACCGCGAGGTCGTCGGGTATCGAATCGGGAATCGGAATCAGGTTGACGTCGAGGAGCCTGAGGTACTCCGCGAAAGCGCCGTCGCGCCCGAGGATTCCGAGCACTGTGCGATTGGGGCAGTGTCGCGCGAGATCGGCGGAGCACATCGCGCATCGGCCACATCCGGCGTTGATCTCGCCAACCACGCGTTTTCCCCGGAGTGCCGAGCTTTGCGATTCGACCACGCGGCCTGCGAATTCATGACCCGGCACGCCGCGATATTGCATGTAGCCGCGCGCGATCTCGAGGTCGGTCCCGCAAATACCCGCAAGCGAGACGCGAACGATGCTCTCGCCCGGACTCATGACCGGATTCGGATGGTCGCTGCGAAATTCCAGTTCGCGATCGAATACCAGCGCGCGCATAAGGTGCGCCCGATTCAAACAAAAAAGCCGCAGGGTCGGCTACCCCACGGCTCAACGCGGTTTTTAATTCAGTTGTTGAAAACGATCAGTCGGCGGCCTTTGCCGAGACCGATTTTTCCGACGACGGTTTCGAGCGCGATGGGTTTTTCGACTCAGTCGACGACGATTTTGATTCCGTTGCAGGCTTCGATTCGGTGGCCGGCTTCGACGACGCGTCGCTCGACGATGCCGTCGTGCCGTTGGTTGCAGGCTTTTCTGTGGTCGATGCCGAATCCGAGTCCGTGCCGCTCGGCGTGCTCTTTTTGGCGTAGTCGGTCGCGTACCATCCGCTGCCTTTCAGAATGAACGAGCCGCGCGACATTTGACGCTCGACCTTGCTCTTGCACGTCGGGCACTTTTTGAGCGGGGCTTCCTTGATTCCCTGCATCGCTTCGAACACGCCGCATTTGTTGCACTTGTATTCGTAGATTGGCATCGCAAAACCGAGACTGCTGATTGTTAAATTCGAGCTTCGTTACACTCTAGCTAACCACCAAATGTTACGCAGTCAACTGAACGGGACATTGTTCGCCTTCGATTCGCCTCGCGAAATTAGCAGTCGCGGCTTCGATTTGCTGAATTGACGTATCGATGATGCACTCGAAACCGCTGCCACTTACTCAAGAGTGTGTCACTCGATGTCCTCTTGGCGAGTAAGCGATGTCGCGAGGTCGTCATTCGATTGCACGCTTGCGCGAGACCGCCAACCTAAGCACGCAACCGCTCCGGCACGGCATCTGCAATTACCGCCATACGTCCAGATCAAAATCGCACAGTCATTTGGGAGGGCTCCAGTGAAACGTAACACCATGACGGCGCTCGTATGCGCTATCTCGATCTTCGCGACAGGTTCGGCGTGGGCAGCGTCCTCGAAACAATCTCGGCAACTCACGATTTGTCAAAATACCGAGTTCGCGTTGTGCGCCGCGTCCACCTGCGTCGCCACCGGCGGCTTCGTGAAGAATAACCAGGGCAAGAAGTACTCGGCCGCGTCATGCGAATGTCCGATTATCGTGGGCGACAACGTCGCAGACCTCAACGGCGGCAATATGAAAGGTAGCTGCACGTCGTCGAATCCTAATCTCGTGTACTCGACCTTCGAGTTCGCGGACTCGTTCCCACAGCTGATCGCCGGCACATGGCAAGACGCGCCATCTGTTATGCAGGTTTGTCCTTCCCAGGATTCGTTCTCGCAATGTTGGAATTGGGCATGCACACGCGACGGCACTCAGAATGGTATCGCGCTCGCCGCATGCACCTGTCCGATCGAGCAAACCAGTGATGCGTTCGTTACGCAGGCAGGCCAGGGAGACTCTTCAGCCTGCGCCGAACTGCCGGTTGGAGGACCGCTCTTTTTCAATCCAAGTTCGACGCACACCGACGGCGGCCACTGAGCCGCGCGCCGGCGACGCTACTTTGGGTTGGCGATCTTCCTCAGTCGAGATGCGACCTTGATTGGTTCGTGAGTGACGACCCGGATCGTTTTGCGGCGCGACGTTTCTCCGCGAACGATCAGCAGGGCCGATCGCGGCACGCGCATTTCGTGGGCGAGATACTCGATCAGTTCGTCGTTCGCTTTACCCTTGTCGGGCTGTGAGTGTATTGCGATGACGAGGCGATCGTCACTGACGCCGATCACGCCGCGGCGCGACGCACCCGGCCGCGCGGTCACCTCGATTACTACTTCGTCGATAGACACTCGCATCCAGGGCGAGTCTGCCGCGGGCGGATTTCCGTTTCCGCTCGGACTCACGTGTAGGCTGGAATCAGCATATGCACCGCACTCGGAATGATGACGCGCTGGATTAGCTGAATGCCGATAATCACGATCAGCGGCGAAAAATCGATCCCGCCAAAGACCACCGGGATGTGCTCGCGGAACCATTCAAAGACGGGCTCCGTCACCGAATAGAGGAAGCGGACGATCGGATTGTAGGGATTCGGCTCGATCCACGTCATCAGCGCAGCGATGATCACGACGTACAAGTAGAGCGTCAGCAGTCCGTCGAGGGTCTGCGCAATGAAGATGATCAGGTTGGTCCAGGCGTACACGCGAAGTCGCTTTCGCTAGTTGATTCCGCGGCCAAGTTCGCGCGAGCGATCGCTGGCGGCGTGCAGTGCGGATGCCACGATATCAGAAAAACCATTCTCGGCGAATCGGCGAAGTGCGGCCTCGGTAGTGCCGCCGGGCGAAGCGACGGCGCGAATCAAGTCGGCGACCTCGCGCTTAGATTCGCGCATCAGGTGTTCGGCGCCGCGAATCGTCTTCAGCGCCATGCGGATCGCCAGCTCGCGCGGGATTCCCTCGCTCACCGCGGCATCCGCCATCGCTTTGGCGAACAGGTAAACGTAAGCGGGTCCGCTGCCCGAGAGGGCAGTGACGACGTCGAGCAGCTTTTCGTCCTTGAGCGCGACCGCATCGCCGACCGCGTTGAAAATCTTCAGCGCGAACGCTTCGTCGGCTGGCGACGCACCTCGCGCACGCACCATCGCGGCCATCCCGTGACCTACCATCGCGGGCGCATTCGGCATCACGCGAATCACTCGAGCGCGCTTGCCCAGTCCGCGCGTCAGCCGCTCGATCGTGATGCCGGCGGCGATCGAGATGAAGAGCTTGCCCTTGCCGGCGGTTTTTTTGCTGGCCTTCGCGAGCTCTGCCGCGAGTTCCGCCATCACGTCGTCGATTGTCTGCGGTTTGACGGCCAGCAGTACTGCGACGGACTCGCGCACGACTTCGGTATTGTCGTCGGTGGTCGCGACTTTGAGCGCGCGGGCAAGTTTGCGCCGGCGCTCCGGCGCAACGTCGGACACTATTATCTCGGCAGGCTTGAAGACCTTGTGCTGGATAAGGCCGTGGGCGAGCGCCTCGGCCATGTTGCCGCCGCCGATGAATCCAAGTTTTTTCATGTCACGTTTCTACGATTTCACTTTTTCACTGGTCGCGTTTCACGCGATGCGTTCGCCGAAGACTGCGCGACCGATTCGCACCATCGTCGCGCCTTCCTCGATCGCGACTTCGAAGTCGTCCGTCATCCCCATGGAGAGTTCGCTTAGCGCATAGCCCGATTGTGTCGCAAGGCGATCGCGCAACTCGCGCAGCCGCGCGAAGTAGGGACGCGCGCCCTCGGCGCTGCGAGTAGGCGGTGGAATCGTCATCAGGCCGTCGACTTCGATCTTTTCACGGGCCGCATCCAAAATGGCGGCAACTTTTTCCGGCGCGACTCCCGTTTTGCTCGCCTCGGCGCCGAGATTCACTTCGATCAGTGCGTGAACACGCGGGGAAGGTTGCGCGCGAGCGAGCGCCTCGGCCAGGCGCACGGAATCGACGCTGTGGATCAGCTCAAACGCGCCGGCGGCGGTCTTTGCTTTGTTAGTTTGCAGATGGCCGATCAGATGCCATCGAATGTCAGTCAGGTCCGCAAGCTCTGCCCGCTTCGCGATTGCCTCCTGCACGTAGTTCTCGCCGAAATCGCGCGCGCCTGCTTCCCACGCAGCCCGAATCGCCTCGCTCGGCTGCGTCTTGCTCGCGAGCACAAGCCGAATCGACGACGCGTCGCGCCCCGCCTTGTAAGCAGCCGCGCCGATCCGTGCTTGCACGATAACCAACCGCTCTTCGAGTGCGTAATCGATCGCCATTTTGGCTAAGTACGCTTCACGCCGTGCCGAGCTAGCGCTGCGACCACCCGCTCGGTCGGCAAGCCCATCACGTTGTCGCGCGATCCTTCGACGTGCGAGATAAATCCGCCGCCGACGCCCTGGATTCCGTAAGCGCCGGCCTTGTCGAACGGCTCGTCGGTGGCGATGTAATCCTCGATTTCGGCGCCGCTCAGTTTGCGAAAGGTGACCTTGCTCTCGACCGGCGAGCTCTCGAGAATTTTACCGTCTTGCGCAACCGCGAACGCAGTCACGACCGTGTGAGTGCGCGCGGAGAGCATCGCGAGTATCCTGCGCGCGTCGGCGGCGTCAGCAGGTTTTTCAAGAATTTGTGTTTCGCATACGACGATAGTATCTGCCCCAATCACGATCGCTTCGCGGAAGCGCGACGAAACTGCGATGGCTTTGTCTCGCGCCATTCGAAGCGCATAGTCGCGCGCCGGCTCGCCCGCGATATGCTGCTCGGGCACCATGCTCTCGATCACCTCGAATTCAATTCCGGCTCCAGCGAACAATTGACGCCGCCTTGGCGACCCCGACGCTAAAATCACTTTGATAGAATCACTCATCGCGTTCCGACTGTTGCCAGACGCCTCGTGCTCCCGCAAGCCTCATCAAATGGTGAGCCCAATTGAAGCCGCCGCGACCATGCGCTAACCAAGATCAGATGAAAACGAGATGGTGGTGCGGTGGTGTGCTCCTGGTGTTGTGTGTTGCGCTTGGCGGATGCGCGTCGGCGCCAGCTCGCGCGGAGTCGGCAGCCACTCCCGCGCAGGCTGCTCAATCTGCCCAAGGCGTGCCCCAGCCCTCCACGGCCGCTCCTGGAGCCGCGACGCTCTCGCCGCCGACCGACGGGCAGACTGCGTTCCTCGACGGATATCGCGCGTATAAGAGTCACGACAACCCGCGCGCGATCGCCAATCTCAAATTTGCCGCCGATAATTTTCCCGCGCTCGGTGACTACGCGTTGCTTTATCTCGCGCTCGCGCAGCACGACCAGGGCGACCTGAATGCGTCCGCTGAGACACTTGACCGGCTCACCGGGACATATCCGGACAGCGTGATGATCGATGCGGGCGAGTTGATGTTGGCGGACAACCTGCTGAACCTCGGACGCAACCCGGAGGCATCCGAAGTCGCGTCGCGGCTGATCGCGCGCGGTCCGGAAGCGCCGATAGAGCAGGGCGCGCGCATCGCGGAAGCGAAGTCTCTCATCGCGCTCGGAAATCCAAAGTCGGCATACGCGCAGCTGATGGAACTGCGCGACAAGTATCCGCATTCCGACACCGATGCGGAAGCGCGCGTTCTCGTTCGCGAGATCCTCGCGTCGCATCCAGAGGTCGCCGACACGAACTCGCTCGCGTACCATCGCGCGGAATCCGAGTTGCTGCTGCGCGAGGGCGCACTGTCCGAGGCTGAGGAGCAGGCGAACGCGGGACTTGCGATGAGTCCCGAGCCTGCGGTTCGCGCTGAGTTGGTTTGGGTGACGGCGCGGGCGTTTAAGCCGGAGCCCGACCGCGCCAAGCGCGCGATTCTCGAGTATCTGCAAATCGCGCCAAGCGGACCGGACGCGCCGGCGGCTCTGGAAGCGCTCGCGTTGATTTACTGGCACGACGATCAATACGATCTCGCACGCGCGGCGCTGAACCGGCTCGTCGCGAATTTTCCGGCCAGCGAGCGCGCGCCCGGCGCTATTCTCCGCATAGGCAAAATCTTCGAAGAACAGCATCAGCTCGATTCCGCCCGCGCGCAGTATCGGCGGCTGGCCGCGCGTTATCCTCGCAGCGACGCCGCCGAGGACGCGCGGTTCCGCATTCCGTGGACGCTATATCTCGCGCACAACTATCGCAGCGCGGCTCCCGAATTCGAGAGCGCCAGCATGCGAGCGAAAGATCCGATCGATCGCGATATGTGCGAGTACTGGCGCGCGCGTGCGCTGGAGAAGGCCGGCGACGCAGGCAGCGCTCGCGCGATTTTCGAAAAATTGGCAGACAGCACCGATAGCAACTACTATCCCGAGCTCGCCAGCCGGCGAATTGCCGGAGGCAAACCGGATCTTCCGGCCGCGTCCGCGCCCGATCCTCAATCCATCGGAACTCCCGCGGTCACTGGCGTTGCCGAGTACCACATGGCGCGGCTGCAAACGCTGCGCGCGCTCGGACTCAAGGAACTCGAGCCCGACGAGCTGAAGGCCCTCGAAGAGCACGCAGGCGGGACCACCGAGATGAGGCATTTCGTGCTGGCCGGATACGCGAACGCCGACGCCTGGTACGACGCGATCGTTGCTGCCACGCATATGGAAAAGAACGGGCAGTTGAGCCACGACGTCGCCGAGCGCGTTCGCTATCCGCGCGCATACTGGAATCTTTTTTCGTCTGCGTCCGCCCAACGCGCGCTCGATCCTTACCTGGTGCTCGCGCTGTCCCGGCAGGAGAGCCTGTTCAATCCGAACGCCACGTCGAGCTCAAATGCGCGCGGGCTCATGCAGTTGATTCCGTCGACGGCGCGCAAGATGGCGTCGCAGAATGGAATGGATACTGAATCGATTCATCTGTACGATCCCGCGGTTAACGTGCGGTTGGGAACCACGTATCTGAAAAATCTGTTCGAGATGTTTCACGGCGACGAGTTCCACGTAGTCGCCGCGTACAACGGGGGCGAAAACGCCGTCTCGAAGTGGCTCTCTGAATTTCACGGCGCCGACGACGAGTGGGTCGAAAATATCGAGTACAAAGAGACGCGCGACTACGTAAAGAAAGTGATCGGCGGCCGCCGCGAGTACCTTCTGTTGTATCAATCTCACCCGTAGCGCGCGCTTGACAGCTTGCGCCGCATCTCAGCACACTCCGGTTGAGAAACTCGGAGAATTTTTTGGCGTCACGCGAATTCAAAGCGGTCTTTTTCGATCTCGATGGCACCCTGGTCGATATCCACGGACCGTTGTATATCGCCGCGAAAAACGCGCTCGACGAGCTCGGGCACGAACCTCCTCTTACGCATGAGCGCTTTCGCGAAGCGCTTTCCGCCGACGACGTCTGGCTCGGAGTGCCCGAGCATCTGAGGCCCGAGTACGCGAAGCTTGCATACGCGTACTTCCTTGCGGAAATCGACAAGACCGAACGGCTCGAAGTTTTGCCGCATGTGCAGGACACTCTCGCCGAGCTCAAGCGTCGCGGCTATGCGACCGGCGTGATCACAAGCAGGCCGGGAGATTCGCAGCGGCTGGTCGAGAAGCTCGCGATGGTCGGGCTCGCGTCGTACCTCGACCACGTCGTGACGCAGACCACGACCTCGCTGCGCGCGCTCGACAAGACCGAGAGTCTCAAGCAAACCGCGCTGAAAGCTGCGGTGCTTCCGCGCGCGTGCATGTACGTCGGCGACGAGCCGCGGGACATCATGGCGGCTCTGGGAGCTGGTTTCGGCGCGTCGGTCGCGGTCGCCACCGGAGCGGCGTCGTTCAACTATCTGCAGACGCATCAGGTGTTCAAACCCGATCACGTGATTCATTCGATGGCCGAATTGATCGACCTAATCGATAGCCTGAAAGCTGAAACGGTCGTGTAGCGATGGCGCGCTTCGAGCAATACGAAGAACCGCCGCGCGCGCTCGAAGGCCTGAAGGTCGTCGAGTTGCCATGCCTCGACACGATGCCGTTCATGGCGGCGTCGATGGCGGCGAAGTCATTCGCGGATTTCGGCGCCGAGGTCGTCAAGGTCGAGCCGCCGCGAACCGGATCGCAGGAGCGCGCGCTCGGACCGTTTCGCGACGAGATGCCCGACCCCGAAACCGGCGGCCTCCATCTCTATCTCAACACCAACAAGCTTGGCGTGACGATCGATTTGGAAAATCCGCGTGAGCGCGACCTAGTCCTCGATTTGCTCGCGTCGGCGGACATCGTGTTCAATCCGAATCGTCCCGAAGTAAACGAGAAGCTCGGAATCGATTGGCGCAAGCTCACGGCACGATTTCCGAAACTGATCGTCGTCTCGATAACTTTTTTCGGCGCCGAGTCAGCCTACAAAAATCTGCGCGGCGGCGACCTGGTCGCCACCCACATGAGCGGGGTCGGCTACGAGACCCCGTGGCATCAGGTGACCGATCCCGAAAATCAGCCACCGTTGAAACTTGGCGGCCGGCAATCTGACTATTTGACTGGCTATACAGCGGCGGCCGCTGCGATGTGCGCACTGTATAGTCGAAAGAGTAATGGCGCGGGGCAGCATGTCGACGTCGCGCAGTGGTTTTCGATGATCAGCATGGTTCGCCCCAACATCGGATTTTACTCGCATGAAGATAAGAATTCCGACTCGTTCCAGCGGCTGTACTCGCGTCAGAAAAGGGCCGCCCAGTGGGTTTATCCGTGCACGGACGGATGGGTGAGCTTCAACGCCGGCACCGATCGTTTTTGGCGCGGAGCGAAGAAGGCGCTCGGACATCCGGACTGGATGGATACCGAGTTGTTCAACACAGTTTCAGGGCGCGCTTCGAATATCGACGCGATCGAGGCCGGAGTAATCGACTGGCTATCTACGACTACGCGAAATGAGGCATTCGAGAAGGCGCAGGCGGAGCACGTGCCATGCTTCCCGGTGCATTCGCCGGCCGAAGTCGCGGGCAACGAGCAATACAAGGCGCGTAAATTTTTCGTCGATCTCGATCATCCCGCGGCGCGCGAAGTGCGGATGCCCGGTGCTCCGTGCAAATTCTCGCGAACGCCGTGGCGAATCGTGCGCGGCGCGCCGCGCCTCGGCGAGCACAACGAAAAAATACTCCAGAATCGTTCCGTCGAAAGCGGCGCCCGAAATGCTCGAAGGAATCTCCTGAAAAAGCCGCTGGAAGGAATTCGCGTCGCCGACTTCGGCTGGATCTTTGCGGTCCCACACGCGACCGCGTGGCTCGGCGCTCTGGGAGCCGACGTAATCAGAATCGAGACGTCAGGTGCGCCTGACCTGGTGCGATATTTGACCGGCACCGACGGATCGATCGGCGCGAACCGCAGTGGAGTATTTCACGCGATCAATTCTTCGCGCCGCAGTCTCGCGCTGAATCTTGCGACGCCCGAGGCGCAGGAAATCGCGCGCAAGATCATCCGGCAGAGCGACTTCGTCACCGAGAATTACACCGTAGGCAACATGGCGAAGTACAATCTCGCCTACGACGATCTCGTCAAGATCAAACCCGACATAATCATGATGAGCGGCACTCCGCTCGGACAGGACGGCCCATTCGCGCGGACTGTGGGCTTCGGTCCGACCACGCAAGCGTTTGCCGGTTTGTGCCATATAACAGGTTATCCCGATTCGTTCCCCTGCGGGATTGGCGGAACCTGGCCGGATTTCGCGGTGGGGACGGGCATGGTGTTTTTTCTGCTCGCTGCCCTGCACTATCGCGACCGCACCGGGCAGGGGCAGTACCTCGACTTGTCGATGGCCGAGATGGTTACGACGATGATGCCGGAAGCGATGATGGATTTTCTGATGAACGGGCGCGACCAGGCCGCGATCGGAAATCGCGACGAGTCGATGGCGCCGCATAGTGTATTTCCTGCCGCCGGTGACGACAGGTGGATCGCGATCGCGATTGCCAGTGACGACGAATTCGCAAAATTGTGCGAGGTGTTGGGAATGCCGTCGATGGCGGCGGACCCGAAGTTCTCGCGACTGTACGGCCGGCTCGCGAACGTCGAGGAACTCGAGCGCGAAATCGCGACGCGCACCCGCGCGCATGCTCGCGACGAACTGGTCGCGAAACTTCGCGCACGCGATCTCGCTGCGGGGCCGGTCTACAACACTCCTGAGGTAATAAATGATCCGGCGTTTTCGGAATCGAGCATGCTGGTGAACTTGAAGCATGGCGAGGTCGGCCAGCGCGTAGTGCCAGGGCTTCCGGTGCGGTTCAGCGCGATCGATCTCGAATATCGCGGCGCGCCGATGATCGGCGAGCATACGGATCAATTGATGAGCAAGTTGCTCGGCTATAGTGCCGCGGAAATCGCGCGGCTCAAAGAAGCAAAGGTGCTGATCTGATTATGGCAGAAGCTGGTGCTATTACTCACGGTGGCGGGGCTCGGCCCGGTGCGATCGCGGTTTGGATTCAGGCGATTCGGGCGCCTTCGCTGAGCGCGGCGGCGATCCCGGTACTGTTGGGAGTTGCGGTGGCCGCGCGCGAGGGATTTTTTTCGCTGGGACGGATGATTCTCGCGCTGGTCGGCGCGATGGCGATTCAGGCCGGCACCAACCTTATCAACGACTACTACGATTTCCGCAGCGGCGCCGACAGTGAGCAGTCGCTCGGGCCGAGCATGGTGATTCAGCGCGGCCTGCTGAGTGCCGACCAAGTCTGGCGTGGTGGAATCGCTGCCTTCACGATTGGAGCGCTTATTGGCCTGGTGCTCGTTTACCTCTGCGGGTGGCCGATTCTCGCGATCGGAATTCCGAGCATCGCGGCCGGGTACTTCTATACCGCGAGCCCTGTGTCGCTCGCCTACGTGGCGCTGGGCGAGTTGACGGTCTTCATTTTCATGGGACCCGCGATCGTTATCGGCTCGTACTTCGTGATGGCGATGCACTTTTCACCGTCCGCGATTTGGGCATCGATACCGCTTGGATTCCTGGTCGCGGGAATTTTGCACGCCAACAATATTCGCGACATCGAGAGCGACACTCGCCATGGAAAGCGAACGCTCGCGACGATCCTGGGACGTGCGGGCGCGAACTACGAGCTGATCACGCTGGACGTTGCGGCGTACGCGACGACGATCGTTGCGATTGTGCTGCACGCGCTTCCGTGGATCGCGCTGGCAGTGTTTATAACGATCCCGCGCGCGCTCGATCAGGTTCGAATCATGACGCGCGAGACCGATCCGAAGAAGCTCAACCTTGGTCTCTTTCGATCGATCCAGCTCCACATGGAGTTCGGGCTGGTGATGATCGCGGCATTTCTGATCGCAGCGTTCGCCGGCTGGTGACAGCTGCGTGTGGAAGGAAAATTACGCCACGCGACCAAGGCTGCAAGACTAACCAGCCGGCCACTTTTCGACCGGCTGGCCCTTCCCCGACCCGACGAAAAATTAGATCGAGTGCTTACGGCGAGATGCCGGGCGTCACGCCGCCCGACGAATCTGCAACACTGCCGCTTGCGCCTGGTCCTGCCGAGACTTTGCCGGCGCCCGGATCAAGCGGCGTTACCGTACTGCTAACGCCGGTGGTCGGGTACGGCGGCGGACTTCCCATCGTCACCGAGGTCGTAGGGTCGCTGCCGGTTCTGCCGATCGGCGCCGGATACGCAGCGCTTACAGAACCTGTAGTCGAGAACGGCGTAGCAGGGCTCGTTGCCGGCGGCGTCGAGTTCATCGAGGTTGGCCCGATCTCGGTGGTGTTGAAGGGAGTATCGGCGCTGCTGCCCGACGGCGAGGACTCGTACGCTGCGCCCGGATTTTCAGGTCCCGGAGGAGCCGCAGGACCGTTGTATGGTGCGTTCAGGTCGGCTGCGGGCGAAACCGGAATCGAGAAGCTCGGCTTGTAGATCTCGCGAATCTGCGACGCCGGCATATCGTGAATTTCCTTGCGGCCGAGCGAGTTGACGAAACGCTGGCGTTCGTCGAGCGCGAGCTCGCGCAGCTCACTCTTGTTGCGGACGATATGCGGCGTCAGGAAAACGATCAGGTTGTCCTTCTGCTTGTCGCTCGATTTGCTGCTGAACAGGTTGCCGAGCACCGGGATGCTCGAGATGAACGGCACGCCCTGGTTGTTAATCTGATCCTGGCTCGCGAGCAGGCCGCCGATTACCGCGGTGCGATGGTTCTGGATCAGCACGGTGGTCGAAGCTGAGCGGATCGTCGTCGTGGGCCCGAGCGTCGCGTTCTGGGTGCCGTTGACGACGTTGGAAACTTCCTCGTAGAGGTCAAGCTTGACGTAGTCGCCTTCGGAAACCTGCGGCACGATGTCGAGCGTGATGCCGACGTTCTGGCGGTCGACCGAGTTGAAGATTTGTCCGGGCAATCCCGCGTTGGCCGACGCCGATCCGACGAACGGCAGGTTCTGTCCGACGACGATCATCGCTTCTTCATTGTCAGCGGTGAGCAGCGTCGGTGCGGAGAGCACGTTGGCGTGAGTGTCGGTTTCAAGCGCAGTCATGAGCGCGACGTCGCAAGGAAGTTTGAGGCTGCCGGTAGTGGTCCCTGTTCCGGTGCCAGCGCTCCCTGAAGCCACCGCTAATGCCGCGGCAGGAATCGTACACATCGTGTTCCCGGCGAGGCCGAGGCCAAGGCCGGTGATTGAGAGCGGGTCGGCCAGCGTATTCTGGAGCTGTCCAAAATTTAGCGCGCCGACACCGAACACACTTCCGCCACCGATACCGTTGGAATAGAAACTGACGCCCAACTCACGCTGGCGCTCAGCGGAAACCTCGACGATAACAGCCTGCACGAAAATCTGGACGCGCGGAGTATCGAGGTCGTCGATAATCTGCTTGAGGGTCTGCCAATCCTGCGGCGACGCGCTGATAACCATCGCGTTGGTGGCAGGGTCAGCAGTGACATTTACCGGATAGGAGAAATCGATGTTCTTGCCGGGTGAGCTGGCCGACGAGGAACCGCTGCCGCCTGCACCGCTCATCGAGCCTTTGCTGCGCAGCCCGCCTCCACCACCGCCGAAGCCGCCGCCGCCGCTTGAACCGCCGAAACCGCCGCCGCCACTGGATCCGCCGAAGCTTGCGCTACTGGCCATCCCGCCGATCCCACCACCGCCCATTCCGCCGAAACCCGAGCTGCCCATGCCGCTGGCGGCGTCGTTGAAGCTCGAGCGGCCAAGCGATCCTTTGCCGGTGGTGGGCGAGAGCGTGGTCGGTCCGCTGCCCCCATTAAGCAGGTTGTTAAGCACCTGGACCATCTCGAGCGCTTGAGCGTTCTTGAGCCGATAGACGTGGATTCGCGAGGTTGCCAGCGGAGGCACGACGTCGAGCTTGAAGACGATGTCCTGGATCTCGCGCATCTGTAGCGGCGGCGCCATCACGATCAGGCAATTGGTGCGTTCGTCGGGAATCACTTTGTAACCGAGCGAGGGGCCGGTGGCTGACGTCGCAACGCCCATTTGCGGCCGTATCAGCTGGGGATTGCTGCTGCTGGCGGCTCCCATCTTCGCTGCCATGAGCTGATCGATCTCGGGCGCCAGCTCACCGGCAAATGCCAGCTTGAGCGGAATGACTACGATCGAGGCCTGCTCGCCGCGCACGTCGAGCTCGCCGATTATCTGGACCAATCGCTGGACGTTGTAAGCATCGTCAGTGACGATGACGGTGTTATCTCCGGGAAATGCCGCCACCAGGCCGTCGTGCGAGATCATCGGCTGGATGACGCCGATGATGGACGCGGCGTCGATATTCTTAAGCCGCACCATTCTCGTGACGTATTCATCGCCGCTGGTCTCGGCGGGAGTCTGCGAGGTAGTAAGCGCGGCGTTCGAGCGGACGTTGCGCGCGGGCTCAATCTTGATGATCTTCCCGGCCTGAACGGTGGTGAAGCCTTTCACCTGCAGCACTGACTGAAAGATCGAATAGGCCTGCTCGGGAGTGACCTTGCTCGGCGAGATAATCGTAACCTTGCCGCGCACCGATTCGTCGATGATGAAGTTGCGGCCGGTTATCTCGGAGATGAACTTGGCGAGAACGGGAATATCCACGTTCTGAAAGTTCATCGTAATGGTGTTCTGAGGAGGCAGCCCTGCGGATTCGACAGCCAAGGCGGGGGTTTGAAGATTAAGCGTGGCGAATAGCAGTGCTGCGGTCAGGGTCCCAAGCAAAAAACGGCTCATGCGATCCTCCGCATTTCGGGTCAAAGCGACGGTGAGCATATTTCACGACCGCCGCACAGCGCAACCCGGAATTGTTGCAAATGTCACGAGGCTCGGCGACTATGACGATTCTCAACTCGATTTGATTCAATCGAACAAAGAAAAAAGACATTTCGCCGTGCAGCGCGAGTGCGCGGTGGCCCAAATTGGTAAAAAAGTAAAAAATGTTAGAGTGAGAACCCGACCGCGAAGGTGACAGGTTGCGCTACGAATTCCTGATTGGACTGAGATATCTGCTGGCGCGGCGGCGTGAACGCTTCGTGTCGGTGATCGCGTTCATCTCGCTTGCGGGGATCGCGATCGGGACCTTCACGCTGTCGGTCGCATTATGCGTTATGAGCGGATTCGAGCAGGACCTGCGCGCGCGGCTGCTCGCGTTTACGCCGCAGGTAACCATCGAACGCTCCGATGGTGGCGTGTGGAATCCGGGCGACCTCGAGAAGAAGATCACTGCGATACCGGGAGTGGTCGCGGTGGCGCCATACGTCACGTCGCAGGTAATGGCGGTCTCGAGCACCGACTCGGGCGCGCCGGGTCTCGTCTCGGGCGGAATTCTCCGCGGGGTCGAGCCGCATGACAACGGGGTGCTGAAGGAATTGAAAGACACGCTCGAGGTCGGGTCGCTTGACGATCTCGAGACGACGCATCCGGTGACGATCGTCGACAAGGGCGTCAAGCGGGTCGTCCAGCTGCCCGGCGCGATCCTCGGCAAGTCGCTCGCGTACGAACTGGGCGCGAGACCGGGCGATCCGGTGATATTGATTTCGCCCGCGAGCCTGGGAGCTGGTATCGGGCCGCCGCGCCTCAAGCGATTCGTGGTGACGGGATTCTTTCACTCGGGCATGTACGACTTCGATTCGACGCTGGTGTTCGTCGCATTGAAGGACGGACGCGCGCTGCTCGCTGACGACGCTTCGCTCGAGAGCGGACTTGAGCTGCGGCTGGCCAATATGTTCGATGCGCCGGCGATACGCGACAAGATCGCCGCGATGGCCGGGCCTGATTTCGAGGTGAAAGACTGGACCACGGCCAACGCGCCGCTGTTCGCCGCGCTCAAGCTCGAGAAGTTCACGTACTTCATGGTGCTGCTGCTGATCGTGCTGGTGGCGGCATTCAATATTATCGCGACCCTGGTGATGCAGGTGATGGAGCGCCGCAAGGAAGTCGCCATCCTGCGCACTATGGGTGCGATGGCGACGTCGATCGCGCTGATATTTCTGTGGCAAGGCGCGGCGGTGGGCGTGATCGGCACGATTATCGGCGATGGAACCGGGTTCGTGACGTCGTTCCTGATCGGCAAGTATCATTTGATTCATCTGCCGGCCGACATGTTCATGGTGAGCAATGTGCCGGTGGAGTTGAATCCATGGAACTTCGTGCTGGTGGCGGTGGCGACAATAGCGTTGTGCATGCTGGCGTCGGTCTACCCGGCGTTGCAGGCAGCACGGCTGCGGCCGGTCGAGGTGATCCGCTATGAGTGAAGCGCGCGCCGCGGCCACGAAAGCGAAACCGAAAGCTGCTACGGGGCGTCTTATCGAGGTGCGCGGCCTCGACAAGACATTCTACGACGCCGATCGCGAGATTCGCGTGCTGCGCAATCTCGATCTCAAGGTCGAGGCGGGCGAGGAAATCGCAGTGGTCGGGCAATCGGGAACCGGCAAGTCCACTCTGCTGCACATAATCGGGAGCCTCGAAGAGCCGACCGCGGGCAAAGTTTATTTTGAGGGCGAGGATTTGTTCGCGCTCGATCAGAAATCGCTGGCGGAGTTTCGCAACCTGAAGCTGGGCTTCGTGTTCCAGTTCCATTACCTGCTGGCGGACTTCAATGCGCTGGAGAACGTGATGATGCCGGCGCTGATCGGCCGTATCGACGAGGCGGAGGCGACCCGGCGCGCAACCGAAATGCTCGAAATCGTGGGCCTGGGCGATAAGCTCAAACGCCGGCCGGCGGAACTGTCCGGCGGCGAGCAGCAACGCGTCGCGGTGGCGCGCGCGGTGGTGCTGCGGCCCAGGCTGCTGTTGGCGGACGAGCCGACCGGCAATCTCGACCCGCATACGGCGGCTGAAGTGCACGATCTTTTTCACAAGCTCAATCGCGAGCTGGGAATCACGCTGGTGATAGCGACTCATAACGAGCAGTTAACCCGCAGCGTCGGGCGCGCGCTGCGACTGCTTGAAGGAAAGTTGGTGGACGAGCGGCGTGCTTAAGAGATCCTGGCCGCTCGCGTGGGAAGTGGACAATCGAGTTTTCTACTGCGTTACTTTGAGCGGTTTACTGAAGTCCTGTTCGTAAAACTTTAGGCGCTGGCGGGGGTTTGGTTTACATGGCGGAAGCGATTGGCTAGTTTGGTCGCGTTTTTGGTGGGTCTGAGTGACATTGGAAAAATTCAACGCGCGCACGCCGCGCGCGCCGTTATTCTGCGGGCTACGCTGTCCGCATCGAGCGCTATTGGCCGCGAACTTTGCGCTGATACTGCTGATGGTCGCGGCGATACTCGGGCCGTCCGTCGCGCGTGCGCAGGCTCAACCGATAATCTCCAAGATTGAGATAGTCGGTAATCAACGCGTCGAGGAAGACGCGATCCGAATCCACATCACGCAGCAGGTCGGTGCGCCGCTCGATCCGAATGCGGTCGACGCGGACATCAAGTCGATTGACCGGTTGGGATTCTTCTCGAACGTGAGCGCGCACGTCGTGAATCAGGGCGGGCAGAACGTGCTGGTGTACTACGTGAAGGAGCGCCCGCAGATAACCGACGTCAAGTTCTACGGGATGAAGGCGATCCGCTCGAACGACGACAAGGTAGTCGCCGCGACCAAGCTGCATCCGGGGACGATCCTCAATCCGGTCGCGGTCAAGGAGACCATCAACGATGTCACCGCGGTTTACGCGGACAAGGGCTACAGCGACGCCAGGGTGACCTTCAAGGCAATCCCGCAGCCCGACAACACGGCGTTCGGCGAGTTCGACGTGGTGGAGGGGTCGAAGGTCGAGATCACCAAGATTCAGTTCGTGGGCAATCACGCGTTTTCGTCCACGGTTCTGGCCAACAACATGGAGACGCGGCCCTACAGCAAGTTGCTCAGCTGGATAACGGGATGGGGCGCGCTCGACCCGAAGAAGCTTCAGGAGGACGTCGATCGGCTGACGGCATTTTATTACGACAACGGCTACCTGAACGTTCAGATCGCGCCGCCGCAGATAATCCGAAACGCTGAGAAGATCACGATCGTGATTAATATCGACGAGGGCACGCCTTACCGCGTCGGCAGGATCGACATCGAAGGCAACCTGAAGTTCCCGCGCCGGGAATTGCGCAAGCAGCTGACCATGAAGAGCGGGCAACTGTTTCGAGGATCGTCGTTGCAGCGGCAGATACTGGCGCTGTCGGATTTCTATTCGAACCGCGGCTATGCCTACGTCAACGTCGATCCGCGCACGCAGCTGGTCCGCACCAACAAGCGGGTCAACGTCACATTCGTGGTCAATCCCGGTCACGAAGTGCTGATCGACCGCATCAATATCAGCGGCAACACCAAGACCTCGGACAAGGTAATTCGGCGCGAGATCCAGCTGCAGGAGCAGGAGCCGTACAGCGCCGAGGAGATCCGCGATTCGCAGACGCGTCTGCAACGGCTGGGATTCTTCAGCGACACGCGCATCACGACTGCCCCGGCGTCGCAGCCCGACAAGATAAATCTGAACGTGAACGTGACCGAGGCGAACACCGCGTCGTTCCAGGTGGCGGGCGGTTTCGACAGCTATCAATCGATATTTGGCAATTTCACGCTCGGCAACACCAATCTGTTTGGTGGCGGCGAATCGTTGGTAGCGAACGCGCAGGTCGGTTTCCTGTTCCAGAACTACAGTATCAGCTATACGGAGCCGTGGTTCCTGGATATCCCGCTGGCCGTGGGCCTGCAGTTATTTGACAACAAAACCTATCTGCTGAGCTTCAACCAGTCGTCCGCCGGCTTCACCTTGACGACGACGTATCCGCTGACCGAGCTCGGCTTCAAGAAGCTGGGCCCATTCTCGCTCAAGGATATAACCGCCGGAATCGGCTACTCGTTTCAGAGCATCGGGATCACCGGGCTGAACGAGTTCACAACTTTCCAAATCGCGCGCTACAAAGGCTATACGCAGACTTCCCAAATTACGCCCACGATTCGGCGCTTCACGGTGGACAATCCGACCGATCCGCGCACCGGCACGGTCGAGAGTCTGAGCTTGCAGTTCGGCGGACTCGGCGGCACCAATTCGTTCATCAAGGGTGTCGCTCATTTCCGGTATTTCTATCCGTTCCTCAAGAGCCAGACCCTGGGGACGTTCGTGGTGTCGCAGGGAGTCACCTACGGCATCGGGACCAACCTGGAAAGCGGGACCGGCGGCGAATTGCCACTCTACGAGCGATTCTTCCCGGGGGGCGTCGGCGGACCGGGCGACGTGCGCGGCTATCAGCTTTATTCGTTGGGGCCGCAGGTGACTATTTTCAGCCAGAATGGAACGCCGCTCAGCGTGCAGGACGTTGGCGGCAGCAAGGAATTGTTGCTGAGCAACGAAATCACGTTCCCGATATTGTCGGGATTGGGCATTCGCGGCGTTCTATTCAGCGACGCGGGACAATCGTTCCTGCTGAAGGATTCGCTCGACATAACCAAGCTGCAGGCGTCGGCCGGAATTGGCGTGCGCTGGAAATCGCCGTTCGGGCCGCTGGCGGTGGATATCGCTTTCCCGCTCAACCCGCGGCCGGCGGACCAGCATACGGTATTCGAAGTCGGCGCCGGATCGCCGCTGTAGTTTCGTCAGGCGCCACAATGAATTCTTTGACAGCCGAAGACGAGCAGACGCGCACAACTGGATTTAATGCTGGTCGAAGGACTATCGTGTATATTTCACAAGGCAACGAGTCGCGTATCCATGCGAGTCTGCTTCGCTGGGTCGTTAGGTAGTCAACAGGAGGCTTTCCGGGCTGTATGAGGCAACGGTTGTTCATCGGTGCGATTTTCGGTGCGTTCCTTGCGGTGACGTTTGCGGCAGTTCCCGCGCACGCCGAGTTCAAGTTCGCCTACGTTGACGTGCAACGGGCGCTTAATGAGTGCGACGCCGGCAAACGAGCCAAGGCCGACTTCCAGGGCCGTGTCACCTCGCTGGAGGGGCGTCTGCAGCGCCAGCAAAATGAAGTCCAGTCGCTCAAAGACGAGATGGAAAAAAAGGGCATGCTGATGAACCCGGATCAGCGCCAGAGCCTGCAGGACCAGTACATGGAGAAGCTCAAGAACTTCGAACGCGACTACAAGGACTCGAAGGACGAGCTGCAGGCGAAGGATCAGGAGGTCACCGCGAAGATCGTGCACGACCTCGCCCAGGTCATCCGCACGCTGGGAGAGCGCGACAGTTACACCATGGTGTTCGAGAAGGGATCGATCCTCTGGGGCGCGCCGAGTATCGATATCACCGACCAGGTGATTCGCAGCTACAACACGATGCACGTGCCGATAGGCAGCGTCGGCGAAGGTCCGGGCGGCGCAGTAAGGTCGGCGAGCATCCAGAGCAATCAGCCGGGTGACTCGGAGCCGTCGGATTTTGGATCGCAGGCGGCCAAGAAGTCGACCATCTCGAAGTAAGCTGCTCGACGAGATTACGCGAAGTAATTCCCGGTGCCTGACGACCACGAAACCAAAGTCTCAGAGCTCGAACGCGTGCTGGGGCTGCTGCCCCATCGCTACCCGTTCCTGCTGGTCGATCGCATCCTCGAGCTGAGCAAGGGCCGTGTCGTAACGATCAAGAACGTCAGTTTCAACGAGCCGTATTTCGCCGGCCATTTCCCGGAGCATCCTGTGATGCCGGGGGTACTGATCGTCGAAGCGCTCGCGCAGTCCGCGGCGATCCTCGCGCTCAATGAAGTCGGCGGAGACCCGACGCGCCTGTTCATGCTGACCGGGCTGGACAAAGTGCGATTTCGGCGGCGCGTCATCCCGGGCGATCAACTGCGGATGGAAGTAAAAATTTTGAAATTTCATCGACCGTTGTGGCGGATGCATGCGGTGGCGCGCGTCGGCGACGAGCTGGCAGCCGAGGCGGAATTGTCCGCGATGGAAGTCAAGGAGCAAGTTCGATAGCGGGGAGAATCCATCCTTCTGCGGTCATCGACCCGGGCGCCGAACTCGACACTAGCGTGGAAGTCGGCGCGGGCGCGGTGATCGGACCGGACGTCAGGATAGGTGCGGGGAGCGTGATCGGTCCGTGCGCGATGATCGAGCGCCATACCACGATTGGCCAGCGCAATCGCATCTGGCAGTTCGCTGCGATAGGCGCGGAACCGCAGGATCTCAAATTCAAGGGCGAACCGTCGGTCGTCGAAATCGGCGACGACAACATGATTCGCGAGTTCGCCACCGTTCACCGCGGCACCGAAGGCGGCGGGATGATCACGAAGATCGGCAGCCACACGCTGGTCATGACGTACGCGCACGTCGCGCACGACTGCATTATCGGCGACCACGTGATCCTCGCGGCGTCCACCGGCCTCGCGGGCCACTGCGTTATCGAGGAGTACGCGATTTGCGAGGGCCAGGTCGGGGTGCATCAGTTCACCCGCATCGGCACTCACGCGATCGTGGCGGCGGGCGCGAAGGTCGCGCAGGACGTGCCGCCGTACTCGATGGTGGCGGGCAGCGAGCGTGCGCGGCTGGCTGGAATCAACGATATCGGCCTGCAACGGCGCGGCTTCAAGCCGGAAACAATTGCGGCGCTGAAGTCGGCCATCCGCATCCTCTTTTTCTCGAAGCTGCTGCGCGAGGAAGCGATCGCTAGGACTCTCGAGGAATACGGCGACTTTTCCGAGGTTCGCCGCCTGGTCGATTTCATAAACAACTCGAAGCGCGGAGTCGTTGGCCGCGAGCGTGAATAAGCTCGGGCTCATCGCAGGCAACGGCGTCTTCCCCCTCGAAGTAGCGCGCGCCGCCCGCGCGCGCGGAACAAAAATCATCGCAGTCGCGCACCTCAATGAAAGCGAACGCGCGCTCGATTCTATTGCCAACGAAGTCACTTGGATCAAAGTCGGCGAGCTGCAGAAAATTGTCGATGTCTTCAAAAACGCCGGAGTGTCGGAAGCCGCGATGGCCGGCGGCATCTCACGCGCGCGCCTGAAGGACTCGTTCGCACCCGATGCGCGCGCGCTGAAGATGCTCGCAGGAATCGGGCGCTTCAGTGACGACGCCGTGCTGCGCGGGGTCGCTCGCGAAGTCGAAGCTGAAGGAATCAAGATGATCGATCCGGTGCCGATGATCGAACATTGGCTCGCGCGCGCCGGCGTCGGCGCCGGTCCCGATCCGAGTCCTGCTCAACGGCGCGATCTCGATCTTGCGTTCGAAGTCGCGCGGCGCCTCGGCAGCTACGACATCGGACAGACAGTCGCGGTTCGCGACGGAATGGTCGCCGCGGTGGAAGCGCTCGAGGGAACCGACGCCGCGCTGCGCCGCGCGGCCGCGCTGGTCGGCGCTGGACTGGTCGTAGCGAAAGCGGCGAAACCGGGTCAGGACATGCGCTTCGACCGTCCGGCGATCGGCCCGGCAACGGTGGAGTTGCTTGCTGAGATCGGTGCGGCAATGATCGGCGTCGAAGCGGGAGTCGCGCTGATTCTCGAACGGGATCGCACACTCGAACTGGCGCGCTCGAAAAACGTGACGATATACGGCTATGCGGAAAACCGTGGTTGAACTGCGCGCCGCTGTCATTGGCGCGGGACGGCTGGGCACTCTGCACGCGCGCAAGTACGCCGCGATTGCGGGAATCACGCTCGCGCACGTGGTCGATATCGACGCCGAGCGGGTCGGCGCGCTCGCGAAGGAAGTTGGCGCGACGCCGCTAGCCGACTATCGGATGCTCGTCGGCAAGGTGGACCTTGTGACGGTCGCGTCGCCCGGCGTGACGCATCATGAGATCGCGTCCGCGATGCTGAAAGCCGGCATTGACGTGCTGCTGGAAAAGCCGATGGCGGAGAAGTTGACGCAGGCGCGCGATCTGGCGGCGCTCGCATCGGCCAGCAGGCGCGTTCTGCAAATAGGCCATCTCGAGCGTTTCAATCCGGCGGTCGTGCATCTGCATTCGATCGTGAAAAATCCGCGCTTCGTGGAATGCCATCGGCTCGCGCCGTTTACCGAGCGCGGCACCGACGTCGACGTGGTGCTCGACCTGATGGTGCACGATCTCGACGTGATCCTGTCGGTGGCGCCGTCGGAGGTAGCGTCGCTGGAGGCGGTCGGCGTCGCGATTCTCACCGATCGAATCGATCTGGCAAACGCGCGCGTCCGCTTCCAGAACGGTCTGATCGCAAATCTGGTCTCGAGCCGCGTGTCAGCGCGACGCGAGCGCAAGATTCGCTTTTTTCAGCCTGACGCGTACATCTCGGTCGATTACGAAGCTCGCAGCATCCAGATTTTCCGTAGGACTCCGCCGGTGCGCGGCGCGCAGTTCCCGACAATTTCGGCCGAACAGATCGATTTCGGCGAGGGCGATCCGCTGGCCGACGAGGTCAAGGCGTTCGTCGAGTCCGTTCGCAGCCGGTCCACGCCGGCCGTCAGTGCCGAGGACGGACTGCGCGTGATGGAACTAACCGAGCGAATCAAGCAAGTGATGTTGACCGACTCGGTCGCGCCTTGACGCCTGCGGTACGCTGCGACAGCATTGATCCGCCATGCGTTCCATGAAACTCAAAATTCTAGCCGGTCTAATGCTCGCGGCAGGGGCTGCGTTTCTGACGTTCACCGCGATCTCGGAGTGCACCATGGTGACCGGCGTTGACGACGTCGCGATCAACGCGTTGGCGCTACGCCCGGGCAGCGCTCGACTTTTTTGCTATACCGACGATGCCGGCAAGCAGTTGCGCTTCGTGCTCGCGCGCGGCAACGACGGCAAGGTGCGGTCGGTGTTCGACGCATGCCGCCAATGTTTCACGTTCCATAAAGGCTACCGGGCGGGCGGCGGCGAACTGATTTGCCGGGTGTGCGGAAACCATTACCCAATAGAGAGGATGGCCGAAGGCAAGGCGTCGTGCGTGCCTATCGGCCTGCCGCATCAAGACGATGCCGGAATCGTGCACATCAAGACCGCGGATCTAAAGGCGGCACGAGGGTATTTCTGACATCCGAGTAGCTATTGATAGATATGTTTGATGTTGGCCTAAAGTACTACAGCCGCGTCGTTGGGATAGTCAGTCTCGCGGCACTCCTTGCTCTTTCGGCATGCGGCAATCGGGAAGCACGAGGCGATTATCCGGCGGCCAATGAGAATAATTGCCTGCCCGACGTGAGTCTGATCGATCAACACGGAAGCACGGTCTCGCTCGCATCGCTGAAGGGCAAGCCGGTGCTGATCGATTTCATTTACACCTCGTGCGCCTCGACCTGCCCGATGCTGACGGCGAAGATGGCGGCGATCGCGCAGAAGCTTGGCCCGGCTCTGGGAGCCGACATCAGAATTGTCTCAATATCGCTCGATCCCGAGCATGATAGCCCAGCCGAACTTGCGAAGTATGCTCAGAGCCACGGCGCAAGCGAAACTGGTTGGATCTTTCTGACCGGGCCGCCCGCGAAAATCGACCAGGTGCTCGCGTTATTCAAACTGCGCCGGACGCGCGAGAGCGATGGATCGATTACGCATTCCATCGAGGCATTCCTGATCGGTCCCGACGGCCATCAGATTCGGCAGTACAACGCGCTCGACGTGAGCCCTGACGCAGTGGTCGCCGACGTCGAGCGCGCACGGGGCTGATATGACGATCGCACCCAAGATCGACCGCGCTTCGATTCGGCAAATCGCCGCCGCGATGGCGTTGGTCATGGTGATGGCGAGCCTGCCATCGATCGGTGTGATCGTGATTTCCGATCAGTCGGGGCCGAGCATCTCGATGGACATTTGTCATCCGCTGCAATCGCTCGAAAATGCTCCGGCGGTCGTGCCGATCGCGCGCCCGGCGCAGCCGGCCGTCGGCACGAAGGTTCTTTCGCATGAAGTGGCAGCTCAATTCGTTCCCATTCTGAAGAGTAAACTCGCCGATACTCCCGATCCGCCTCCGCCCAAGCAGTTCTGCTAGCAGGGCACTTTTAAATTTCCTTTTGTGACGGACGACAGCTCGCGGACCTCGATGGTTCTGCGTGCTAACGGTGCGGCCTCAGGCCGCCGGGATGGATGGTTATGCGGAGGAATCAAATGTCGGGGCGTCAGGTCTTCTCCGAGGCCAGACGCGTGTTGCTGGCGACGATTTTCGTAATCGGTCTAACGCCAGGCCTGGTCCGGGCGTGTGCATGCGGCTGTGGAGTCTTCGAGGTAGATACCGAAGCACTGATTCCGCAGGGGACCGGAGGCCAAGTATGGTTTCAATACGAATACATGGATCAGTACATAAACTGGCACGCGACCCAGCCAGCCTCCGAGTTCTACAACAACGATAAGTACATCCGAACGAACTTCATGGAGGTCGGCGGACAGTACATGTTCAATCGGAGTTGGGGAGTGATGCTCGAGGTGCCCTACTGGTCGCGCTATTACAAGGGTGCGTATGACGGCGACAACGCCGGCATCCATTGGTACCAGGACGACTCGATCGGCGATATCCGGATCCAGGGAATGTACACGGGTCTGTCGGAGGACATGTCTACCGGACTGATGGCGGGAGTCAAGGTCCCGAGCGGCCAGTGGACCTACCCACCCTACGATCGGGATACGCAAATTGGCACCGGAAGCACCGATC
>NZ_JBAUYR010000083.1:0-19972 GCF_049584895.1 Binatus sp. (SeqCode)
CGTGCCGGAAAATTTCGAGAGCGTGCGCGCCCTCTCGCGGCTGATCAAGCGGGCGCAGTCCCGATAAAAGCCCGCTGCGATTGACTGATTAGCCAAGTATGATTCTTACTCGATGCGTTACCTTGTCGTCGGAGAGCATGATTTCAGCCGGGCGCTGCACGAGCGCTTTGCCGTCGAGCTCGACGCCGCTCACGCCGCGACTGACGCCGTGCGGGTTCTCGACCGTGATTTCGTAGCGCGTCGCGCCGTATCGATAGACGATATCGAAGCTCGGCCACTTCTTCGGGATACACGGATCGATCGCCAGCGTTTTGCCACGGAGACGAAAGCCCAATATCCACTCGAGACCCGCGCGATACGTCCATCCCGCCGAGCCCGTGTACCAGGTCCATCCTCCACGCCCGACGTGCGGTGGCATCGAGTAGATGTCGGCGCACGCGACGTAGGGTTCAACCTTGTAGCGATGGATCCCCGCGCGCGTGTTCGCGTGATTGATCGGGTTCAGCATCGAGAACAGTTCGTTGGCCTTGTCGCCGTCGCCGAGCATCGCAAACGCGATGACGGACCACAGCGCGCCGTGCGTGTATTGTCCGCCGTTCTCGCGAATGCCTGGCGGATAGCCCTTGATATAGCCGGGATCCTGCGGAGTGTGATCGAATGGCGGCGTGAATAGCAGCACCAGGCCGTCGTCGCGCTTGACCAGGTATTGGTCAACGGCAGCCATCGCGGCCGCGGCGCGGACCGGACTGGCGGCGCCGGAGATTACGCTCCAAGACTGCGCGATCGAGTCGATCCGGCATTCGATACTGTCGGCCGAGCCGAGCGGCGTGCCGTCGTCGAAGTAACCGCGTCGATACCAGGCACCGTCCCATCCGTCCCGCTCGAGCGATTCCGCAAGCGCGGTGGCGTGACTCCTCCAGGTCGAAGCGCGCGCGCCTTCGCTGCGAGCATCTGCCAACGGCGCGAATGCCTGCAGTGTCGTGTACAGGAACCATCCGAGCCAGATGCTCTCGCCCTTGCCTGCCTCGCCGACGCGATTCATGCCGTCGTTCCAGTCGCCTGATCCGAACAGCGGAATTCCGTGGAGTCCAACTGCAAGGCTTTGGTCCAGCCCCAGCGCGCAATGTTCGAATATCGTGCCGCGATCCTCGGAGACCGTCGGCTGGAAAAACGATTCAACCTCGCCCGCGTGTAACTCCGGCCCGTCGAGGAACGGGACCGATTCGTCGAGGATGCCAGCGTCGCCGGTGACCTCAATATAATGAGCGACCGCATACGCGAGCCAGACGCGATCGTCGGTGATGCGCGTGCGAACGCCCTGTCCCGCGGGCGGCAGCCACCAATGTTGCACGTCGCCCGCGACGAACTGACGTGACGCGGCGCGAAGCAGATGCTCGCGTGTCAGAGCAGGCTGCGCCATCGTCAACGCCATCACGTCCTGGAGCTGATCGCGAAAACCGTACGCGCCGCCCGCCTGGTAAAAGGCCGACCGCGCCCACACGCGGCACGCCAGCGTCTGATACAGCAGCCATCGATTGAGCATGAGGTCCATCGAGCGGTCCGGAGTCTTCACCTGCACCGCGCCCAGCATGTCGTCCCAGTAATGCGTGACCGTGGTCAGGACGGCGTCGAGGTCGGCGTCGCGATATTTCTTGATCGTGGCAATCGCCGCCGGCCTGCTCGCCGCCTCGCCGAGAAAGAAAACGACCTCGCTCTCGGCGTTGGGTTTGAGCGAGACCGTGGTTTGCAGCGCAGCACACGGATCCATCGCGGCTCCGGTTCTGGCAGACAGCGGCTTGCCTGATGCGAGCGCGGCTGGATTGTCGAGCGTACCGTTGCGCCCGAGAAACTCGGTTCGGTCAGCAGTCCACGAGATTTGCTGGCCGCGCAAATCCGCGAACGCGATTCGAGTTCCGTATTCGATGCTGAAAGAGTTGCGCGCGAGTACCGCGTGGGTTTCGGACTCTGCTTCGGTGACGATATATGGGGCGGAGGCGCCGCGCGATGTGCCTAGCACCCACTCGACGTATGCTGTGATCGACAGACGGCGCGCGCGCGGCGAGAGATTGCGAATCTTCAGCCGCGAAATCTTGACCGAGTCGTCTACCGGCACGTATTGCGTCAGCTCGAGCGAAATTCCGTGCGAGGTGTGCTCGAACATGGTGTAGCCGTGGCCGTGACGCACGACGTATGGCGCCGAATCTTCGCGGATCGGCAGCGCGGTCGGTCCCCACAGCTCGCCGGTGTCGAGGTCCTTAACGTAGAGGATCTCACCGGGCCGGTCGCTGACCGGATCATTGGACCATTGGGTAATCTGATGCTGCTGGCTGTTGATTGCCCAGGTGTAGCCCGCGCCTTCGACCGAAACCTGGAAGCCGAATGAGGGATTCGCGATCACGTTGATCCACGGCGCCGGGGTCCATAGCCCTTCGCCGAGAATCGTTACGTACTCGCGCCCGTCTTCGGCAAATCCGCCAAGACCGTTGAAAAACTCGATCTCGCGCCGCGGAAGATGGGGCGCTACCCGCTGTATCGTGTGAGTTCGGCGCGGTGGCGGCCCAGCTGCTGGCTCGAACATCTCCAGCCGTTTGACTTGCTCGGACAAGGTCCCGCGGCGGCTCAGCAGCACGGCGCGGGCCGCGGTCTGCAGGACGCTTCGTAGCTCTGGCGAGACCAGGTCGGCGCGCAACACGAACACATTGCCGGAGGTGCCCTCACCCTCAGGGGATCGCGCCGGGCCGGTCCGAACCATGCCTTCGAGTGCGCCCTGCAGTTCCTGATGGTATGACGGCGGACGTTCGTTGAGGATCACCAGATCGACCGCCAGCCGTTTCATCCGCCAATATTCATGCGCGCGCACCAACTCGCGCACGATTTCGACATCCTCGATTTCGTCGATGCGAACCAGGACGATCGGCAGATCGCCGGAAATGCCGGCGGGCCATAGCTTCGACTGTCCACCCTCGCCGCGCCGCAGCAGGTCGGACGACGGCCGCAAGGTGGGATCCGAATAGAGCACGCGATTGGCGATACGCTGAAAGAGATGCGCCTCGTCGGCATCGACCCGCAGGTGATGCAATTGCACTTGCGCCTGCGTCCACGCGAGCGTCACCGCGCGCTCGAATGCGTTCGGGTCGCGATGCTTGTCGACCAGGTCGAGTGCTTCGGCGCGCGTCGGCGCGATGATCGTCCAGAATGCGATCCGCGCCGTCGCTCCCGTCGGGATTCGCAGCCGGCGGCGAACACTGAAGATTGGATCGAGCACAGTGCCGGCGGTGTCCGAGAGCGGGCGCCCATCGATCACCGAAACCGAGTCGCTGACATCGCGACCGCGTCCGAGAAATCGGGCGCGATCGGTCTCGAACTGTATCTCGCCGACCGATTCGCCCTCGACCACCGCGAGATGCGCCGCCCAGACCGGCACTTCGCTCGGCGATCGCAGCCGTCGCGTCGCGAGCAGCGCTCCAACCTCGGCGTCGAACTCCGTCTGCACGAACATCTTGGAAAATGCAGGATGGGCAGTGTCCGAAGCGTCGGTCGCCAGCACGATTTCCGCGTATGAGGTCAGCTCGACCTCGCGCATGCGGCTGCCGAGATTCGAAATCGACACGCGCCGCACCTCGGCGTCGTCCTCGGCCGACACTGCGATTTCGAGCGTCGTCGTCATGGTGCCGTCGCGCCGCACGATTTCCGCGCGGTCCTCGGAGAACTCGACTTCGTAACTGTCGGCCTCGACGCCCGCAGGCTGAAACCCCGCCGACCAGACCTTGCCGCTGTTTACGTCGCGGATGAAGATGTAGGTTCCCCACGAATCGCAAGTCACGTCCTCGTGCCAGCGGGTTACCGCCAGGTCGCGCCATCGGCTGAAGCCCGATCCCGCCGCCGTTATCATCACGGTGTACCTGCCGTTGGATAACAGATGCGTGCGCGGGATCAGATCGTGCGGCGAATGGAACCGGCGAATCGTCGGCGGGGGGCTCTCGCGAACGTTCGCTTCCGCTTTGACCTCTTCCGCTCGCGGGCGCGCCACCCCGACGTCGCGCGGGGTTCGCTCCTGCAGCAGCAGTTCGGTCGCTTGAATAATAGGTTCGGCGTGAAACCTCGCGCGCATCGCGCCGCGGTTAAGCGCGTCCGCCAGCGCCACCAGCGTCATGCCTTGGTGATGCGCCATGTATGCGCGCACGATTGCGACGTTCTCGCCTTCGGGCACGCGCGACGGCGTATAGTCGAGAGCCTCGTACCAGCCGAAATGTCCGAGGCCGCCTGCGGCGAGCAGCCGCGAGAAGTTCTGCGCCGCGGCCTCCGGATCGATCATCGCCGCCAGCGCCGTCGCGTACGGTGCGATCACCGCGTTCTCGCTCAGCCCGCGCTTCAGTCCGAGTCCGGGGACGCCGAAGTTCGAGTATTGATAAGTGAACTCGAGGTCGCGCGCGTTGTATGCGGACTCCGAGACGCCCCACGGCATCCCAAGCTCGGCGCCATACTTCATCTGGCGGCGCACCACCAGCCGATTGGTCTGCTCGAGCAGGCTGCCCATCGGCGCGCGCATCACCAGCGACGGCATCAGATACTCGAACATCGAGCCCGACCACGAAATCAAAGCCGAACCGCGATCGACCGGCGTCATCGAGCGTCCCAACCGGAACCAGTGCCGCGCCGGAATTTCCCCCTTCGCGATTGCGACGAAACTCGCCAGCCGCGCCTCCGAAGCAAGCAGGTCATAACAGTTTGGATCGAGACTCCCGTCAGTGACGCGGTAGCCAATCGAAAGAAGTTGGCGGGCGGGGTCGAGCAGGAAGTCGAACTTCATCGCGTCGAACATCTTGCCCGCAGTCGCGGCGAGTTCCGTGATGCGCCGCTCGAGCGCTCGGGCTCCCTCGCTCGCATGCGCGGCGGCAGCTTGATCAAGCGCCGAGCGCTGCACAGTTGCATCATTATAAATGTCGGGCAAATCGCCGAGCTTCGGGATCGATTCGATCTGGCTTGCGCTGCCATCGAGGGCGCCCGTCCTGACGCGAGCGCCCACCGTCCACGGCTTCAGCAGCTCGACGTCGCGCTGATGACTGCCGATACAGGCTCGCAGCGCTTCCGACCATGCGAGCACGTCGGCGGCCGCGGAATCGACGCGCTCGAGCGTCAAGGCGTGCGCGATGTCGGTGGCCAAATCGCTCTGAGCCGCGAACTCCGCCAACCGCACCGTCATTTCCAGCACGGTCCGCGGCTCCGATTGGGTCAGCCGCGCGATGGTGTCGAGCACTTGCTCGAGCTGCTTGGGCGTAACGGTGTGGCTGCGCCGGTTGTCGCCGAGCGCGCCAAGGGATTCGCGAACGAGCGCGATCGAATCTTCGATTCCCTTCAGCCAATTCCGGTCCACCACCGGCTGCGCGATCATCTCGCGCAATGCGTTGCCCAGCGCGATCAGATGTCCCGCGAGATTGCCGCTGTCTACCGACGAGACATATTTAGGGTCCAGTGGCCGCAGGTCGCGCGTGCCGTACCAGTTGTAGAAGTGGCCGCGGAACTGCTCCATCCGTTTCATCGTGCCGAGCGTCGCGCCAATCCGATCGACGGTTTCATGCGTACCGATCCACCCGAAATCGTGAGCCGCGATCACTGACAGCAGGTACAGTCCGAGGTTGGTGGGCGAGGTCCGATGCGCCAGCACGGGCTTCGGGTCTTCCTGAAAATTGTCGGGCGGAATCATATTGTCTTCCGCCGTAACGAACTTCTCAAAAAACCGCCAAGTCCTTCGCGCGGTGAGGCGAAGCGCCGTCGTGTCGGCCAACGATAGCGGCGTCGCACCGGCGATCGGCGGCGGCATACTCGCCCATCGCGCGACGGCTGGCGACAGCATCCACAAGATCAAGAAGGGTGCCGCGACTATCGCGCCGCCGCGATCCTTGAATAAGAGGAAGGCTGCCGTCGCCGCTGCCAGAACCATCGCTCCCGCCATCGTCGCGTAAAACCCGTGTACATCGAGACGCCGCGTGCGCTTGGCCTGCGCCGCGGTCGTCCACTCGAGCAGCAGGCGATGACTCACGTACAAGCGGTAGAGCGTTCGCGAAATTGCGTCGCCCATCAGCCACGCCTGATGCGCGAGCAGCGTCAGCATCATCGCTAGCTGCGACATTCCCGAGACGAAATCCTTGCCGACGGCGAGAATATGGCTGCGCTTGGAGATGTCGCTGCGCCGCGGGATGATTCCGGTCACAAACGGGAGCATCGGCGCTGTCGCGACCGTCGCGACAATGAACGCGGTCCACACCGCAGCGGCGGCCGGCGGCAGCGTCCATCCGGCGACCAACGCCAACAACACGAATGGTGCCGACAAGGTGCGGCGCAGGTTGTCGATCATTTTCCAGCGCCCGAGCGCCGGCATCGACGATCGTCCATCGCGCGGCTGCGAAGTAGCGCCGACGCCGTTGGAACCGTGCGCGCGCCCCAGAATCCACGGCAGCAGTTGCCAATCGCCGCGGGCCCATCGATGCTGTCGCGCGGCGGCAACGTCGTACCGCGACGGAAACTCCTCGACCAGTTCGATGTCAGAGACTAATCCCGAGCGCGCGAAAGTTCCTTCGAAAAGATCGTGGCTCAAGAGCGTGTCGTCAGGAACGCGGCCCGCAAGCGCGGCCTCGAACACGTCCACATCGTAAATGCCCTTACCGCTGTAAGAACCTTCATCGAGAAGATCCTGGTAGACGTCAGAAACCGCGAACGCGTACGGATCGATTCCCGCGGCGCTCGAGAACACGCGCTGAAAAACCGATCCGTCACGACCGGTTGGCAGCGAAGCGGTGATTCGCGGCTGAAGGACTCCGTGACCTTCGATCACACGTCCGAGCTGGTTGTCGAATCGTGGAGCGTTCAGGGAGTGCGCCATTTTGCCGACCATCCGCTTGGCGGCGCCGCGCGGCAGACGCGTGTCCGCATCAAGCGTGATCACGTAGCGCACGCCGTCCGGGACTGCCGGCGGATGACCATCTGATGCGACGAACGTGACATCTGTCCCGCCACGCAGCAGGCGATTCAGCTCGTGCAGCTTGCCGCGTTTGCGCTCCCGACCCATCCACACGCCTTCCGCTTCGTCCCAGACGCGTCGGCGATGGAGCAGCAAAAATCGCGGGCATGCGGGACCCGGTCCATGACGCTGATTCAGCTCCGAGATTCCCGCAGCGGCGGCCGCAAGCAGGTCGTCGTCGCCGGGCGCGGTTTCGGTGGCAGAGTCGGTCCAGTCCGACAAGAGTGCGAAGTACAGCTCGCCATCCGGACTGGCCAGGTAATGAACCTCGAGGTGTTCGATCTGCTCGTCAATCTCGGCGCGCGTAGTCAGGAGAGTCGGCATCACGATTATCGTGCGCAGGCTGGCCGGGACGCCGTCGTGAAGCTCGAGCGCGGGAATCGCGGCGGGATCGATGACAGCGGTAACTGCCCGATTTACGATCGTGATCGCCGCCTCCATCGCCGGAATTATCGCGAGCATCGCGAGAATCAACCGGGTCCATCCACCGACGTGCGCGCCATCAATCGCAAGCAGACCGCACGCCACGATCAGCGCGGTCACCGCCGCGATGGTCCCGAGGTATCCCTTGATTCCAGCGGCCTTGTTGGCGCGAGCGATCCAATCGCGCACCGGCGCTCGAAATCCCAACTTCGCTTCGAGCGCGTGACGTCCTTCCGAGATCAGGTAGTAGCCCAGGTGATGATTGCGACGCGCCGCCACGCCGTCGGTTGACGTTTCAGCGGCGGCACTTTTTGCCAAATCGATCGAGCTTTGCGCAACCTCGATTTCGGTATGCCCGGAACCCAGCGCAAGTTTCTCGATCGCATGCCGATAGCGATCGCGGGTGGCAAAATCCATCGCGGCGAAGTCGCTGTTGGCGCGTAGTACCGCGTCAACCGCGCTCACGCTCTCGAAGAAATCCGCCCAATCGACCGCGGACATCAGGCGCATGCTGGTGATGACGTTGCGCACCGTCACGTTCATCGCGCCCTGTCCCTGATGCACTTCGCGAACGATCTCGTCGGCGGTGGTTCCCTCCGCCGCCAGCCGCTGGTCCAGCCAATTCAGCGCGGGCGCCACCTTGGGATCCTGATCGCGCAGGCGTTGAACCATCTCGACCGCGAACTCGGCCTCGAGCGGCGACCTATCGAAATCCTTGAACACGGCCTCGGCCGACTCAGCCTCGCGACCGTTGGATCCCAACAGCCGGTTCGCCAGCATGTCCGCCTTCTGGCGTTGCACACGGCCGCGGCCAATGCGTTCGGCAGCGCGCCGCAAATTTTCCACCAGCACGATTCGAAGCGTGATTGCCACCGCCCACAGCTCGCCGATTGTCAGCGGCTGCACGCGCTGGTAGGCCTGCACAAACCTGGCGAGCGTCTGCGTGTCGAAGTGACTGTCGCTGTGGGCGACGTAGGCCCACGCGATTCCGAACACGCGCGGGTATCCTTCCAGCGGACCCTCCGCAAGCTTGGGCAGTTGCCGGTAGAATCCGCGCGGCAGATCGTCGCGAATTTCGCGGATCTGCTCCTCGACTACGTGGAAATTGTCGACCAGCCATTCTGCGGCCGGCGTGATCGCGTGCTCCTCGCGAATCGCACTCGCGATATTCCGATACGCCTCGAGCAATACGCGCCCGTTTTCCCGCACGCGCGCTGCAATCGGCCTGCCGCGTCCGGGAGAGTCGGTGACACGCTGCGCGACCGCGAGCGTCTCCCCATGCTGTTCCAGGCGCTCGACGCTGAACAGTTCTGCACGGATCGGTTCTTCGGTATGCGCGAAACCGGGCGGCGGTGCTTTAGGCGCACGGAGAAATCCCAGACTCAAACTTGCCTCTCGATCCGGATGGCCGGCTATGGGACGAACTTAACGCGACCTGCGCAGAAAGAGGAGCACAGCCCGACGCGGCGAACGATCGCTTCAGGGCCAGTGTATCAGAACGCGCGTCACAAACCTTCAGACATTGGAAAGCGTCGCGCGACTCGTTCGAGGGAACTCACGACCCCAGAGATATCGCAGGATAATAAATTCCCTCGGGAGTCCGTACCCACCAGGCACCGGTCGCTTCTTTTTCTTGAGGGCTCGAATAGCGATAATCGTAAAGCAACGCCCTCACGTAGAGAGGAGGCTTATGCGGAAACGGATTGAAGCCGAGCAGGGCGGTCACCTCCGGCGAATTTTCCAGCAACCGCTGCATGAACAGGATAAACCAGGGATTTTCCTGCGCCGTCCCCAAAGCGGCGAACCACATCTGCCAGTCAAGGCGAGGCTGGTGCGGAAAGTTCCATCGCGGCCGCCGCATCACGTCGCCGGGCTTGTATTTGAATCCGTATTCGCGCCAGTGAACGCCATCATCCGATCCTTCGACGATGATTTCCGGCCGCGTCGTAGTCATTACCGCAAACAAGCCGTAGGTATTGACGATATGCAGTGGTTCGATTTTATCGTTGACCCACTCGCCCGGCGCTGAAATTCGGCCCATCAGCACCTCCTCAAGCTGCACCAGGCCGGTGAATACAATCAGCAGTGCGAAGGCACCCACCGCGAAAGAAATAATTTTCCCTGGCTTGATGTCCCGGACGTGGTCATGAACAAATCCGGTCAAGCTACTCGGAAGAACGTTGCGCAGCGCGGCGTCGTCAAACAGCACCAGGCACAGTGCCATCGTCAGGAGATTAAAAAACGCGTAGTTGCCGGTGAGAAGGATCACCACTTGCAGCAACAGAATCCCGAATGCCGCAACGAACCTAAGCCGTCGAGGAAAGAAAATCAAAAACGGCAGTCCCAGTTCAATGACGAGGGTAGATAGCGTCGAAGCCCTGAGTATCGCCTGCGGCAAGTGATGGGCATACCAGGCCAGCGGGGTGGGTAGCGGCTCGGTCTGAAAATAGTACGAGAGCGCAGAGAGGTTAGCCCATGTAGGGTCGCCGCTCAGAAGCTTGACGGCACCCGAAAGCAGCATGAAGCGGAACAGCAGCCAGCGCAGTAGCCATATGCCGGGCTTGGTCGCCAAGCTCAGTAGCAATGCTAGGAAGCCCGATTCGAGCAATAGGATATCCCACTGAAAGCCCATGAAAGTCTGACCAGCGTAAAACAGTGAGAGGTACAGCACATAGAGAAAAAACAGGCTTAGACGTGGCAGAAAGTCGAGGACAAGTAGCAGCGATAGCGCCGCTCCCGCCCAGCATACTGCTTGAATCGCAAAGTCGCTCTGATCCAGGAAGAACACCATCGGAAACCGCCAGTAGCCCAATGAGCCGAGCTGGCTGCGGATGGCGTCGACGAATTCGGATAAGGGAGATATGCCGTGGCTGCCGATTAGTCCTGACGCTTGCACGCCAAATGAAACAAAGGCCGCAAGATAGATCAGTCCCATGGCCCGTAGAAATAGCCACGCAACCAGATCGAAACGCGGCGGTTCATAGTCGCGGCCCCATAACCACAAGCTCACGCGGTAAGACGCGGAACGCTGCGAGGCGATCAAAGCGTACAAGTGCTCCGCAATCGCGGCAAAGCCGGGAAGACGCCGATAGAGTGTCAGCCAGAAGCCTTTGCCGCGTGCGTGACTTAAAACAAGAAGAGCAGCTTCGGCACCGCTCGCGATTTTCCCATCGGGTCCTATGTATTGGACAGCGCGCTGGAACGCGGCGATAGGAATTTCGGGATATTGTGCGGCGACTTCCTGATACGGCGCGTAAGTGACTCGATCGCCGGTGAGTCTCTGCCAATAGCGCACCCAGTAGATGCAGAATCCGCAATCACCGTCATAGATGAGAAGAGGCTGGTGGCGGACCATGTTGGTTGTTCGCCTTATCGATTCTGGAGGCGGATTTCCATCATCTCCACACTGTCGGTAAACAGCACCGACTTGGTGGCGGATGAGGCAGTCTGATGCGAACTCCTCCACTCCGTCAACCTGCCCGTCACCGATCGCCTCATGCGATCTCTTGCAGCGCGAGGTCGTCTGGGTGCAACTTTGGAGGCACGATGAGCACGTCGCACCAATCGACATCCGCGCGCAGAATCCCGTTCGCTTTCACGGACGAGCAGGAACAATTCCGCTCGGCGGTTCGGCGATTTCTAAACGACAAATCTCCTACTACCGAGGTTCGGCGCCTGATGGCGACCGCCGAGGGTTACGATCCTGCGGTGTGGCGCCAGTTGAGCGAGGATCTGGCGCTGCCCGGCATCCACGTACCAGAACAATATGGTGGCGCGGGGTTTGGCATGGTGGAGCTGTGCATCGTTACGGAGGAGCTTGGCCGCGCGTTGCTTTGCGCTCCTTATTTCTCCTCGGCCGTGCTCGCTGCCAATGCGATTCTAAGCGCTGGTACCGAGGCGCAGAAATCTGCCTTATTACCCGAGATCGCGAAAGGGGCGCGCTTGGCGACGCTGGCGGTCACCGAGGCTGATGGTAATTGGGATCCAGCCGGCATCAAGGTTCTCGCAACTCCCGATTCGGACGGCGACCGTCTCGACGGAGTAAAAAGTTTCGTCGTGGACGGCCACGTCGCGAATCTGTTGATCGTCGCTGCGCGTGCGCCGAAGACTACCGGCCTCAAGGGGCTGTCGCTGTTCACGCTCGACGCGAATGCCGCCGGCGTGGAACGACACCTTCTGGAATCGATGGATCCGACCCGCAAGATCGCACGCATCGATTTTCGCGGTGCTCATGCGAACCTGCTCGGCAATCTCGATGATGGTGCGACGCCAATCCTCCGCACACTCGATCGGGCGGCGATCGCGCTCGCCAACGAGATGGTGGGTGGCGCCCAGACCCTCCTCGACTCGGCGGTAAATTACGCGAAGCTGCGGGTGCAGTTCGGTCGGACCATAGGCTCGTTCCAGGCCATCAAGCACAAGCTCGCCGATATGCTGCTGGACCTGGAGCTTGCGAAGTCGGCGGCCTATTACGCAGCTCAAGCCGCCGCGGCTGACGATCCCGAGTGGCCCGCACTCGCCAGTCTGGCCAAAGCTGCCGCGTCAGAAACGTACCTGCATACCGCCGTCGAATGCATTCAGATTCATGGCGGCATCGGCTTTACCTGGGACAACGACACGCATCTATGGTTCAAGCGAGCCAAAAGCTCGGAGGTGTTCTTGGGTCAACCGAGTTATCACCGGGAACTCTTGATGCAACGTTGGGGAGTTTGAGCGATGAGCAACGTCAGCGAAGCCGAGGTGCGTGCCGAAGTGCGCGAGTGGCTCACGGCCAACTGGGATCCTGATATGTCGCTGATCGAGTGGCGCAGCAAGCTCGCGGACTCCGGATGGGCGATGCCGCAATGGCCAAAGGAATGGTACGGCCGCGGACTTCCGCACGCGCTCGCGCGAGTGGTCGAAGAAGAATTCGCCAACGTGGGCGCTGTCCGCGCCGCTAACTCCGGGGTGCGATTGCTGGCCGCGGCGACTTTGCTGGAGCACGGATCGGACCTGCAGAAGAAGAAGTTCCTCCGCAGTATTCTCACCGGGGAAGATACCTGGTGCCAGTTCTTTAGCGAGCCGGGCAGCGGTTCCGATCTCGCCGGCGCCACCACCCGCGCTGACTTGAAGGGAGATTTTTGGATCGTCAACGGACAGAAGGTGTGGACGACCAGTGCGCATCATGCCGACCACGGCCTGCTGCTCGCCCGCACCGATTGGGACGCGCCCAAACACGAGGGGCTCTCGTATTTCGTGATCGACGTGAAGCAACCCGGGGTCGACGTGCAACCGCTCAAGCAGATGAATGGCCACGCGTCGTTTAACCAGGTGTTCTTCACTGACGCGAAAGTCCCGCAAGAGAATCTGGTCGGGCGTGTCGGCGACGGATGGAAGGTGGCGATGACCACGCTCGCCCATGAGCGGCGGGGCGCCGACGGGCTAGCGGCACCATCAAAGCGCGGGACGCGGATCGGAAAGATGCACGCCGAAGAGCGCGCCGAAACCGAAAAGGCGAATCAGCCCTACAAATGGTATCCGCAGCGCGCCGGCCGCGTGGACCTCATTATCGATCGCGCGAAGGAGACCGGCGCGAACAGGGATCCTTACGTCCGCCAGGAGATGGCCCGGCTGATGACCCTGGCCAAGTGCGCCGAGTGGACCGCACGCCGCGCACGCGCCGCGCAGCAACAGGGACGGCCGCAAGGTCCCGAAGGCTCGCTCGGAAAGCTCGCTGCCAGTCACGTCGCGCGAGCCTGCGCCCGCGTACATACTCTAATGACCGGCACCCAAGCGATGCTCACTGGACGCGAAAGCCCGCGCGAAGGAATCATCGCAGAAATTCTGGTCTCGGTGCCCGCCGTTTCCATCGCCGGCGGCACCGACGAAATCCAGCGCAACATCATCGCCGAGCGTGTGCTCGATTTACCCAAAGAACCGCGCTTCGACACCGGTCCCTTCCGAAACGTGCGAAAGAACTAGGGAACATCATAGACTGCCTGGCGTCTAGACCGCTGCACCCCGGCTTTTCTTAGGCTACTTTCGTTTTCTATTTCTTTGCGGTCCTCAAAATGGCGTCCGCGATCCTCGGCGTCGGTGGAAGTGGTGCCGAAGGAGACACGTTGGCTCCTTCTGGAGCACTTCGGAACCGAAAACAGGACATTTAGCAGGCATTTGGGTGTCGATAATGGCTAGGTTTGTGCAGTGTGCAAGCCCAAGAGCAGAACGCTTAGGAGACTGTCGTGGTTGTTTCACCGGCTGGTCGAGAGTCTTGTGTCTTCCTTGTAGACGACAATCTCGAATCGAGAGAAGTACTCGCCGAGGTTCTTGAAACCTATGGCTACAGGGTAGTAGCTGCATCAAGCGGCAAGGAGGCACTTGAATATCTGCATCGGTCGGCGCCACCGCGACTAATCATAACCGATCTAATGATGCCGGTAATGAACGGGTGGGATCTGCTTGAGGCGAAACGGAAGATGAAGCATCTCGCGAAGGTGCCGGTCGTCGTTTTGAGCGCGGTTCCAAAGCCTGAAGTAGAAGCAGATCACGTAATGCTGAAGCCAGTAGATGTCGAAAGGTTACTGGCAACCGTAAAACTCTATGCGGGCGACAATCCAGACGAGGAGGAGTCACTGACGAATGAATAGAATTGTTCTTTCGATAATTTTCAGCCTCGTCCTATACCGCGATCAACGTCGTCACTCGGAACACGCACTCTTCGACATTTCTCACTTAGCTATCGCTCGCTTGCGACTCTGCCTAAAGGCTCAACCTTAAGAGCTCCAAGGTAAACGGGAGTCCAGCTCTCGCCACGCAGCCCTTGCGCGAAGTCGTCGCCACAAACCGTTCAGCGTTCAGCTGTACAGGCGTTCGGACGATCCACGATGCCAACGCGACCCGTAACGCTTTGGACCGCAAATGTTGTAGTCTCGGCTTTCGCGGCTCCCGGCTGAACGGGCCGGTCGAACACGCGCAATGGAGGCTTCCATGGAGCGTCGATTCAATCGCACCGCCGAAGACCTCGGCAACGTCGTCGCGCTGGAACACGTCAACGTAACAGTTCCCGACCAGCAGCAGGCGACCATTTTCTACATTGCCGGTCTCGGCCTGACGCGCGATCCGTATTTAATGACCGGCCCAACCAACATGTGGGTCAACGTCGGCCGCAGCCAGTTCCATCTGCCGACCAGCCCGGCGCAGGTTCTCCGCGGTCACACCGGAATCGTGGTGCCCGATCGCGAGGCGCTCGTTCGCCGCCTCGAACGAACTCGCAAACGGCTCGAAGGGACGCGCTTCGATTTCAAGGAGCACGAGGAATTCGTCGAGACCACCTGTCCGTGGGGAAATCGCATCCGATGCTACGCGCCCGATGAACGCTTCGGCCGAATCACGCTCGGAATCGCTTACGTCGAATTCGACGTGCCGCAAGGTACCGCCGACGGGATCGCGCGGTTCTACCGCAACGTGATGGGCGCCAAGGCCGCGGCGTCCGTCGAAGGCGCCGGCAAAAACGCAAAGGACGACAACGGGAGCAGTCGAGCGGCGCGAGTCGAAGTAGGCATCGGGCAGTATCTAACGTTCCGCGAAACCGACCGCGAGATCCCTTCCTACGACGGCCATCACATTCAGATTTACGTCGCGGATTTTTCCGGCCCGCACTCGAAGTTGCTCGAAAAGGGACTCATCTCGGAAGAAAGCGATCAGCATCAGTATCGATTCAAGGACCTCGCCGATCCTGAAACCGGCGAGACTCTGTTCACCATCGAGCACGAGGTGCGCAGCATGCGGCATCCGCTTTTCATGAGACCGCTGGTCAATCGCAATCCGTCGCAGAGCAACATCAATTATGCGCCGGGTTACGACGCGCGGATCCCCGGCATGGCAGCACACGATTGAGGGTGGGGCCAAGCCAATGAATCAGCTTCAGCGGACGAGAGGCATTTCACGGACCTGCCAGGTGGCGTGCTTGAATCCGCGGGACGCCTATTCAAACGTTCGGTGAAGATGTACGCGAACGTTCATGTTCTCCTTGGAATGAACCCAGGAACGCCCGTCTCTACAACCGGATTGAGCCTGACTCGTGTACTGATACCTTCACTAATTTCCTTGATGGCGTCGTCGGGAAGAGTCGAGATATCGAAATTTTCCGCGATGTAGCGGGCGTTGGTTGCTGTGGTGAGGAGAGCCGTGCCGCGCTGTACGGCCCAGGCCAGTAGAACTTGAGCGGGAGTTTTATTGACGCGCTTGGCGATGCGTGTGATGACAGGATCGTCGAGTAACCTCGGTTCGATACCATGACCCAACGCCGCGAAGGCCTGCATCACGATGCCATTCCTCTTGCAATAGTCGAGCAGTTCCCATTCAGGGAGATATGGATGGGATTCGACTTGAAGAACAGCAGGCTTTATCCGTGCGGATTCGAACACCTCTTTCAGCCGTCCCAGATTGACGTCCGATAATCCGATAACCTTGCACCGGCGTTCGTCCACGAGGCTCTCCAAAGCCTTCCACGTATCCGTCAGGGTCGTCGCATCATCATAAATCACGTTGCCTTTCTCGTCCCTCGGGTCCTGCTCGTCTCCGGGTTTGAAAGCAAATGGGGTATGGATGCAGTATAGATCGACATAGTCCAGTTGCAGTCTTCTCAGACTTGCCTCGAAGGCGGGTCTAACACGTTCGGGACGATGATTGTTGTTCCAGAGCTTCGTACCTACAAAAACGTCCTCCCGCTTTGCCTTGCCCTCCTGGAACACCTCCCGCATCGCTTCGCCGACTTGTTCTTCATTTCGGTAGCGTTCGGCGCAATCGAATTGACGAAAGCCCGCCTCCAGCGCGGCCTTAGTTGCGACTTTCGTCGCTATCGGGTCAGGAATCAGCGTGCCAAAGCCGAGCGCTGGAATCTTATCGGAGCCATTGTTAAGCGGTATCTTTGTATAGCGAAGGCCGTCGGCGTCACTCATAGAACCGTTACCTCCGTGCAAATCACATTATGAGTCGACTGTAGCAAGCTCTCCGATTAATGGCGAATCGTAGCCGGACAACGAGCTCAGCACGCTCTACAATCGGTCCCTCGTCATCGGGAATCGGTTTGAAGCAATTGACACTAAGAAGCGCCACACCGAGGATCTAATAATTGGTTTGATCTCATTGAATACCGCGGACCTAAATCGAGGTAGATCATGGATCTTGGACTTTTGATCCTTCGTGTCGTCTTCGGGTTAACTCTGACAGCGCACAGCGTTCAGAAGTTATTCGGATGGTTTGGGGGCCCCGGCATTGCCGGCACCGCGCAGATGATGGAACAACTTGGTTTTCGACCACCGCGGCTGCAAGCTGTGGTGGCAGGCCTCGTCGAGGGAGGTGCTGGCCTGGCGCTGGCCGCTGGCCTCTTGACCCCGCCGGCCGCTGCCGCGTTTATCTCGGTCATGTTTGTGGCGATAGTGAGCGTTCATCTGCCAAAAGGCTTCTTCATTCAAAACGGCGGCTTTGAGTACACACTCGCTCTCGCAGCTGGTGCCTTGGCTGTGGCCTTCACGGGTCCGGGCGCTATATCCGCCGACGCTGCCCTTGGAATCGATTGGTCAGGTCCTTCCTGGGGCGTTGCTGCGCTCGCGATCGGGCTCGTGGGTGGCGGCCTGCAGCTAATGGTCAGAAGCCGAAGCCCAGTGCCTAAGGCGTAATACCATCAGCACAGTTTCAGTCCCCTCCTCATCGGGGATCGGTTTGTAGCAATTGACTCCCCCGAGCGACTCGAACACGCGTCAAAAGGCGTTGGCGATAAATCATCGGAAGAGCGACACTATAGAAAACAGGCTTGGCTGCGCCGTTCGTCCGTCAGGAGGAAAACGATGAGTATCATCGATAAGGCGCTAGAAGCAAACCGCAACTATGCAAAAAGTTACGATCCAACGCTGGGGAAGCGTCCGGCCCCCAAAATCGCAGTTGTCACCTGCATGGATCCACGGCTCTCAGACCTCCCTGGAATCCTGGGTCTGCCGCAAGCCGATATAGACGTTATCCGAACCGGCGGACCCGCGGTAACAGAAGATGTTCTCGGGGAACTTGTTGTTTCCAACCGTGTACTCGGAACCACAGAGATACTGCTTCTCAACCACACCGGCTGCGGGTTCACGACATTCACAGATGACGAGCTCAACAAGAAGCTGAGCGCTTCGACCGGAGATGCTTCGCCGGCTCCAATGCGCTTCTTCTCCTACAAGGACCCGAGCAAAATACCCGGGAGCAGATCAAGAAAGTCAGGTCGCATCCCTGGATTTCCAAAGAGGTCGCCGTGCGCGGCGTCATTTTCGACGTGGACACGGGCAAATTACGGGAAGTCAAAGTTTGAACACGAGCGCGCCGGCGAGAAACGCAATGGCGGCCGGCATTTCTTTTGACTGTACATCTGCTCGAACGTGTTAGCCCGCAACGTGGCTCTGCGGCTACGCAGGGCCGTTCAGAGGAGTCATGAGTACGACGATTCAGCCAATCGACGACCTATGCATCAACACTATCCGGACGCTCTCGATCGACGCGGTCCAGAAGGCGAACTCGGGGCATCCGGGAATGCCGCTGGGTGCGGCCCCGATGGCGTACGTCTTGTGGACACGCCATCTCCGGCACAGTCCCACCAACCCCAAATGGCCCGATCGCGATCGGTTCGTCCTGTCAGCCGGTCACGCCAGCATGCTGCTCTACAGCCTGCTATTCCTCACCGGATACGACCTTACCATGGACGACATCAAGCAATTCCGCCAATGGGGAAGCCGCACTCCGGGACATCCCGAGTATGGTGTGGTGCCTGGGGCGGAAGTTACCACGGGTCCGCTTGGTCAAGGTGTTGGGAACGCGGTGGGATTGGCAATCGCGGAGCGCTGGCTGGCCGCCACATTCAATCGGCCGGGCCACGAAGTGGTGAATCACCATACGTATGTGATGGCCAGCGACGGCGACATGATGGAAGGCGTCGCGGCCGAAGCCGCCTCGATAGCGGGTCAGTTTCGGCTCGGGCGATTGATCGTGATTTACGACGCCAATCAGATCACCCTATCGGCGAGCGCCGACGTTACCTTCAGCGAAGATGTAGGCGCGCGATTCCAGGCGTATGGATGGCATGTCGAGCATATCGACGGGATGGATACTGCCGCGGTTGATGGTGCCTTAACCAAGGCCAAGGCGGTCGAGGACCGGCCGTCGCTAATTGTGGCGCGCACGCATATCGGCTATGGCAGTCCGCATAAGCACGATACTTTTCAGGCGCACGGCGAGCCCCTGGGCGTCGAGGAGGTGCGATTAACCAAGCGGGCGTTGGGCTGGCCTGAAGACAAGAGTTTCTACATTCCCGACGAGGCCTTGGCCCAATTTCGCAAGGCGGTGGAAAAAGGCCGCGACCTCGAGGCGGATTGGCATCGACGCGTGGACGGTTTACGCGCTGCCGATCCGCAGTTGGCTGACAAGCTTCGGCAGACGCTTGCCGGTGAACTGCCCAAGGGATGGGACGCGGGCCTTCCCCGGTTCACGCCCGCGGACGGCGCGATGGCGACGCGCGACGCCGGACAGAAAACCATCGTCGCGTTGGCCGAGGTGATACCCAACTTGATCGGTGGGTCGGGCGACCTCGATCCGTCCACTCGCACCGCGCTCAAGGGCAAGGGTGATTTCGAGAGCCCCGAGTTTACGCCGCCCGAAGGTGCGCCGCCTACCCAGGGAATGGTGGGCGGTCCGATGGGATACGTCGGGCGAAACATCCATTTCGGCATTCGCGAGCACGCCATGGCCGGAATCGCCACGGGCATGGCCCTGCATGGCGGCACCCTGCCTTTCGCCGCGACCTTCTTTACGTTTTCCGACTACATGCGGCCGAGCATCCGACTGGCGGCTTTGAGTAAGGCCCACGTGATCTATGCGTGGACCCACGACAGTATTGGATTGGGCGAGGACGGACCCACGCATCAGCCGATAGAACAACTGGCAAGCCTGCGCGCGATACCCGATCTAATGCTGCTGCGCCCGGGCGACGCCAACGAGACTGTCGAAGCATGGAAGATCGCGGTGGCGCATACCGACGGGCCGGTGGGGCTGGTACTTACGCGCCAGAAGTTGCCCGTTTTGGACCGCAGTACGCTGGCCCCCGCTGCGGGAACAGCAAAAGGAGCTTATGTCCTTGCCGACTGCGCCGCAGGTCCGCCCAAGCTTATCCTCATCGCTACCGGATCCGAAGTGTCGATCGCGCTGGAGGCGCACAACCAACTGACTCGTGAGGGAGTTGCAAGCCGGGTGGTCTCGATGCCGTGCTGGGATTTGTTTGAGGCGCAGCCGCAATCCTACAAGGACATGGTTCTTCCTCCCGGCGTCAAGGCGCGAGTCAGTGTTGAGGCGGGCTCCCCGCTAGGATGGGAGCGCTACGTAGGCCTCGAAGGTGCAGTCATCGGGCTGAACCGCTTCGGCGCTTCAGCGCCGGGTGAAATCGTGATGCGTGAGCTGGGCTTTACTGCAGAGCACATTGTCAAAGTTGCCAAGTCTATCCTGGCCGGCAACCGCCCTGGGTAAGAC
>NZ_JBAUYR010000084.1:0-56637 GCF_049584895.1 Binatus sp. (SeqCode)
GAAATGATTAGACGTGCAGGCCGCCGTTAATCAACCAGACGATTAACACGATCATGAGTATCAGCATCACCAGGCCACCCGGATCCCGGGCACCGTGATGATAAGTCCTGTAACCGCCGCCGCCGAATAGAATCAGCAAGATGATCAGAATTAGTAACATCGTGAGTTTCAGCTCCTACCTAAGCCGGCAGCGTGCTAATGCCTCTGTTAATGCCACGTCAGTTTGTCGTTTACGCCGGTGACGCCTTCCGCGGCCGCCGCAATATCGCCGGCATGCTTTGCGTCCTGAGCCGACTTGACCACACCGCTCAATAGGATTTTGCCATGATCGCAATCGACCGCGATCAGGTAACCGTCGCCGACGCCGTCATGAGCAAGCGCACTCTTGACCTCGGTGATGAGCAAGTCGTCCTTCGCGCGCTCAGCCGGCGAATTGTAATGATGCTCGGCCTTCACGTTTACGCTATCGTTCTCGCTGGCCGCAGAGTTCGAGGTGTCGGTATCGCCCGGTTCAGAGCGCGCGGTGGAAGCAAGCAGTCCGCCGCCAATCAACAGCGCGATCGCCAGTGCCGGCACGGCCTTTCTTTTTTGATTGCCTTTGTTTCGCATCGTGGATCCTCCCCGGGCTCGGAACTAGTTGCTAGGAGTCACGGTAGTGGATTCGCTGTGATGGGAACTCGAGCTATCGACTGTCCCGCCCATGCTCGACTCACTCGAATCGCGCGACTTATCCACCGACGTGCTGGTGGTTGTGGTCGGCGGAATCACATCTACCGGCGGGGCTTGCACTACGACTGCCGGCGCGGCTGCGGGAACATAAGTGGTGGAATCCACTTCCTTGGTGCTGGTGCCGCATCCCGCTACGCAAGCCAGAGCTGCAATACCTACGGCACTGATCGCAATTCGTTTGATTGAATTCATTTCTTTAGTTCTCCTTTAGACTTTAGTTGTTAGTTTGTGAGTGACGCGCGACGCGCCCGTTGTGGGCATATCGCGCCTGCAATTATTTCTTCGCTTCGCGCTCTCCGCCGTCATGGCCACCGCTCTGATGCCCACCACCTTCGTGGCTCGCACTCGACTGCCTGTTCTGTTGAGGCTGCTGGCGAGACGAATGTTGCTCATGACTCGCCTGCTGATGCTGAACCTGCTGCGGACGCTCCTGCTGCTGATGGGAGGCCTGCTGATGCGAAGCCTGCTCATTATGAGAAGCCTGCTCGTGCGAGGCCTGCTGCTCGTTGCGAGTGGCCCGCTCCTGGTTCTGAGTAGCCCGCTCCTGGTTGTGCGTCGCCTGCTGCTGATTGCGCGTGGCCGCCTGCTCATTGCGAGTAGCCTGCTGGCGCGACGCCTGCTCCTGTCGAGTCGCCTCATTGCGCTGGTTGGTTGCAGCCTTCTCGTTCACCCGCGTCTGCTGTTCGCGCGACGCCTGCTCCTGCCGATTCGCCTCGTTGCGCTGAGTAGTAGCGGCCTGCTCATTGACTCGGTTTGGCTGAACCGCTGCCTGCTCGCGAGTACGCGCTGAGCCTTCGTTCTCGGTCCGCATCACGGCCCGGTGATCACTTGGCTCCGTGTGATTTGCCCAGTTGCTATGCTGGCTGATCCAGTTGGGATGGTTGGCGGAAACCCAGTTCGGGTTCTGGTTGTACCACCATTGACCGTAGTGCCAATTGTGCTGGGCGTCGTACGCGCCGTCCGTGTTACGCCAGTCCGGATACCACGAAATCCAGTTCGGGTGATTGGCGTAAAAGAAGTCCGGATTGTTCTGATGCCACCAGTAGGCGTCGTGCCAGTTGTTGTCGTTGTCGTAGTCGCCGTCCTGATTGAGCCACAGCGAATCCATCACCGCCCATTCCGGATGATTGCGGTAGAACCACATGATGTCGTGCTGATGCCACCATCGCGCGCCGTGCCACTGATGACCGTTGTCATAAGCGCCCCATCCCGCTTCTCCGGGTCCGCCATAGTAGCCCTGGCCGCTATAGCCCGGCCCGTAATTGCCCGGACCGTCATAGCCGGGACCGGGACCATATTGAGCGAACGACGGTGCCGCAATCAAGAACGCCAGGATTGCGCCAGACAAGGCAATCGTCTTTTTGAATTTGTTTTTCAATTTTATTTTCATAAGAAACAAGCACCGTGAGACAGGGTCTCTCGCGCGGACCTCCTCAAGCCTTGGTGATGTCGATTTGACGATGGTCTAGCGGAACGTGGTCGAAGGCGAGCGGAAAGACCACTGTAGAGCTGGATCAGAGCCGGACTCGAATCCTATATCGATTCCGACAAGTAGATAGTAATCATAGTAATTGAGAATGTCACTAAGGTTACTAACTTAGATACTAATTGAGTGCTTGGAAGAACAACTTAGACATTACTTAATTAGCTAGTAATTTAGCTCTTTCTAATCAATTCGTGTGCCTTTTCCGATGTTAAACGGAGCGTCTGCCCGTGGACTCGGCGTTTCCACTTTCGGCTCAGGCGACCTTACTAGCCGTTGCGGTTCGGGTATCAGGCAAAGGGCGCACGTTCTTGATCTGCGACGATCGTGAAACCGAGCGTCTCAACGCGTACAGACGTACCGCATGACGGACCTCGCCTCTGCTGCCGCAGATTTCCGTGGCGCCGGCCTCGAGCAGTTCCGCTCGATGCATCAACGCGCACGGGCCGCCGCCGATGATAGTCAGATGCGGCGACTCCACCATCAGCGCGCGCACCAGCTCGATCGCGGCCGGCATGCATTCCGTCGTGCTGCATGAAACAAATACCATGTCGGGTGCGTATTCGTTTACGAACGCGCAAATTTCCGCCGCCGATTTGTCCAGCCCAAAGAAATTCGCCGCGATCCCCGTCCGCCGCAGCAGTTCCAGCAGCATCGTCAGCCCCAGGCTGTGCGCCTCGCCCGGCGGCGCGATGCCCACGATGCGCAGTCTGCCTCTGAAGCGAGGCTTGTTGAACCGGTCTCCAAGCTCCTTGACCAGCGTCGCAGTCGTTTCGAAAACCAGACTTTGATTCTGTTCACTGATGTGATTTTCGGCCCGCTCTTCGCCGGCCAGAACAACCGCGGGGATCAGTACGTCATCGAAGGTCGGCTCGAGGCCATTCTTGTCGCAGTATCTGACTGCTATATTCCGCGCGCTCGGCTGGTCCAGCTCGAGCAGGCTGCGGTAGTAGTCGTGATAGTCCTCGCGGGCGCTATCGTCTCCGAACAGCACCGCGAAAAACCCCAACGCCGGAATATAGTCACCGGCAACTTTCAGGCACGCGGTCAGCGACGTCGCGATAAGCAGTCCCGGAAGTCCCCACAGCCACCCCCAGAACATCGCGGAAAATAACAGACCCAGCGGAGACAAACCGATTCCCCGGCCGATCAAAAAAGGCTCGATCAAGTAGCTGACGATCTGATCGAGAACAACGAACGCGACCAGAACCTCGATTGACTCACTCCATCCGGGAGATACCGCAAACGCCACAAACATCGGCAACAGCGCGGCTATCGGAACCCCAACGTACGGCACGAATCGAAAGAGGGCGGCCAGCGCTCCCCACAATATCGGGTTGGGCAAGCCGATTATCCAGATAGTCAGTCCAATAGCTACTCCGTAGCCGAGATTAGTCAATGAGAATAGCAACAGGTAATGACCTACCGCTTCGCCCGCAGTCCCAATGGCCTCGGCCGAAAGTGTGATTCGGCCGCGCGCCGCCAGCCGCACCAACCGATCGCGCAAATCGTTCCGGCCGTACAGCAGAAAAAACATCAGGACTACGATCAGCAGCGCCTCGAACAGGCCCGACAGGATCGGGATAGCCGGCTTTACCGCCTCTTCCAGGTCCGACTGGGCGGCCGGCACCTGGATGACGCTGGCAGGCTTTGACTTCGAGTGGTTGGCGCGCGGCGTCAGCTCGTTGAGCTGCTGCTCGACGTCCTTGATTCCGTCCTGCACCCGCAGCATCCACTCAGGCGTGCTGCCCTTCAATGCGCTCAACTTGGTCGCGATGTTGTCGGTATAGTCGGTGACCTGGACCGCGACCGAGGTAAGCTCGACCGTAACGAAGTAGCCAAGCCCGGCAACAATCGTGATCGCCGCAAGCACCACCATCGCAGCGCTCACAAAGCTTCCGACAAACCGCTCGAGCCGGGTAGCAATCGGGCTGAAGATCACTGCCAGCAACACCGCCATCGTCAGCGGCATCAGTATGTCTTTCGCAAACGAGAGGACCAGGGTCGCGACGATTATCGCGACCACCGGGCCGGCCGAACTATGGCCGTCGAGCCGCTCTTCCTGCTCGTGCTCGGGAATCAGCGGCGCGGTCGAGAGTTTTTCCACCATGTTGCTCAGGATCTGAGCGCAGACCGCCTTCTAGCGTTTCTGGTACAGCCCGCCCGCCACCATGACCAACCCGACGATTAGCGCCGCTCCACTTAGAATCGGCGGTATCGCGTGTGAAGTTTGTTCGTTCGCCTGGATCTTGAGGTCGCCAATCGTGGCAACATTCTTGGTCTGATTGGTGGTGAAAACCGGCTGAGCAAGAGCGAGTAAACCAAGCAGCGCGACGATCGCGCCAATCATTACTATGGGTTTCATTCTAAGATCGAGTGTATTTCGTCCCCGGTCAAATAAGTAATCCCGCCAACACCAATCAGGTGCTTTCAAGAACGAATTGAGCGGATATACTTTTCTAGTCCGCATCTGATCGGAAAGTTATCGCGATGCCTTCGCGTGAACACCAGTTTAACGTCTCGTCGCGATGCGAACTGCTGCCGTATCTGCTCACCCTGCCACTTGGCCTATCACGCAAAGCGGCCAAGGACCTTCTCCGCTTCCGCGCCGTGACCGTCTCGCGGATGACTACCGTCAAGCACGACACTCGGTTGGAACCCGGCGATGTGGTGACGATTGCGGCGGGTAAGCAGATCCCGGCGGCATCGATCGAGCGCCGGGGCTTGAAAATCGTCCATCTCGACGACGATATCGTCGTGGTCGACAAGGCCGCGGGCCTGCTTTCGATGGGATCCGAGGCCGAAAAAGAGCGCACCGCGCATCGAATCCTCAACGACCATCTGAAGGCGCTCACGGGTTCGCCATCGCAGCAGGCCTTTATCGTGCATCGCCTCGATCGGGAGACCTCGGGCCTGATGATGTTTGCTCGCAGTCCCTCGATCCAGGCGGCCCTTCAGCAGAGCTGGAAGAGTGTCACCAAGAAATACCTGGCAGTGGTCGAAGGTGTTCCCGCGAAGGCCGAAGGTACGCTGCGCGACAACCTTGAAGAGAGCAAGTCGCTCAGGATGCATCGCGTCGAGCGCGGCGGCGAGTTGGCAATTACTCACTACCAAGTCCTGCGAAAAGGTCGTCACAATTCATTGATCGAGCTAACCCTCGAAACCGGCCGCAAAAATCAGATTCGCGTCCAGATGGCCGGTCTCGGCCATCCTATCGTCGGCGATCGAAAATACGGTGCAACTACCGATCCGGCGCGACGCCTGGCCCTACATTCGTGCGAGCTCAAGTTTCGCCATCCTGTATCTGGCTCCTCGATGGAGTTTCATAGCGCCATGCCAAATCTGCTCATGGGTCTGATCGCTCCGCGCGGGCGGGATTGAGATTCGCCCTGACGCAGGCTCAGTATAGGAATCATGGCGGCGACGTCGCTGGAATGGTTCCTCGAAAATTACCGCGACCCAATCGATCGCCTGTTTTCTGTTAGCAACGCCACGGCATGGCACGTCTCGCGATCATCTTTCGCAGGCGCGTTGTGGCGAAGTTTCGATCGCCGCTTCAGTACTGATGCGATCACTCTCACGCGCACTGAGGGCATCCGCTTTCTCGATTCGCTGCACGTTGCCGACCTCGCTCTCGCCATCGGATGCCGTGACGGCGACGCCGACGCCTGGCGTCATCTGGTATTGACCTATCGCGCCCCGGTAGACGCGTTCGCGCGCACCGTCCTCGGCAACTCCTCGCGCGCGAGCGAGATCGCTGATTCTCTCTGGGCCGATCTCTACGGTCTGCGATCTTCCGACGGCGCTCGCCGTTCTCCCCTCGAGCACTACGGCGGCCGCAGCTCGCTGATGTCCTGGATGCGAGTGGTGGTCACTCGCCTCGAAGCCGATCAATGGCGTGCGACCCGTCGCACCGAAGCTCTCGACGAAGAGCGCGACGGCAATTCTGCCGTCTTCGAGAATGGAACCGCGTCGCCCGATCCCGATCGCACAAAACTGATCAGCGCCCTCGAGCGTTCCCTCAATGAAGCTTTGAACGCACTTTCGGCGGACGACCGCCTGCGGCTCTCATATTATTATGTTCACGACCTCACGCTCGCACAGACTGCGGCTCTGATTGGTGAGCATGAGTCGAGCGCGTCGCGCAATCTGGCGCGCGCGCGAACCGCGATCCGCGACCACGTCACCCGCACTCTGCGCCGCGAATATCGTTTCAGTGACGATCAAATTGAACAATGCTTCGAGTATGCGACCGGCGACTGGCCCTTCGACCTCGGCAGCGTGCTCGCGCTGGGAAAATGATGTCCGACCAGAAGACACAAGAAAAACGCCTCGACGCGATGATTCGCACAAGCCTCGCGTCCGGCCTCGACGCCTCGGGCGCCGCATGCCCCGACCCCGACTTGCTCGCAGCGTTTGCGGAGAACACGCTCGCGCCCGATGAGCGCGCGAAATGGAATATTCACTTCGCCGGATGCGCGATTTGCCAACGCCAACTCGCAGCTCTGGCGCGGGCAGGAGCGTTCGGCGCCGCGATTGCGCCCGCGCAGGAAGTCGACGTTGAAACCGTAGACGCCCAAGAAGCTCGCGAGGAGGCTGGCGGTTTCTGGCCCGCAATCCGCAGCGCGATACGATTCCTAATAGGGCCGTTCCCACTGTCGGTCGCACTCCACGTAGCTCTCCTGCTGGTTCTGATCATCACGATCCACGAGCAGCGCGGGCGCGAGTTGATCATGGTGAACCTCGAAGCGGGCGGCGGCGGTGGCGGCGGCAATGAGATGCAGGATCTCGACATGCCCGAAGTTCCGATGCCCGACTCTGCGCCGCAGCAGATGGAGCCGACTGCGGTCGATACGTCGCAAGCCGTAGGTCTCGCGAGTGACTACGTGCGCGCCGCGGGCGGCGGCGGTATCGGCATCGGACGCGGCGGCGGGATGGGCGCTGGCTACGGCCACGGCATCGGCTCGGGCTTCGGCGGCTTCATCGGTGAGCTTCGCCGCAAAGGCCTCGACGTGGTGATCGTCATCGACGGTACCGGCTCGATGAAACTGATCATCGACGACGTCAAAGCCAAGATGATGCAACTGACGCAGTCGATTCACCGGCTGGTGCCAATCGCGCGCATCGGAATAATCGTGTTCGGCGGTAAGGGCGAGAAGATGGGCATCCAGCCGCTGACGCTGTCGCCGCAAAAGTTGAGCGACTTCTTGAATGGCATCCAGGCGATGGGTGGCGGCGAGTGGGAAGAGGACACCTTGGGCGCATGCCAGACCGCGATCAACAAGATGGACTGGAAGCCCTACGCGAAGAAGGTGGTGGTGCTGGTAGGCGACTCGCCCCCGCGCACCGAAGATTTCGCGCCTCTGCTCGCACTCATTCGCCAGTTCAAGGCCAACAACGGCACCTTCAACACGGTTGATGTGGCCGCAGAAGAGCACGAACGCTTCGAGCGCGAGTTCTGGCTGAAGGTTCATCGCGAGGAGCCACCAAAGATCTCGCCATTGCCCGCGTTCTATCGCCAAACCCAAGCCGCGTACAAAGTCCTGGCTACCGCAGGCGGCGGCTCGATGAAATCCTTGACCAAGGACGCCCACATCAACCAACAGGTGCTGATCCTCGCGTTCGGCGACCAGTGGCAGACGCAAGTCGCGGCTTTCGGTCGCGGCCTCAACGGCAGCGGCTCGAGTCCATAGATCCTTAGACCCTGTCTGCGGCCGTCAAAATAAATCGCAAGAAAATAGCTCCTCCTCCGATCTCAGTTTCAGGAGACGCCAACGCACGGGCCGCAGTTGGCGCACAGGAGGATGCCATGATCGCGATCCTGACGGTCTGCCTTGTCGTATCAAGCTCAATATTGATCGTCGCCTTTGCATGGAACCGAATCCGCGGCGTTCCCATCTCAACAATAATGCCTCCAGGTTTTCGCAGCGCGGCTCGTTTCGCCGGTGGCCCATTCTCCTTTTCAATTGCGATTCACCTCGCAATCATTCTCGCGCTCGTCATCGCCGTGCATGAGACCCGCGCCCGCGAGCTGTTAATCATCACAATGAACCCGGGTTCTATTCATCCATCGGAAGCCCTCGAGCCGATCGAGATTCCCGACGTGTCTATGCCTCCTCCCAACACTGAATGGCCCGACGATTCGCCGCCGGTGGTGGACGTCAACAAGGTGCTAGGCGCGAACTCCAGCGATCTTGCCGCAACTCCGTCTGACACAGGACTCGACATTGGCCCTCGCCATTTCCGCGATTACCTGAATATTCATCCAGGACCCGGTGGCAATGGTGGCGGGACCTTCCCATGGTTTATCGACACGCTGCGTCATAAGGGACTCGACATTGTGCTCGTGATCGACGGCACCAAGTCGATGGATTTCGTGATGGATGACGTGAAGGCGCGGATGACGCGGCTCGCCATCAGAGTTCGCCAACTCGTTCCGATCGCGCGCATCGGCGTCGTCGTGTTCGGTGGCAAGGGCGAGCCTCTCGATATGCAGCCGCTGACACTTTCGACCGCGAAGCTGCAGACGTTCCTCGGCTCGATTCAGGCCAAGGGCGGCGGCGAATGGCAGGAGAACACCCTCGGCGCGGTCCAGGCCGCGGTCACCAAAATGGATTGGAAGCCTTATGCGCGCAAAGTGATCGTGTTGATAGGCGATTCCCCGCCGGAGCAGCAGGATTTCGCGCCACTGCTTGCGCTCATCAAGGACTTCCGACGCAACAACGGCACGCTGAGCGGCGTCGATGTGCAGGATGAGGAGCACGTGCGCTATATGCGCGCATTCTGGATCAAGGTACACCGCGAAGAGCCAACGCCTGCGGACATCGGACCGCTTCCACCTTTCGCAAAGCAGGCTCAGGCAGCATACAAGGTGATGGCGGCCACCGGCGGCGGCTCGATCCGCAGCCTGAGTCATGACGCCGACATCAATCAGCAGGTGATGATTCTGGTATTCGGCGACAAATGGCAGGACGAAGTCAGCCGCTTCGCGTCGAGGTAGCCACGCATGACGCAAAGCGCGCGGGCGGCAAACAAATGACACGGTGACGCGATTCTGACTCGACGCGACACTGGCGCCTTCATATTCGTGTCACCATTCAAGACTGCCTCTTGGCTGATACTGCGCGCCGATGCCCCACGCTGCCAGTCATTTGGTGAAATAGGTGATGGTTAGCGGAGGTTACCTGCTCACGGCACGCAACTTGAATGATTGATGGAGTGAGCACTGAAACCGCGAGCGTGCCCGCGATCGACATGAGCGCGATTATGCAGTTGGCCGACAACGATGACGCGGGCGACCAATTTGTCGCCGAGATCATCAAGGTCTTTCTCGACGACTTAAGCGAACGCGTCCTCACCATCGGATTGCAAATGAAGCAGGGTGATCGCGCCGGAGTTGCGGCAACCGCGCATGCTATCAAGGGTAGCTGCGGCCATTTTGGCGCGGTGCGACTGGTAGAGCTGTCGCGTGATCTCGAAGATCAAGCCAGGCGCCAACCAGCCGGTAATATTGACGTGGCGGTCCTTGCGATGGTCGCGGAAACAGAACGAGTCCGCACGGCGCTGGAAGCTTTTCGTTCCGCCGACGCCCCTACTGGCTAGTTTATGCAGTCGCAGGTTGTGCGGATGCTGGCCCGCCGCCACTCCCAGCGCTCAACGCCAGCATCACTTCAGTCCAGCCGTCGAAGATCAGGTCGATGCCGATAAAAAGCCCGATGACCCACAGTCCTGAAACGGGCCACGAGCTCATGATCGAGAATCCGAGGAACAACGAGATGACGCCGTTCAGCACCAGCCATCCCCGATGAGGTATCGGGGTCGCGAAGGCCACGAAGATTCTGAAGGTGCCCGCCACTATCAGCAGCATCGCGATCATAAAGGTCAGCGTCACCGCCGCTACTCCCGGATGCGTGACCATCAGCAGTCCCGTCACCGCATACAGCAGGCCGCTCATCAGATTGACGAAGAAGCCACCCCAAGCGCGTCGCGCGAATCCGTGAACAATTTCGAACAGCCCGCCGAATAGCAACAGCCATCCAATCAGCATCACTGAAACCATCGTCATGACTTCCGCGCTGCCTATCGCAATGGTGCCGAGGATTATCAGCGCCACTCCCATGAACAGGAACCAGCCGCGATGTGCCCTTACCTCTTCGATTCCCAACACCGGTACAAGCAAAGCCATTGCGGTATCCCCTTGACTACCTTGGTTTGAGTTGCCAATCCCGCGTCAACTGGCTGGCGCCGTCTTAGGTTTAGCGAAAGGCGCCGACTCTCCCGTGAAGTGAACCGCGGTGCCGGCGCATTCGAAGTATCCACCTTCAGTGTAAGGCTCGTATGCGCCGTAGTCGTCATCCGGGACGAACCATACGCTCGTGTTAACGATCGCATCGACCTGGTCGCCATACTCGCGATACGCCGCCGCCCTGAGTCCGTCGCCGTGGATAACCTGGCCGCCGGTCTCATTCGGCCGGTTGAAGCAGTAGCCCTCGGCCCGGCCAAGCACGGTGTACTGCAGATTGCCCTTGACGTTGGCGCGCGCGACCACCTTTATCTTCCTGGTTGCAGCGCTGATCGCATCTTGCTCCTGCTGAAGATGCGCCACGTCCTGATCGGCACTGGAGCATCCACCAAGTGCGACCACTGCAACAAGGAGAAGCACGAGCCTCATCGGGATCGCCTCCCGCCGATTGACGTAACTGGCCAGCACCAACAGCTCGACACTGTTATGTGCGAACAATCCAGCTGCTGTCGCTAAGCGCCCTTCTTCTTGCGCTCAGCCCAACGCTTCTTCATCGCAATCGACAGGCGCTTTCTGCCCTCTGGCGTCAGGCCCCCGCGCTTGCGCTTCTTGGTCGTCGCTCCCTTGGGCCTGCCGATTCTCTTCTTCCTGCCGCCGCCGCCAGACAAGGCCGCTCCTGCCGTTCCCAGTAGGGCTGAGATCGCCCGCCCAAGCCTGTCCCGCTCCTTCCCCAGGTCCGATACTAATTTTTCAAGATCCAAGTGTAGCTCCTTTGACGCTCACGCGTCCTTCTTAACAGTTCGTCACGATTAACGTCCCTAGATAGGTGTGCACGCTTACTAGCGCCAGTGCAATACCTAGTCTTTCTTTCACCGGGGACCAGTTTTGCGGAATTTCGGCAACTCGGTCGTTGAGAATGAAAATCAACCGCGGTCGAATTGATCGGTAGCCAACAACTTCCATTGCGGATAGAGTTGAGCCGCGTCATTCCCGGAAAGAGTGTGAACCAGGCAAACCGCACAAAATTTCTCGTCGAGCTCATCAAACCTTCGCACTACGACGACGACGGCTACCTGATCCAATGGTGGCGCGGATTCGTGCCGTCAAGCTCGCTGTCGAACCTCTACGGCCTCGCGCTCGACGCGCAGTCGCGGCACATCCTCGGTGAGGACGTCGATCTCGATATCGAGGCGCACGACGAGACCAACAAGAAAGTGCCTTTGGATGGAATAATCCGCCGGTTCAAACGCAACGCCAACCGCGGCATCGTGCTGTTGGTCGGCGTGCAGACTAACCAGTTCGCGCGCGCGGTCGATATCGCGCGCGAGTTGCGCGACGCTGGAATCCAGGTCGCGATCGGTGGATTCCATGTCAGCGGATGCCTCGCGATGCTGCCCGAGATGCCTCCCGAGATAAAGGACGCGCTCGCGCTCGGCATCACGGTTTTCGCAGGCGAGGCTGAGCATCGGCTCGACGAGCTGCTGCTTGCGGCATTCGAGAATCGTCTGCCTCCCGTTTACAACTTCATGGCTGATTTGCCCGGAATGGAAGGCGGTCCGCTGCCCTTCCTGCCGATGAAGTACGTCAAGCGTTACGCCGGCGCGCTCGGATGCTTCGACGCGGGCCGTGGATGCCCCTTCAGTTGCAGCTTCTGCACGATCATAAATGTTCAGGGTCGCAAGTCGCGCTATCGCAGCGCCGACGACATCGAGCAGTTGATTCGCGCTCACGCAGCGCAAGGCGTCAAAAGCTTCTTCATCACCGATGACAACTTCGCGCGCAACAAGAATTGGGAAGCTATTCTCGACCGCATCATAGAACTCAAGCGCCGCGACCGCCTGAAGATCAACATCATCATGCAGGTCGACACCATGTGTCACAAAATTCCGCACTTCGTCGAGAAGTCGGTGCGCGCAGGGTGCAAGAAAGTTTTCATCGGGCTCGAGAACATCAATCCCGACAGTCTCAAGGGCGCGTCGAAGGGTCAGAATCGCATCACCGAATACCGCAAGATGCTGCAAGCATGGAAGAGCGCCAAGGTGCTGACCTATGCCGGCTATATCCTCGGCTTCCCGTCTGACACGCCAGCGAGCATCGAGCGCGACATCGCGATCATCCAGCGCGAACTCCCGATCGACATCATGGAATTCTTCATGCTCACTCCGCTGCCCGGCTCAAAGGATCACCAGGACATGTACCTGCGCGGCGAGCGGATGGAAGCCGACACCAACAAGTACGACGCCGAGCATGCGACCGCTGACCATCCGCGGATGAGCGCCGCCGAATGGCAGGACATCTACCAGCGCGCATGGCACCTCTACTATTCGCCGTCGCACATCGAGACCTTGATCAAGCGAGCAGTCGCCAGCGGGATGCGCTCACGGCGGATGACCTCGATGATTTTCTACTTCTACGGCAGTCACGCCTTCGAGCACGTGCATCCGCTGCAAGGTGGAATCCTTCGCCGCAAGCCGCGCACGCAGCGGCGTCCCGGATACAAGCGCGAGAACCCGCTCAGCTTTTTCGCGCGCCGCACCCGCGAGACGCTAACGACCTATCTGCCGGGCTTATGGTTCTTCTGGCGCCTCGAACGCCTGCGCAAAAAGATCGAGAACGATCCCGCTTCGAAGCATTATATGGATGTAGCTCTGAGCCCGGTTGTCGACGGCGAGTTCGACGCCGACCTCGAGCTATACCACGTCTCAGATTCTGCCGTCCGCGCCGCCGATCAGGCCCGCGCGCGCGCCGACGAGATGCGCAAGATCGAACTTCGCCGCGCCGCGGCCGGCTGATCTACTTCGCGACTTGTGGCTGGTACAGATCCGGTAAGTCCTTCTGAAACTGCTCCAGCTTCGGCAAATCGTTGAACACGATATAGGGCTGATCCGGATGCAACTCGAGGTAGTTCTGATGGTAGTCTTCCGCCGGATAGAATCCCGTCAGCGGGACCACTTTGGTGACGATTGGCTTTGAGAATGCGTGCTTCTGATCTAGTTGCGCGATGTAATCGTCGGCCATCTTCTTCTGAGCATCATTCTCATAGAAAATCGATGACCGATACTGAGTCCCGGTATCCGGACCCTGCCGATTCAGCTCAGTCGGATCGTGCGCCACGAAGAAGAACACCTTCAGCAGATCGTCGTACGAGACCTTCGACGGATCGTAAGTAACTTGCACCGACTCGGCATGTCCCGTCGTCCCCGTGCTGACCGTCTCGTACTGCGCGGTGTTCGCCGCGCCGCCTGCGTATCCGGAAACCACCTGGTCCACGCCCTTCACATGCTTGAAGACAGCGTCGACGCCCCAGAAACATCCGCCCGAAAAAACCGCAGTATCATGGTCACTGCTAGCGGTCTGCGCGAAAGCGTCGATCGCCGTCATGCCGAATAGCACCGCCACGATGAAAAAAAGCCCCGGTATCCACTTCGTTCGCAATTCCATGTTCATCATATTAGCAACGCCGAAGCCCCGCGTCCGGTTCCCCGCAGCGGGTTGAATTCGACCGCCCGGATCTGAGCAAAATCCAACCCATGCGATTCGCGCCGATTCTGCTTGCTCTGGTAACTCTCGTCTCCACCGGCCTGGGCGGGACCGCCGCGATCCGCCTGCGCGACCGGCTTCATCTGCTGCTCGGTTTCAGCTCGGGCGCAGTCCTGGCTGTCGCTCTGTTCGATATTCTGCCGGAAGTTTTCGCATTCGACCACGGCGCGTCGTACATGCCGATCACCGCGCTCGGATTTCTCGCGTTCTTCGGACTTGAACGCTACACCGCGATGCATCGCGCGCGCGAGCATCCCCATCTGGCGGAAACTCATGAGGCCGAGCTTGGCGCCATGTCCGCGGCGGGCCTGGCCTTCCATAGTTTCCTCGACGGAGTCGCAATCGGCGTAGGCTTTCAGACCAGCGTTAAGGTCGGGCTCCTGATTGCCTTCGGCATTATCGCGCATGACTTCAGCGACGGATTGAACACGGTGACTGTCGTTCTCGCTCATGGAAAGTCGCACCGAGACGCAATTTTTTGGCTCATAGTCGACATGGCGGCGCCTGTTCTCGGCGCGGCCTCGACGCTGATGTTCAATCTGAAGGCAGGTTTGCTGCCATTCATGCTCGCATTCTTCGCCGGCTCCTTTCTTTATATCGGCGCCTCGGACCTATTGCCGGAAGCGCGCGAGCACGACTCTCCACTGGTAGGTGTCGCCACCTGCACGGGAATGCTCGCTATCTTTCTGATCACCCACTTCCTGCGCGGCTAGAAAGCGTAATAATCGTGGAGCGACTCTACGCCAGCGAAGGTCCTATCAGAATCGGCGTGTCGTCATGCCTGCTCGGCGAGCAGGTGCGCTTCGATGGCGGCCACAAGCGCAGTGATTTTCTTGTAGACACCTTAGGACGCTTCGTCGAGTTCGTTCCCGTCTGCCCCGAAATAGAAATCGGCCTCGGCGCTCCGCGCGAAAGCATCCGCCTTATCCGCGACGATACTCGCGCAGTTAGACTGGTCGGCAATAAAACTGGCCTCGACCACACCGACAAGATGACGGCATACGCGGAGCGCCGCACCACCGCACTCGACCGCGAGGATCTTTCCGGCTACGTGCTGAAAAAAGATTCGCCGAGTTGCGGAATGGAACGCGTGCGAGTTTACGGCCCGTCCGGGACAGCCATGCGCGACGGCGCCGGCCTGTTCGCATCAGCCTTGATGCGTCGCTATCCAAGCCTCCCGATCGAAGAGGAAGGACGCCTCAACGACCCGCATTTGCGCGAGAACTTTGTCGAGCGAGTCTTCGCCTATCGCCGGATGCGTTCTTTCTTCTCAACACGATGGACTCTCGGCGACCTGGTCCAGTTCCACACCGTCCACAAGCTTGTGCTGATGGCGCATTCGCCAAAAGCATACAGCGAACTGGGCCGGTTCGTTGCCAATGCGAAGCAACTCGCGCGCGACCAGGTGCGCGATGATTACGAGCGCGGGTTCATGGACGCGCTCAAAAAACTCGCGACGACGTCCCGTCATACCAACGTGCTACATCACATGCTCGGCTACCTACGCGATCATCTCGACTCAACCGCCCGCGCCGAACTAATCGAACTGATCGACGACTACCGGAGCGGCTTCGTACCGCTGGTCGTACCCATCACCCTATTTCGGCACTACGTCCGCGAATTCGACATCAGCTATCTGCGGGGCCAGGTATATCTCGAGCCTCACCCAAAGGAACTGATGCTCCGCAACCACGTCTGAAGCGCGCCATTGTTGGCTCCGCGATCAGGATTTGAATTCAGCCTTCAGCCGCTCGGCGACGAACATCTTCAGCAGTGATTGATATGGTACGTCGCGCTTGTTTGCCAGCAGCTTCAGACGATCCAGCATTGGCTTCGGCAGCCGGATCGAGATGGTTTGCGACGAGGGCTTGAGGTTCGCCGGCGTCACTCGCTTGCCTCTGCGCCAATCGATGTAATCGGTCGAGTCATGCGATGCCCAAAACTCACGTTCAGCATCTTTGGTCCTGAATTTTGGAAGAGCCTTCTTCATAAGGTCTTATAGTCTTTTTTTGTTTCCACCGACACCGCAGGGCGATTGCCGCGATTGGCAAAAAACTGCGTACATCTATATTGTCTGCCATCATGGGAAAAAGGCCCGGGCGCCTGCTCGCTTTCGTTCTGCTCATCGCTGTGATCGCGATGTTTGGATGCGCTCACAAGGAGCCTGCCGCGCCCGAATCGATCCCGGTCACCGTGCAGACCGTCGCGACCGCCAGCGGCGCGGCCGGCGGCGCTTACTCGGCGAACATTATTGCCGACACCCAGGTCGACGTGGCCTTCAAGGTTAATGGCTACGTGCAATCGATCCTCCAGGTGAAAGCGGCGGACGGAAAACTGCGCAATGTGCAGGCCGGCGATCACGTAATGTCCGGTACCGTGCTCGCCGTCGTCAAGGACGACACCTACCGCAACAGTCTTGCCAAAGCTCAGGCCGAATTGCAGAATTCGCGCGCCTCACTCAGCAAAGCCAAAGCCGATTTCACCCGCTACACACATCTGTTGGAGCAACGCGTCGTCTCGAAGGCCGACTATGACGCCTCCAAGCAGCAATACGAGTCCGCGCAGGCCTCGGTCGGCGCTTCGCAAGCCGCGGTACAGCAGGCACAAGTCGATCTCGACGACTGCAAACTCAAATCTCCCATGAGCGCGCTGGTGCTCGATCGCAAGATCGAGGTCGGTACTCTTGTCGCGCCCAACACCATCGGCTTCCAGATTGGCGATACCAGCAAAGTCAAAGTGGTGTTCGGTGTGCCCGGCGCAATCGTTGGCGACTTGAAGCCCGGCGCAGAGATCTCCGCTACGGTCGACGCGTTCCCCGGTCAGACCTTCAAAGGCTCGATTTCCAAAGTCGCAGCCGTTGCCGATCCCAACGCTCGCGTATTCGATATCGAGGCGACCATTCCCAACCCCGACGCTCGCCTGCGGGTCGGTATGATCGCCGCACTCCATTTGCCCAATGCCACCCAGGCAAAGAACGTGCTGGTAGTACCGACTCGCGCAATCGTTCGGCCGCCCGACGATCCCCAGGGCTATGCGGTGTATGTAGCCGACAAGGACGCCGACGGCAAGATGGTCGCGAGACTTAAGAAGATCGAGATAGGTACTATCGTCGGCGACCAGGTCTCGGTTGAGTCTGGCCTCGACCCGGGCGCGCAAGTGATAGTCAGGGGCTCCGACATCGTATCCAACGGCGCCACCATCAACGTGGTACCCTAGGCGCGATTCCAATGGCGCATCGGCCTGACGCAGAAATAATCGCGACGACTCACAATACTGCGCGCTTCTTTACCGAGAACCGCCAGATTTCGTGGGTAGCGCTGCTGATCGTGATCGCATGGGGCATCTATGGCTACCAGAAAATGCCCAAGCGCAAGGATCCTGACATCCCGGTCAAGGAAGCGCAGGTGATATGCGCATGGCCGGGCGTCAGCGCCGACCGCGTCGAGCAGCTCGTCACTCGCAAGATCGAGCAGAAGCTGGCTGAGGTCTCCGAGGTTCGCGCGCCATCCGCCGAAGAGTACTCGATTAAGTCGCTAACACTCGATGGCCTATCCGTCGTGAACGTACAGGTCGATTACAACGTCAAGGACACGAAGCCCGTCTTCAACGAGATGGACCTGAAGCTGAGAAGCATTACGGACCTGCCTAAGGGCGCGGGTCCGATTCAGTTCTTCAGCGGCTTTGGCGATACCGCGGCTCTGATGCTGACTGTTGCAAGTCCCAAGGAAAGCGAGGTCGCGATTTCATTGCGCGCCAGAGAGATCGCGGCCGCAATAAGAGCGGTGCGCAGCGCCGGCGGGGACTCGTCGAAGCGCGCGACAATAGTAGTAGCATTCCCGCAAGGTCTCGATTCACCGAATATCGGCGAGAGCCTTAGGGGAACGCTTGGTCCTTGTCTCGCTAAGGGTGGAACTCTAGGTGATATCCGGCCGATTACGGGCCGAGGCTTCGTCGGCCTCGATGGTGTCGCGAACTCTGACGACGAATTGCAACGCGCGTTCATGGGATGCGTCGAGGAGAAGTACGGCTCCGCCTCCTTTGATCCCGACATCTGGCAGCCAGTCGTAGTTCGCAATCCCGACGACGCGCAGGCGCGCCTCGAGACGGTCGCCGGGGATAAGTACAGTTACCGCGAGCTAGACGACTTCACTGATTTGATCCGGCGCGGCCTGACTGGAGTCCCGCAGGTCTCGAAAATTCTGATCTCCGGAGATCTCCCGCAGTGGATCAATCTGGAATATTCGCAGTCCACCCTCGCCGCTTACGGCATCACTCCGGGTAAGATTTCGCAGGTGCTGGCGGCACGAAATATTGTCGCACCCGGCGGTTCGATCGAAACCAACGGCCGCAATCTCATCGTGCTCCCTTCAGGCGAGTTCAAAAACGAAAAGGACATAGGAGACACGATCATCGGCAAGTCCGCGACCGGCTCGCCGCTTTATCTTCGCGATCTCGTCACGATCACGCGCGGCTACCAGGACCCGGCGCGCTATCTCAACACCTACACGATCCGCGACGCTGGCGACGCATGGCAGACGCATCGCGCGATTACTATCGCCGTTCAGATGCGCTCGGGCGAACAGATCCACCTGTTCGGTGAAAACGTCGATCACCAGCTGGCCCTGCTCCGCCAACAACTTCCGTCGGATCTGATTATGGCGCGGACCTCGGATCAACCGCGCCAGGTCGAGGAAAACGTCCAGCTGCTGAATCATGCGCTCGAGGAAGCGATCGTGCTCGTCGTCATCACGGCGCTGATCGGGTTCTGGGAATGGCGCTCGGCCCTGCTGATGGCTGTATCGATCCCGCTGACGCTGCTGATGACCTTCGGCTTCATGGATCTGGTCGGCTGGGACATCCAGCAGGTCTCAATTGCATCACTGATAATCGCGCTAGGTCTCCTTATTGATGACCCCGTAGTGGCCGGCGACGCAATCAAGCGTGACCTTGATTCGGGCCATCCGCGAATCGTGTCGGCATGGCTGGGACCTACCAAGCTGGCGCGTGCAATTCTGTATGCCACGATCACTAACATCGTCGCGTACCTGCCGTTCGGCCTGCTTAGCAAAGACACTGGCAAGTTTATGATTTCCCTGCCGGTTGTCATGACGGCGTCCTTGATCGCGTCGCGACTGGTGTCGATGACCTTTATCCCGATGCTAGGTTATTACTGGTTGCGCCCTGCAAAAAAGAAACCGCTGCCGATAGAAGAGCAGCGCCGCCAGGGCTTCAGTGGCTATTACTATCGCACGGGACATTGGTGCCTCGAGCATCGATGGTTAACGCTCATAGCCTCGCTTGTCTTCCTGGTCGTAGGATTCAAACTGGGCGGAATGCTGAAGTCCGCGTTTTTCCCCATCGATCTACAATTCCTTTCCACGGTGGATATTTTTCTTCCTAACGACAGTGCTTTGACCGAGACTACGGCCGCGGCAGCGAAGGCGCGTGAGATAATTGAGCAGCAGGCGCACCAGATCGACCTCAAGGAATCGGAAGGCGCCGAAAGTACCCATCACCTATTAAAGTCGCTGACGACTTTCGTCGGCGGAGGTGGCCCACGCTTCTGGTACTCGCTGGCTCCCGAGACGAAACAGGTCAACTATGCGCAAGTAGTCATCGAAATTGACGATCGGCGCGCGATGTCGCGCTTCGCAAACATTCTGCAACCCGCACTATCGGCAGCGATTCCGGGCGCATACGTGGACGTCCAGGAGTTGCAGACCAATGGCTCCAAATATCCCGTCGAAATCTTCGTCAGCGGCCGCGCCGAGTCCACGACAGGCGGTGAGACCGAAGACATCGCGACGCTTCGCAAGTTAGCCGACAACCTCGAAGACATACTGCGCGCGGTTCCGGATGCGCGCCGAGTGCGCGACGACTGGATGGGGCAAACGATGGTCGCGCGGCTCCAAATCGATCCCGATCGTGCCAACCTTGCCGGCGTTACCAACGAAGATGTCGCCGCTTCAACTACCGCAAGCCTGAGCGGCACCAGAGTCGCGACCCTGCTCGACGGAGACAAACAGATTCCAGTCGTCGCACGCCTTTACCGCCGCGAACGCGCAACTGTGCCGGATTTGGAAAATCTCTACGTCTATCCTTCGAACGGAGGCCAGCCGGTTCCACTGAAAGCAATTTCGTCGGTGAAGTACGAACTAGAGACTCAGCGAATCCGGCGCCGCGCTCACTATCGCACTATCACTGTCGCAGCTTTCACCGCACCCGGCGTGCTCGCTTCAGAAGTACTCAACCAGGCGCTGCCAAAGATTAAAGAGTTGCAGGCTACCGTACCAACCGGCTACAGCATCACCATAGGCGGCGAATATGCCAAACAACAGACGGGATTTGGAGAGTTAGGCATCATTCTTCTGATTTCATGCCTGATGATTTATGTAGCCCTGGTCATCCAATTCAACAGTGCTATCAAACCCGTTCTGGTATTTGCCTGCGTGCCATATGGCGTAGTTGGCGCATTGCTCGCGCTGCTTGTGATGGGTACGCCGTTCGGCTTCATGGCATTTCTAGGTATAGCCAGTCTGATAGGTGTCATAGTCAGTCACGTCATAGTGCTATTCGATTTCATCGAAGAAATGCACGAGAAAGGCGAACCGTTCATGGAAGCAGTGCTCGACGCCGGCATCGAGCGATTGCGCCCCGTATTGATCACCGTCGGCGCCGCGGTGCTGGCATTGGTCCCTCTCTCGGTTCGCGGCGGCCCTTTGTGGGAACCCCTATGCTACGCGCAGATAGGAGGTCTTAGTGTTGCGACCTTCATCGAACTGCTGCTGGTGCCGGTGTTCTACGGGATATTCGTGCTCGATTTGAAGCTCATCAAGTGGGAAACCATGCATCCAGACACTGCCCCTGTTGGGGTGATCCCGCTGCGCGGCGCCGCAGAAGATTGAGCCGCATTCCGTCGTCTACCATGAGGCAACAAATTCGTTAAATTGTAGCGGGAAGCCGGAGCGGGCTGTTCGCAGAAAAGCAGGGATGGACATCTTTGATTCTCGAACCTTGGCTCAATCGTTATTTTTCCGATTGAACAGGTAATATAATTCGACGACTTCCCAAGCGGAGACAGCCGATGCCACATTGGTATGAAGACAATTCGCGCTCGATCGGACATACGCCGCTGGTGCGGCTCAACCGCGTCATCGACGGCGCTCCTGCCACCGTTTTCGGCAAGATTGAAGGACGCGGCCCCGCGTATTCCGTCAAGGACCGCATCGGCGCCGCGATGGTCTGGGACGCCGAGAAGCGCGGTCTGCTTGGTCCGGGGAAGGAGCTGGTCGAACCGACCAGTGGCAACACCGGCATCGCGCTCGCGTTCGTCGCGGCCGCCCGCAAGATCCCGCTGACGCTCACGATGCCCGATACGATGAGCCTCGAGCGGCGCAAATTGCTCGTCGCCTACGGCGCAAAGCTCGTGTTGACCGAGGGCGCGCGCGGCATGACCGGCGCGATCGCGAAGGCCGAGGAAATCGTTGCTTCGGCGCCCGGCCGCTACGTCCTGCTGCAGCAGTTCAGGAATCCCGCCAATCCCGCGATTCACGAAGCGACTACCGGTCCGGAAATCTGGAACGATACCGAAGGTGCGGTCGATATTTTCGTGGCGGGAGTCGGCACCGGCGGCACTATCACCGGCGTTTCGCGCTACATCAAAAAAACCATGGGCAAACCGATCACCTCGGTCGCAGTCGAGCCGACTGCGAGTCCCGTCATCACGCAGCAGCGTAGCGGCCAGCCGCTGAAGCCGGGCGCGCACAAAATCCAGGGCATCGGCGCAGGCTTCGTCCCTGAAAATCTCGACCTCTCGATGGTCGACGTCGTCGAGCAGGTCAGCAACGAGGAGGCTATCGAATACGCGCGTCGCTTGACCCGTGAAGAAGGAATCCTTTCAGGCATCTCATGTGGAGCCGCCGCCGCTGTTGCCGCGCGAATCGCCAAGCGTCCGCAAAACGCTGGCAAAACGATCGTCGTGATACTTCCAGATTCCGGCGAACGATATCTGAGCACCTCACTGTTCGAAGATGTTTCCTAGATGAATTGGCTGCTTGCGTGAGCTCGATGTCAGAAAAACCTCCACACACCGCGCCCGCCCTCAACCACTCGCACTGGGGCACCTTCGAGCCCATCATCCTCGACGGACGAGTCACCGAAACGCGCCCTTTCGCCCGCGATCCTGATCCTTCGCCCCTCTTACACTCGATTCCCGACGCGCTCCATCATGCCAGCCGCGTCGCGCAACCAGCAGTGCGCGCAGGATTCCTCGAGCACGGCCCCGGCAGTACCCGCGATCGCCGCGGCTCAGATCGTTATGTCGCGGTAACGTGGAACCGCGCGCTCGATTTGATCGCCGACGAAATCAAGCGCGTGATTCGCGATCGCGGCAACAACGCCATCTACGCCGGCTCCTACGGATGGGCCAGCGCCGGCCGCTTCCATCACGCGCGCACGCAACTGCAGCGCTTCCTCGGCGGCATCGGCGGATTCACCGGCGCGCGCGACACTTACAGCAACGCGGCAGGCGCCGTGCTCGTGAAGAACGTGCTCGGCAGCCTGCACGCCATGAACGGTCCCGGCACCAGCTGGAAGAGCATCGCCGATCATGCGGACCTGGTCGTGATGTTCGGCGGCATCCCGACCCGCAACACTCAAGTCACTCCCGGTGGTGTCGGCGAGCATACGACCCGCGGATGGCTCGAGAAGGTCAAGACCGCGGGTGTCGAGTTCTGCAACATCAGCCCGATGCGCGACGATGCGGCCGGCTTCCTCGACGCCGAATGGATCGCGCCGCGCCCGCATAGCGATACCGCGCTGATGCTCGCGCTCGCTCACACGCTCATCGTCGAGGGCTTGCACGACGCGGATTTCCTCGCTCGTTACTGCACCGGCTTCAATCGCTTCCGCGACTATCTGCTCGGCACCGACGACGGCCTCCCAAAGTCCGCCGAATGGGCCGCCGGCCTGAGCGAGATTTCCGCCGACAAAATTCGCAGCCTCGCGCGCAAGATGGCCGCGTCGCGAACTTTCATCAACGTCAATTGGTCTCTGCAGCGCGGCGACCACGGCGAGCAGCCAGTTTGGGCTGCAATCGCTCTCGCCGCCGTGCTCGGCCAGGTCGGTCTTCCCGGCGGCGGCTTCGGCTTCGGTTACGGAAGTATGGAGGGCCTCGCGACCATGCTGCCGGACATGCCGGTTCCGACTCTGCCCCTCGGCCGCAATCCGGTTCGCAGTTTCATCCCGGTGGCCAGAATCGCCGACCTCCTTCTCAATCCGCTTCAGCCGTTCCAGTACGACGGGCAGGACCTGGTCTATCCCGACATCGATCTCGTCTATTGGTGCGGCGGCAATCCGTTTCATCATCATCAGGATCTCAATCGCCTCATCCGCGCATGGCGCCGTCCTTCGACCATCATCGTCCACGATCCATGGTGGACCGCGACCGCCCGCCATGCCGACATCGTTCTGCCGAGCACCACGACGCTTGAGCGCGACGACGTCGGCGCCAGCGCGCGCGACAGATTCATCATCGCGATGAAGCAGGCGATCGCGCGGGTCGGCGACGCGCGCGATGACTTTGCAATCTTCAGCGATCTCGCCGACCGCTTCGGCACTCGCGAGTCGTTCACCGAAGGCCGCACCACCATTCAATGGTTGCGTCACATCTACGACGCCGCCCGCGAACACGCGAATCGTCACGTCGCGGAATGGCCCGCCTTCGACGAGTTCTGGAGCCGTGGATATCTCGAAATTCCCGAAGCCTCGACCCCGCACATTCTGTTCGAAGAATTCAGGATGAATCCCGACGCCAATCCGCTGCCAACGCCGTCAGGCCGAATCGAAATTTTTTCAGAGAAAATAGCCAGCTATAACTACGACGACTGCCCCGGACATCCCACCTGGCTCGAACCCGCCGAATGGCTGGGCAGCGACGCCGCCCGCAAATTCCCGCTGCATCTTCTGACCACCCAGCCGAGCACGCGATTGCACGGCCAGATGGACATGGCGCGCGTCAGCCAACAAAGCAAAGTCGCGGGTCGCGAGCCGATGCGCATGAATCGCAACGACGCTGCCGCGCGCGGAATTAGCGACGGCGATATCGTCCGGGTCTTCAACGATCGCGGCGCAATCCTGGCCGGCGCAGTTCTCACCGACGACATCCGCCCGGGCGTGATCCAAATCTCAACCGGCGCATGGTACGACCCGCTCGATCCAGGCACGATCGGCACTCTCGACAAGCACGGCAACCCCAACGTCCTGACCCTCGACAAGGGAACCTCGCGCCTGGCCCAGGGCCCCAGCGCCCAAACAACTCTTGTCCAGGTCGAAAAGTTCGAAGGCGACCCGCCCTCCATCAGCGCCTTCAATTCGCCGCTCGATTGAAACCGCCGCTTCTTTCATAATCAATTCTGCGCGCCTGCTGCCGCGATCGCGCTGCAAGAATTGATCACCGAACCGGGAACCCACTCATGGAACATACGCACAAAAACATTGATCTCGAACTTTCCGATCTCCGAACCAAGGTCAGTCAAATGGGAGACCTGGTCATCGCGCAGATCGAGAGCGCGCTCAGATGTCTCAGCGAACATGACGTTCCCGGCACCCGCATGATCATCGAGCAGGACAGCAACGTGAACCAGATGGACATTGACCTCGAAGAAATGTGTCTGCAGTTCCTCGCCCTTCATCAACCCGTCGCCAAGGACCTCCGCCTCATAACCGCTGCGATGAAGGTCACCTCCGAACTCGAGCGGATCGGAGACCGGGTGGTTAACATTTGCGAGATTGTTCACGATCGCGACGATCGCGATCCGACAACCTCCCACGCCGAAGTCTCACAAATGGGATCGCTCGCGCTTGCGATGGTCCGCGACAGCCTGGCGGCCTTCTCCCAAGCGGACAGTTCACTCGTTAAACAGGTTTTCGAGAAGGATAAGGAGTTTGACGCGCTCTACGGCAAGACCTTCGCCCAGCTCACCGCCACGGTTGCAAAAGATCCCGATCGAGTCGCGCACGACACCAAGCTCGCCTTCCTCTCAAGAGACTTGAACGAAATCTCCGAACACGCCACCAACATCGCCGAAGTGGTGATGTTTATGGTTGATGGCAAGTCGCTTACTCATATGGATATGCACGAGCGGCGTGCGCCCAGGTAGAGATTCTGCGCATCAGCTCGCGGTCGCGTCCTTGTACTTCGGCGACGATGCTTTCATGAAGCGCAGCAGCATCCTCATCTCGGCGATGCGTTTGCCGTCCTTCTCATTCAGCGCCGTCTCGAACCACATATATTCAGTCTTCGGGCTCTGACCCAGCGCCACGATACTCCCGCCGACGCGATACGGATGCTCTACCCGCACCGGCCCATTGATATTGCGCAGCTCGATCGCCCCGAACAGTCCCACCGCCTGACCGAGCTTGCCGCGCAGCGTCGCGATTGATTGCGAATAGAGCAACTGCACCATCGTCGCCGGCGTTGCGATAGCACCACCCCACGGCGAAGGCTTGATGTACCAATCCATCGGCTCCGTGATGACCTTCATCCGCCCGGCCATCGCACCGTTCGTCAGAAACGCATCGCACTCTTCGAACTGATCGCCGACCTTAAGCCCGCCAAGAATCCGCAGCTCACCAGGGTCGAATCGATCGAGCGGACGCCGTAGCAACGCGCTCCGCTCCTCAGGGCTTCCTACTGACGCCGTGCCTTCCGCAACCCGCATCCCATCATCTCGCTCGATCCAGATTTCGACCTGCGCGTCCGTCGCATCGAGCGGCGGCTCTTTCACGAACGCGCGCACCGCCTCTCGATCAGTCGTCGCGTTGAGGAAGTACATCGAGATCGTCCCGCGCTCGAACCATCGCTTGCCGAACGACTTCAACAGGAGCGGCGGAAACAACTCCAGATGAATCGATCCGGCAACCGTGCCTCCGCGAAACCCCAACTTGGTCGCCGTCGCGTCATCGTGGATGCTCCCGGCCACTTTGCTCGCATTATTAACCGATCGCCGCAACGGACCGACCAACAAATGATCGCGCAATTCGATTTCCGAATTCATGATGTCGTCCTCGCCCCGAATTAAGCACGGTCCCCCAGCATTCAGCAAACTTCTCAACCCGTAGTGGTCAACGTTTCTCAATCCATTCGATCGAGTGCTAATTTCGACGCGTGGCAACCCCTTCAGCGATCGAACGCGCATCATGGACTCGCGATCTGCTTGCCTCACTCGGGCGCGCGGACACTTCAAATCAACACGCGCTGCAAATAATCGGACGCGATCCTGTTATCGCGACGCGCTTTCGCGCCGGCGAGGCTGCCGCTGCTGTCCTCGCCGCGAATGCGATCGCGGCCGCCGACCTCTGGTGCGCGCGCGGCGGACGTCCGCAGCGTATCGAGGTCGATGTGCGCGCCGCGGCCGCGTCGCTCGTGTCGTTCCTATACCAACGATGTCAGGGCGCCTCATTAGACCGCAGCCCGCAGCCCACGACCGCCCTCTATCGCGCGCGCGATGGGCGATGGGTTCATCTGCACGGCGGATTCAGTTCACGCGAAGGCACGCTCGCACTTTTGAAATGCGACGATGACGCCGGTGCGATCGCGAATGCGGTCGCGTCGTGGGATGCGCAGGCGCTCGAAGATGCGCTCGCCGACCGCGGAGTGTGCGGTGCGAAGTTGCGTAGCGCCGACGAGTGGCGCGCGCATCCTCAAGGTGTCGCGCTCGCGCAAGTGCCCGTCGTCGAGGTTCTTCGCCTCGGCGACGCGGCGCCAGAGCCGATTCCCGGGCCGCGCGCCGGCGCGCATGGCGCTCGCCCACTGTCAGGCGTGCGTGTTCTCGATCTCACGCGCGTGCTCGCCGGACCGACCTGCGCGCGCACCCTGGCCGAGCATGGCGCCGAAGTCCTTCACGTGCGCAGCCCCAAGCTGCCGCCAATCGAGCCTTTCGTAATCGACGCCAACCCCGGCAAGCGCTCGTGTTTTCTCGATCTCGATAGCCGGGAGGATGCCGAGCGAATGCGCGCACTGGTCCGCGATGCGCACGTATTCTCGCAAGGATACCGTCCGGGCGCTCTCGCGCGGCGCGGCTTCTCGCCGGAAGGATTGGCCGAGATGCGGCCCGGCATCATCGCAGTATCGATCGACTGTTACGGACACGAAGGTCCGTTCGCGGGCTGGCCCGGATGGGAACAACTCGCGCAGACAGTCACCGGCATGGCGCACGAGCATGCTGGCGACGAGCATCCCGCACTGGTGCCAGCCGCGATCAACGACTACACGACTGGCTACCTTGGCGCGCTCGGCGTGATGTGCGCGCTCGCGCGACGCGCAACCGAAGGCGGCAGCTGGCACGTTCGCGTATCGCTCGCGCGCACTGCGATGTGGATCATGTCGTTGCCGCGCACCGCGCCGGAGGACAAGCCGGGCGGATTCGACATGGCCTCGATCACTCCGTGGATCATCGAGATGAACACCGCTTGGGGACCTCTAACGCGTCTCGGTCCGATCGCGCGGATGTCGGAAACGCCGCCGCGATGGGATCTTCCGCCCGCACCGCTCGGCAGCGATCCCGCGGCCTGGCGCTAGGCGCGTCGATTCGCCGGAAGAAGCGCGTGCCCTTCAGCGCGCGTACACGCAGGCGTTGATTGTCGACCGCGACGCGTTGAATTCAGCGCAGGAGGCGAACGACGCTCTGTTGGCAAATCGCACACTACAGAACGCGGTGCGGATGGACGTCGAGCCGGCGATCAAAATGGCGCGCAAACGAAACGGCGGCGCGATCGATCCCGTCGCGGTGTTCAGAGAGAGCCGTTACCGTCAGTGTAAGGCGTCATCGCGTCCACAGGATCTCATGGGCAAATCGGGAATCGGCTAGCGCGAAGCGAGTTCGCGGCTGGTCTTTGCGTCGCGATAAATCAGCGGTTCGTCGGCGCCGGAATCGTTGCGTATCGACTCGACGATTCCGTGATGCGGTGACAGGCGGCAAATCGGATCGGCTTCGGCCGCGTTTCCGGCCAGCATGAAGGCCTGACAACGGCATCCACCAAAATCGATTTCTTTACGTGCGCAGCTGCGGCACGGCTCCATCATCCAGTCGTCGCCACGGAACGCATTCATCGCGGGCGAATCGCGCCAGATCTTTTCCAACGCGTCATCACGGACAGATTCGAAACGCAGGCCCGGAATCACCGCGGCGGCGTGGCATGGCATCACCTCGCCAGTTGGATTGATGCACATGTAGCTGCGGCCCCATCCGCCCATGCATGGCTTGGGCTCACCCGAGAGATAGTCGTTCTGCACGAACGCGATTTCGAGCGTACCGCGATATTTCGCGATCGCCGCGCGCGCGATTTCTTCGGCGCGATCATACTGCTCGCGGGTCGGCATTAACGCGCGACGATTTTCATCCGCCCATGCGTAGAACTGGGTATTCGCGAGCTCGAGGCGATCCGCTCCCAATTCTAGTGCGAGCGCGATCAGTTCGGGCACCTCGGCGATATTCAGCCGATGAATCACGACGTTGAGCGTTAGCGGAAAGCCGATCTGGCGGATGAGCCGCGCGACGTCCAGTTTTTTTCGATGCGATCGCACGCCTGCGACCATCTCGGCGCTTTCGCGCGCCGCACCCTGGATGCTCAGTTGAATATGATCGAGGCCAGCCTCGCGATAGTGTCGCAGCTTATCGTCGTCCAGCAGCGTGCCGCCGGTTATCAGGTTTGTGTAGAGATCGCAGGCTCGCGCTTGCTCAATTAGTTGGACGAGATCATCGCGAAGGACAGGTTCGCCGCCCGAGAGATGCAACTGCATGACGCCCAGTTCCGCGGCCTCGCAAAAAACGCGGCGCCATTCGTCAGTTGAGAGTTCGGCGCGCGATCGGTGGAAATCCACCGGGTTGGAGCAGTACACGCATCGCAGCGGGCATCGATAGGTGAGCTCCGCGACGAGAGTGTATGGGCGCGGCGCCGTGGTCATTGGAGCAACCCGCGCGCGCGAATGGTGTCGAGGAAGTCCATCACCTCGCGCCTCAGCGCGTCGCAATCGGCGTCTTCATATTTTTTCGACAACTGATCGATGATTTCATTTATCGAACGTGCGCCGTCGCATAACCGCACGATTGCCGCGCCCGTTTCGTTGAGAGCCAGCGCTGCTTCCGGGAACAGCAGCATTTCCTGCTGCGCGATGGGATCGAACTTCAGCCGCGCGCGCGAGGCCAGCCGCGGCCGCCATGCGTCGTCTGCACTCATCCGAGTTTTCGCGGATCGTGCCACAACGGCGGCAAATGTCCGGGAGAAACGTAGGCGTAGTGAATAGCGTCCAGAAGACTCCACAGTATGTGGCACTTGAGCGTGAGCGCGTCGGCGGCGCGGTCCTGCGACTCAAGCGTCGTGCAATGCGCGACGACGTAATCCAGGCCGAACTCGGAGTCGCGCGGTGCCTGCACCAGGCGTCCGCGAAAATATTCGAGGCCACGGCTGTCGAGCCACGGATATAACTTCTCGAGGACTGCGATTCGATCGGCCATCAGGGTCGGCGCAAACAATTCTGTCAGCGACGATGCGACCGCCTCGGTCAGCGGACGCGACGCGCACAGATGCAGGTACGCGTCAACCGCGAAGCGCACGCCGGGCAGCACGTAGCGCAAACTCGCGACGTCGGCGACGTCGAGGCCCGCGGCCTCCGACAGCTTGTACCACTTGCGGATGCCACCCTCGCTGTCGCCCATCCCGTCGTGGTCGATAATTCGCGTAATCCACGCGCGGCGAAATTCCGGGTCGTCAGCCTTGGCCAGGATCAGCGCGTCCTTCTTAGGAATCGTCCACTGGTAGTAGAAGCGATTTTCAATCCACGCCCGCAGTTGCCGTTTCGTCAGCTTGCCCTGATGCATCAGGACGTGAAACGGATGCTTGTCGTGGTAGGCAGCTTCGCCAATCGCTCGCAGGCGCGCGACAAATTTCTCCGCCGAGTCAGATTTATTTTCCGCCATATCGTTCACGCTGAAGTCAGACCGTAAAATCCATGCCGTCTTCGGCTACCTCCCATCCCGCTCTTTCGATCTCGCGGCGCTCGGCCGAGGTCTCATCGAGAATCGGATTAGTGTTGTTGATGTGAGTATAGATTTTTCTGATTCGAAGATGGCTGAGTCGCGCGAGACTGCCGGCGGGTCCCGAGATAGCGATGTGACCCATCTCGGATGCGGTCCGCGTCCCGGTCCCGCGGCCATCCATTTCATTCTCTGACCAGAAGCTGCCATCGAACAGAAGACAGTCGCACTTGGCGGCATCTGCGATAAACCTTTCGTCGATTTCTTTTATCGCAGGAACATACAGGAGCGACGAGGCAGAGCTTTTGTCGATGAGTTTGTAGGCGACCACGGCTCCGTCGCAATTGGCGGTCGGCGTCTTAACATAAGTTGGGACTTTGCCGCTGACGAAAATCGTCTCGAAGCCGAAGCCGCATCCGACGGTCTCGGCTTTGCGATCTTCCAGCCTCGTCACATTGAATCTATCCGATTGATTCAACGCAGCAAAAATCGGGTTGGTTGCGAAGACCCATTCGAAAACCCGTGGCGTGCAATACAGCCGGATTGGCTGAGCCTCTCGCAACGAGAGCAGGCCGGCGATGTGATCGAGTTCCGCGTCGGAAAGCAGTACCGCGTCGATGGCCGATCCTCTGACGCGGCTCTTTGGCAGCAATTCGGGGAATGAAAAAATCTGCGCTCGAAGATCAGGGCTCGCGTTCAGCAGCGACCATCGCGAGCCGTCCGCGCTGACTGCCACCGAACATTGTGTCCGCGCTTTCGCGTGAAGCACCCCGGTCCTCAGCCCAGCGCAATTAACGCAGTTGCAGTTCCACTGCGGGAAGCCGCCGCCGGCAGCCGAACCAAGAATATGGACCCGCACGACGGCCGGGTCTTAGGATTCCTGCTTGGTTTCCGATCCGTCGTCGCGAATCAAAGGCTGCTTCAGGGCGCGCCGGGGATCGTCGGCGAGGGCCGAACTGTAGCAGTTGATTTCCGCGTCCATTCGAATCTCGACAAACTCTGGCTTTTTCCAATCACTCATGTTTGTACTCCCACGATTGCCCGGAGAAATTTTTACACCATGCGCATAACCCGAGGCAACGAGTCGCTACTAACACCGAAACAGTTGATTATCGCAAGGGTTTGGCGAAACTTTGAAGATAGAGTCGAAGGTGAGCAGTTTAGTGTCGAGGAGGCCCTGATGTCGGGCTTGTTTGAAGAGACGAATCATCTTGAACCGATTCCGCTGCCCGACGCGAAAGTCTACTACCAGAGCAACCTTGACCTGGGGCGCCATCCCGATGAAATTTTGCGTGAGCTGATCTCCGACGTGCCGTGGCGACAGCACAGAATTCTCGTGTGGGGCAAAATGCACTTGCAGCCGCGCCTGGTCGCCTGGTACGGAGACCCGGACACGGAATACACCTACTCAGGTATCACATTAGAGCCGCTGCCATGGACCGATTTGCTACTTGAAATAAGAAAGCGCGTCGAGGCTGCTACTGCGGCATCTTTCAACAGCGTACTGCTTAACTACTATCGCGATAACCGGGATAGCATGGGATTCCATAGCGACTTCGAACCGACGCTTGGAGACAGACCGGTGATCGCGTCGATAAGCCTTGGCGAAGAGCGAACATTCGTGCTGAAGCACAAGACTAATAAGCTCGCGAAACCTGTCCGTCTGAGACTTGCATCGGGGAGCCTCTTACTGATGAAAGGTGAAACGCAGCGATATTGGATGCATGGCGTCAACAAACAGGGCCGTCCGTGCGGGCCCCGGATCAATTTGACCTTTCGCCGGATTGTTAACTCGAATAAGTAGCTAATGAGTGAGTTCTCCGGTGCCTGGATTTAGGAAAAGCGTCCGCGTGCGATGTCGTCCCGTGAAATCGAACATGTTGCTGAGCGGACCGGCTATTGCGTCGTAGGAGCCTCCACCTAGCTGACCTAGTGACCAGTTGTCTTCGATAAAGCGCGTTATCGAGGTCAGATCTGTAATCGTATGATCAACGGAATTAGGCCTCGCGTAAGGCGATATGATCAGCAACGGCAACCGCGGCCCGTAGCCGCATCGCAACTCTGCGTCGCCAAGCGAAGGATCGCCTGACCCGCAGACTCCGGTCCCGCTTAGCGCGTCGAGTGGCGAAGTCGAACCGTTAAAGATAGGACTCATCTGATGATCGTAGTCACCATCGCTGTCGTCGAATGCGATTACTATCGCCATGCTCTTCCACTGCCGCGTCTTCTCGAGTGCGTTGATTGTTTGCACAAGGAACACTTGCTCATCGAGCGGATCTGAAATGCCGCCTGCGTGCCCGGTCTGATAGCGCTCCGCCTTGACATAGCTGACCGCGGGCAAGTTATCGGCCTTTGCAGCAGCTAGAAGATCGGCCAGGTCATACTCATGGTTGGCCTGACCTGGATGTCCTATCTCGGAAATATCGGCAGGCCGCATGTGATTCAGGTTACTTGTCTGAGGATAGTACTGAAACGGCGTGTATTGGCCGTTGTAATCGGCGATGACCATACCACTTACTGGATTGGTATGACTGCGCTTGCATCCCGTGGTGCCATTGGGATTCACCGTCTGCAGATTGAAGCCGCCCTCGAACGAACCCCAGCTTATGTCCTTTGCGTTCAGCAGATCACCTATGTTCATACCGGACATCTGAACGGTCTGAGTAGCGCTGGCAAAGCAGACGTCGCCGGTCGGCTGCGCATTGGCGATAAGTGTGCCGTCCAGGACCAGCTGAGGGTTGGGCGGTGTAGGAATAGCACCGTTGGTCTGTCCCGATACCAAATTGATATGTCCTGGCAGCGTACTTCCGAAAGTCGTGCCGAAGGAGTTATCGCTCATCGCAAAATGCTGGGCGTAATTCCACAACGCAGTCACAGTGTTGCCATCGAAATAACCCATTATAAAAGCGCTGCCGTGACCGTAGTCGGGGCATCCTGCAGGAACCGTGGTAAAGGTAACGAACTGGTCCATCAGGCCGAAGTCAAACTGTTGCTGCTCCGCCATGTAGCCGTTGAGACCGTCGCACGTGTAGGCTTGCGTTCGATCGTAGCGAAATGGATTGACACCGTTACGATTGGAGTTCAGCAGCGTCGGGGTGAATCCATTAACCGACGGCGTGTCATGAGCGGGAAAAAACTGAGGCTCGCCAGCAGGGTTGGCGGCGTTGGGATAAGTCCCGAAATAGTGATCGAAGGTCTCATTCTCCTGAAAAATGATCACAAGGTGCTTGATAGGTGTCGTGGTGGCAAAGCGATCCGCTTCGTCGGCAACGGCCGGCGTCACCGACAGGCTCGCGATCAGTCCTACGGCGAGCGCGACCGCGCCCACGAAACTGAAAATCGATCGATGCATTTACGTCCCCCTCGCAGCGCCGGTGAAAATCAGCACAGGGGACGAGTTTTATCAGAGCCGGCCTGGAGGAACGAGATGTCCCCGCGGCGGTGGAGCATCCGAGGAAGCTTGCGAATCCTGAGCAGATTCGCGACAGCTTCTGCAATATAGTCGCAAGTCTAATTCACGACGTTGATCGGATGCCCATCCAGGAACGCTCGCAGGTTGGCGATCGCCGCCTCGAGCAGCCGCGTTCGTGCTTCCTTAGTGGCCCACGCGATGTGCGGCGTCACAATACAATTCTTCGCCCGAAGCAGCGGATTGTCGGGGGACGGCGGCTCGCTCGAAAGCACATCCACCGCAGCGCCTGCCAGACGCCCGCTATTGAGCGCGTCAGCCAGGTCCTGCTCTACGACTAGTGGTCCACGCGAGGTGTTGATTAGAAACGCGCTCGGTTTCATCTTAGCCAGGGACTTAGCGTTGATTATTCCCTGGGTTTGCGGTAGCAGCGGGCAATGCAGGCTCACGACGTCGGAATGCGCCAGCAGTTCATCGACCTCGTACCATCGAAAGCCGGGCCAGGCGGGAACCGGCCGCTTGATCTCATCGGCAGCAACCACGCGCATTTCGAACGCCACTGCTAGCTCGGCCACGCGCTGGCCGATCCGACCCATGCCTACGATCCCGATAGTCTTGCCCGCCAGCTCAATCAGCGGCGCTTTCCAGAAACTGAAATCCGGAGATCGCGACCACTCTCCGGCGCGAGTCGCCTCGCTGTGAAGGCCCACGTGATGGCACAGCTCGAGCAGCAACGCGAAAGTGAATTGTCCTACCGAGGCGGTACCGTATGTCGGGATATTGGTGACAGAGATTCCGAGCTCGCGCGCCGCCCGGATGTCGACGACGTCGTACCCGGTCGCGAGCACACCGATGTAGCGGGTCTTTTTGAGCTGCCTCAAGGTTTGCGCAGACAGGTGCGTTTTGTTGGTCAGGACGATTTCGGCATCGTGCGCGCGGGCTACGATTTGATCCTCGGCAGTGCGATCAAAGACTTGTAGCTCGCCAATCAAGCGCAGCCTGTCCCAGCTCAAGTCGCCCGGATTCAAAGCGTGACCATCGAGGACGACTATCTTCATGAGAGGTGCTCCCTGTTAGAACAAGGCTAACTCTCCGCAACTACTTGCGACAAGAACCAAGGTCGATCGTTTTCCGCTCACACAGATCTCATCGCTGATTGCGGCGTTGCTCGATCGCCCTGGCGACTTGATCTCCGTAGTTGGTATCGGCCTTGCGGAAATTGGCGATTGACCGCTCGATGATATCCCGTTTGCTGACCTTCGCGAGGCTGCCCGCGATGTTAGCGATCAGTCGTTGCTTCTCATCGTCGCTCATAAGCCTATAGAGGTCGCCAGCCTGCACGAAGTCGTTGTCATCGCGATGATGCACCGGGACGTGATTTCCGGTGGGCCCGAAAACTTCGATTGGCGCCCATTGCGGCTGGCCGGTTTGTTGCGGACCGCCAAAGCTGTTCGGCTCGTAATTTTTTTCGCGCCCGTGGTTGCCGTCCGTGCGCATCGCGCCGTCGCGTCCGAAATTGTTTGCATGAGTTGCGTGCGGCTGGTTGACCGGCAGGCGCATATGATTCGCGCCCAGCCGGTAGCGATGGGTATCGCCGTAGGAGAACAGGCGGCCTTGCAACATCTTGTCGGGGGAGGGACCGATGCCCGGCACGAAGTGCGCGGGATTGAAGGCCGCCTGTTCAACTTCGGCGAAATAGTTTTCTGGATTGCGATTCAGCACGATTCTGCCGACCGTAATCAGCGGGTAGTCGCGATGCGACCAGACCTTGGTCACGTCGAATGGATTGAAGCGGTACTTGGCGGCATCTGCCGCTGGCATGATCTGCATCTTAAGCGTCCACGACGGATACTCAGCCCGATCGATCGCCCTCAGCAGGTCGCGCTGATGATGGTCCGCGTCCTGGCCCGCGATGCGCGCGGCGTCGTCGGCGACCAGATTCTTGATCCCCTGATCAGTCTTGAAATGATACTTCACCCAGAAGATTTCGCCGCGCGCGTTCACCCACTGAAAGGTATGCGATCCGAATCCGTCCATGTTGCGGAACGTGGCAGGAATGCCCCGATCGCTGAACAGGATCGTGAATTGATGCGTCGCCTCGGGACTCAGTGAGAAAAAGTCCCAGATGTTGTCGGGCTCCTGAATATTCGTGTAGGGATCGCGCTTCTGCGAATGAATGAAGTCGGGGAATTTCAAGGGATCGCGAATAAAAAAGACCGGCGTGTTGTTGCCGACCAGGTCGTAGTTGCCGTCTTCGGTGTAGAACTTGATCGCAAAGCCGCGCGGGTCGCGCAGCGTGTCGGCAGATCCCTTCTCACCCGCGACCGTCGAGAAACGGATGAAAATCTCGGTACGCTTTCCGACTGGCGCGAGAAATTTTGCTCTCGTCCACTGCGTCACGTTGGTCAGTACCTCGAAATAGCCGTAGGCGCCCGATCCCTTGGCATGCACCACGCGCTCGGGAATCCGCTCGCGGTCGAAATGCGCCAGCTTCTCGATCAGGTGATGGTCCTCGATAAGAACCGGCCCGGCCGGACCCGCGGTCCGCGAGTTCTGATTGTCGGTGACCGGGGCTCCGCTGTCCGTTGTTAGAATGTTCTTGGGGTCCATCCCTCTTCTCCGCCAGACTTCGAAAATTCAATTCGTAGGGCGACGGAGATTTCAGGCTTGGCCAATCTCCGCCGCCTTCCTGGGATCGCGCTCGTTACCAAACCCTGACCGGTTGAAGCGCTTCGTCAACCTGCTGCTGATCGACCTGCTGCCCGTTCTCTATGCGCGCTACGACCTGTTCGATCTGGTAGCTCTTCTGCCCAAAGGCAGGGTTATTCTTGTTGCCGTCGCGCGCTTCGCGCTGCGCCGCCTCCGCAGCCTGCTGCAGATCGGCGATCGTCTGCATATTGGGCTGGGCGACTGGATAACTTCTCGAAACTCCAACGGGGCCTGCCAGAACCGGCGTAGACAAAGCGAAAGTTAGGAGTCCAGCGGTAAACAACGTTGAAATTCTCTTCATGATTCTAAACCTCTTATTAGATTGACGTTTTTGTAAGCCTCGTACTTCGGGTCGTTCTAAAAGAAGGCGTGAAAATTGATCGCACAACATTGATGCCTATCGATTAGCCATCTGCATGAACTCGCCGGGACGCCGGAGCGTCATGCTGCAAGTCGAGCGTCCTGGCGGGCGGCGCCATGAATTCGGGTCCGACCGGATCCACCACTGCCGCTTCGGTGATGCGCACAACTTGCTCGCGCTCTTCCCGAGTAAGGTGCCAGCCCATCACTTCCTCAACCGGATCGAGCTGATCGGGCCGGCGAGCCCCCCACAGCGCGGCGCTGACTCCCGCTCTATCCAGCACCCATCGGAGCGCGAGGTGGATAACCCTTTTCCCGAACTTCTCGCGAGCGAATCGATCCAGCCGCTCGACCGCGTCGAGGTACTGGCCGTAGCGAGGCTGCTGAAATTTTGGGTCAGTGCGGCGCAGATCGTCGCCTCCGAAAACCGTCTGGGCGTTCATCCGCCCGCTCAGCAGGCCGCGGCAGATCGATCCGTACACCAGGGTCGAAATGCCGTACCACCAGCAATGCGGCAGCACGTCGCCCTCGATGCTTCGCTCGAAAAGATTGTAGGGCGGTTGCGCGGTGTGAATCGGCGCGACCTTGCTGAACCGGATCATCTGCTCCGGCGAGAAATTGCTGACGCCGATCGCTCGAATCTTCCCCTGCTTGAAGAGCGTGCCCATCGCTTCCGCCGTCTCTTCGATGGGCGTCGCGGGATCGGGCCAATGAACCTGGTAGATGTCGATAACGTCAGTCTTGAGCCGTTTCAGGGACGCATCGATCTCCTTGAAAATCCGTCGAGGGCTGGCGTCGCGAATAGGCTGAGCGCCACGCCAGTCCAACCCGACCTTGGTCGCGAGCACCGCTTTATGCCTCAGGCCACCCTCCGCCAGCGCTTTGCCGACGATTTCTTCCGAACGCCCGAATCCGTACACCGGCGCGGTATCGATTAGGGTGATGCCGCGGTCGAACGCCGACTGGATAGTGCGGATCGATTCCTTCTCATCGGTGCCACCCCACATCCAGCCGCCGATCGCCCAGGTTCCAAGACCGATTCGAGATATCTCGACGCCCGTATTGCCAATTGTGCTGAACTCCATTTTTTTCTCCTTTCACGATTTGCTCGCATTGCTCTCTACCGGTTGAACCGGTTCGCCGTCGCGCGCTGCCTCTCCGACGTTAACTGCGATCTGCTCGCCCGCCCGAAGGTCGCCGTTGACTTCGACCGTGTAACCGTCGTCATGGCCGAGCGTCACCTCGACCAGCCTGAGATGGTTCTCACGCACCACGGGCAGATAAATTTTGTCGTTACGAAATACGAGCGCGTCGTCCGGCGCGGTCAGGCTCGAGACCGTAACGTGCGCGGTCATCTTCATGTTCGCGTACATGCCGGGAAGCAGTGCTCGATCCTGATTTGCCAGATCGACTTCGACCTGCATCGTGCGCGTAACTTGATCGATAGCCTCGGGATGACGCGTGATGGTGCTGGTGAATTTGCGGTTCGGATAGTCGATGACGGTTACCGTCGCGGGATCGCCGTCCTTGATGAACGATGACACGCTCTGCGGTACGAAAGCGTAAACCCGGAGCGGCGTCTGGCTTGCCAGCGAGACGATCGGTGTGGTCGTGCTGTTCGTGGTGACAATTGCGCTCGCCGTTGCGGAGACGGGCGCGGTGGCCGCCGGAATCAACGTGCCAGGATCGATGAAGCGCGCCGTCACGACACCGTCGAAGGGAGCCCGCACTATCTCGTACTGTTGCATCGCGAGTTGTTGTTGGTAGGCGGCTTTGGCCTGCAACATCGCGGAATGCGTCTCGTCGGCGGTCTGTTGCGGAACCACCTCCTGGCGGACGAGTTCCTGATTGCGGATATCGGTAACGTTTTGAATCCAATAGAACGAGCGCGCATCCGCCACCATCTTGTCCGTCTCCGGCGATTCGATCAGCGCGATAACTTCTCCGGCGCTCACATGATCGCCCTTGTCCACGTTGATGGTCTTCATATATCCGGCGACCTTCGCGTAAACCGGAGTCTCGATGTATCCGTGAATGGTCGCCGGCAGCTCTATCGTCCGCGAGAGACCGCCGCCCGATATCTGCGCCACCAGCACATGCGGTCCGAGCGCCGCGGTCTGGGAAAGTTCCGTTGTCTGCCGTTGAATGAGCTGCTGCTTCGCGAGCACGAATCCGCCGGAGACAATGAAGGCGACGATCACTGCCGCAAACAGCGCAATCATCAGCACCCGGCCGGATTTGGGTTTATTGCGATCCTCTTGCGATGACATTGTTGAACTCCTCCCTCAGGCTCCGGGCTCTGCGATCGCTTGTATGCGTTCGTCGCGCTGCTTCTTGGTGATCAGCGTGCGGCTGAAGATTGAATAGACCGCTGGCACCACGAACAGTGTCATCAAGGTTGCGGCAAAGAGTCCGCCGATGACGGCGCGCCCGAGTGGAGCGTTCTGCTCCGAGCCCTCGCCTAGCGCGAGCGCCATCGGCAGCATCCCGAGAATCATCGCGAGTGCCGTCATGATGATTGGCCGGAAGCGGACGTGGCCCGCCTCGATCGCGGCCTCGACCGGCCCCATCCCTTCCTCGCGCATCTCGTTGGCGAAAGTGATGAGCAGGTTGCCGTTGGCGACGCCGACGCCGACCGCCATGATTGCGCCCATCAGCGACTCGACGTTGATCGTCGTGCCGGTGAACACCAGCATCCACAGCACGCCGGCCAAGGCGCCCGGCACCGCCATTATGATGATGAAAGGCTCGAGCCATGACTGAAAATTCGCGACCATCAGCAGGTAGACCAGGACGATCGCGAGGATCAGGCCAAGGCCCATCGTCTTGAACGATTGGTTCATCGCCTGGCTTTGCCCGCGAATGACGACGTGGGTGCCGGCCGGCAATTGGCCAAGACCGTCGATCGCTTTTTGAACCGCGGCGGTCGTACTGCCCAGGTCTCGTCCGCTGACGCCGCAGTCCACGTCGATAACTCGCTGCACCGTGTAATGCGCGACCACGGCGGGGTCGTTACTGTGACCAATCGACGCAACGTTGCCGAGAAATTGAACCGCCTGCGTACCGGTGCCGTTGGTCAGGGGAGTGTTGGCGATTTGATCGACCGACGCGATCGTCTGAATCGGCGCCTGGGTCACGACGTTGTAGTTGACGCCGTTGACCGGATCGAGCCAGTAGTTCGGCGAGATGAGAGTGTCGCCGCTGAGCGACGAGAGCAGTCCCGACGCGACCTGCTGCTCGGTTACCCCCAGCTCGAGCGCTTTGGATCGATCGACCTTGATCTTAAACGACGGGTAGTCGAGCGGTTCCGCAATCCGCATGTCGTTGACGCCCGGAATCAGCGCCATCTTCGCGGCGAGACGGGTGGCGATGTTGTAGTCGGAGTGGAGATCGTTGCCATTGATCTGAGCGTCGATCGCCGCCGGCAGCCCGAAGTTCAACACCTGGTTCACGATGTCCGCGGCCATGAAGTAGCCTTCGACGTTCGGAAACTTTGTGCTCATCATTTCGCGGATGCGATCCTGGTAGACGGCGGTCGGATGATGCTGGGGCTTTAGCTGGATCAGGATTTCGCCGTCCTGAGGGCCGATGTTGTCGCTCGGGAAAAACGCCATCGCATAGGGTTGCGGCAGGTCGATGTCGTCGCTTATCTGCTGCAGCTCGTCGGCGGGGATTATCTGCCTGATCGAGCGCTCGATATCGTCCACAATCACCGTGGTCCGCTCGATCCGGGTTCCGCTCGGCGCGCGCACGTGAAATTTCATGAGTCCGGCGTCGACCGTCGGAAAGAAATCTTCGCCCGTCACGTACAGAAGCGGGAGGGTCCCGACGATCATCAGCGCGGCGCAGGTCAGCGCGAGGCCGCGATGTTCGATGAAGGTGGTGACCGCCGACACGTAGTGCTTGCGGATGCGCTCGAAGCCGGCTTCGAACCCACGCAGGAACTTCTGCCAGAGATTGTTGCCGTGGACTTCCTGATGCTTCTCCGGCAGCAGGTGGGACGCCATCGCCGGGACCAGCGTGCGCGACAACAGGTACGAGGTCAGCATCGCGAACACGACGGCCAGCGCGAGCGGAGTGAAAAGAAATCGGGCGACTCCCGTCAGCAGCACGACCGGGAAGAACACGATGCAGATGGAAAGCGTGCCGATGAAGGTCGGCGTGGCGATCTGATGAGCGCCGTCCAGAATCGCGACCAGCAGCGGCTTGTCCATCGCGTGATTGCGATGGATGTTCTCGATCTCGACGGTTGCATCATCGACCAGCATCCCGACCGCAAGCGCAATCCCGCCCAGCGTCATCGTGTTGATCGTCTGGCCGGCAAGATGCAGGCATGCGATCGAGGTGAGAATCGAGAGCGGGATCGACGCGATCACGATCAGCATGCTGGCGGGCGATCCGATGAATATCAGCACCATCAACGCCACCAGTCCCGCCGCGATCACCGCCTCCCGCACCACCTCCCACAGCGACGCGCGAACGAATGCGGACTGGTCAAAGGTCAGCGCCACCTTCAGGCGCTTGGGCGCGACCGCAAGAATTTCCGGGATACGGTTCCGCACCGCATCGACCACTGACAGCGTCGAGGCGGCCGCATGCTTGATCACCAGCAGGAAGGTTGCAGGCCGCCCATCGATACGGACGACGTTAGTCTGCGGCTGATGCGTGTCGCTGACGGGAGCGACATCGCCGAGAAAGATCGGGATGCCGTTGGTTACTCTTATCGGCAGTCGGTTGAACTCCGACACCTTGGTCGGATTCATGTTCAGGTCGACGTCGTACTCGTAGTTGCCCATGCGGGCGGTGCCCGATGGAATGACAACGTTGGTGGTCGAGAGAGCATTGCCGATATCCACCGGTGACAGGCCGTTGGCGTACATCTGCTTCGGATCGAGGTTGGCGACGACCGCCCGCTGCACGCCACCGATCGGCGCGGGCGACGAAAATCCAGGTATCGTGAAAAGTTGCAGACGAATGAAATTCAGACCGTAGTCAAAGAGCTGCTGTTGCGAGAGCGTCTCGCTGAAGATGTTGAGTTGGGCAACCGGAACGTTGGCGGCGTTGTAGGAAATGATATTCGGGGCGGTAGTGCCGAGCGGCGCCTGGCGCAGGATGGTCTCAGAGACCGAATCGATTTGCGCGATGGCGGCGCCGATATCCGTGCCCGGCTGGAAATAGACCTTGAGTATGCCGATCCCGATAATCGACTGCGACTCAATGTGCTCGATTCCGTCGACGGTGGTGGAGTAGGCGCGCTCGCTGATGATCACGAGGCGGCGCTCCATGTCGACCGCGTTCAGTCCGGGGTAGCTCCATACCACCATCACGACCGGCAAATTGATGGCGGGAAAAATGTCGACGTTCATCATGGTGAAGGACAGGACGCCCATCACCAGCATCAGCAGCGCCATGACCGCCACTGACAGCGGCCGCCGCAGCGCCAGTCTTACGATCCACATCATGGCTGATATGCCTCCCTCGACGCCCTCAGTCGCTCATCGCGCCGCCCGAGTCTTCAGTCTTGAAATCAGGCTGGTCGGCTGAGAATTGCCGTGGACCCGCGCGAGGCGTTCCATCTCGCCGATTACGATCGAGAAATCCTGGTCGCCATCGACCGCGGTCCTGGCCGCGTTGATCTGAAGCGCGGCCGCCGTCGCCGGCATCGGCGCGCCCACTTCGCCCGCCTTCTCGAGAATCAATCTGAAATCCTTGTTCATGAGCTTCAGTGGAAATTGCGGTGAGTAGTCATCGTGCTCGGCACGCAGCAGCTTTCCCTGGTGCGCAGGCGCGATGACCGCAGTCTTGGCGAGGGTTTCCAACAGGAGTTCGCGGTTGAGGCCGGCCTTTTCTCCGAAGGCCACCGCCTCTGCGATCGCCTGCATGTTCACGCCGAGCAATGCGTTGACCACGAGCTTCATCGCGGTGCCGGACCCGCTCGGTCCCATGTGGAAATACTGTTTCGCGATGGCGGAAAAGATTGGCTGGCAGGAGTCGAACGCGCTGGCGTCGCCGCCGCCGAGGAGCGTCAAGCTGCCCTGCTCTGCCGCGGGCGTGCTGCCGGAAACTGCTACGTCCAGAACTTGGAGTCCGCGCTCGATACCCATCCGGTGGAGCGATCGCGACGTATCCGGCGAGATGGTGCTCATTTCGATCACGATGCTGCCTGGGTGGGCGCAGGCCAGAACTCCTTCGGGGCCTCGGTAGACGCTCAGCACCGCTTCGTCATTGGGCAGGCAGGAGATGATTACCTCTGCCTTCCTGGCTAGCTGGCGAACGCTTGGGGCTGCCACGGCACCCTTGGTTGCGAGCATCACGGTTTTGCGACTGGTGTGGTCGTACACGACGAGCGGGAAGCCGCTGCTCAAAAGCCGGCGCGCCATGAGCTGCCCCATCGCGCCAAGTCCGATGAATCCAATCGTGGAATTTTGTGAAATCATTGTCGCGATCCTCCTAAAGGACTGCGAAAGCAATCAGCATCGAAACCGTCGCGACCGCCATCAGCGCCAGTCCGGTCAGTGCCAGAACGAGCGCCATGGTGTCCTCGTCGTGAGACCCGTACGGCATCGCGTTTGGATGAATCACTAGTGTTTCGTGGGGCATAACCATCGTAAAATGCCGGTAATCTGCGGCAAATCTCGGTTCCATTTTCCTTAACCTCTCAATCCAGAGGGCGTGACAAATCGACGCACGATTGCCGTGCTATTCGATCTCACAGTGATGCGCAGGGTTTCAGGAGTTCACTGAATGCGGCCGTCGAATCCGGCGCCAGGGCGCGCAAAAGAGTCCGGCGGTAAAAGCTCGGGACTGGTCGGGGAGATTGGAGTTAGCCCAGGGCGCTCGATGAGGCCGACGGGGCCCTGCGGCACGTACATCGATTCCGGCGCGAGGGCCTCGGGCTGCTCGGGCGCGGGGGCAAGGACGGCGCCCTCGCCCCCAGTCTCATCGTACGGGGGATTGATGTATGAAGGATTGATAGCGCCGTACAAAGGAGGGGTAGCTTCGTCGGAATAGACAGGCGCCGGGACCTCAGACAGGTCTGGCGCGGGCGTCAAAGCCGGGTTGTCGCCCCAAGTCTGATCATAAGAAGGTGCGCTAGCGACGTAGGAGGGAGGGGAAACCCGGTCAGAATCGACCGGATCGGTGGATCCCCAGGCGCCGCTTCCAATTTCCGAGGGGGAATCGTTGTCGGTCTGAGCGAAGACCGGTTGGATGAAGAGGATCGCTGAAGCTCCGATAAGTATTGCCACTAATGTTGTTGTTTTCATTTCTCTACACACACCTTGATAAGTTCTCTCAATCCGCAGGCACCGTGACGTATTCGATAATTTGTGGTGGCGAATTCAGGTTCTCTTTGAAGGTAAAGCGACGTATGAGATGACCGGCACCGTCGAACACGTCGGCAAAGCCGCGGCCTGCGCCGGCAACATCGTCGATCCTCGCACCGTTCTCGAGGATATTAATTGCGACGCGGATTCCGTTGATCTTCGCGATTCCTATCGACGAGTAGCCTTCGGGACTTTCAGGAGCTCTATGGTCTCGATCGACGCAATTGAACGCAGCACGCGGATTCCTGACGGGGGAAATCGGAACGTCGGACGCAACCGAAGCGGAGCCGATCACGAAGGCGCCAATGGATGCAAGTAGAGCAATCTTTGCGGCGTCCATGGCTGTTATCTCTCGTTGGCGATCCGGAAAATGCTTGATTGGAATCGTCACTGGTGGAGGCGTGAAAAGCCGCCGCACAATGCTTGGGTTGTTTTGTGCGGGTAAGTCCGGGCCCGGAAGATCGCTGCACAACAGAAAGGTGTGTGCAGGCAAATGCGCGAGTGCTAGGATTTTTTAGACGCGGTTCCCTGAATTCTAACTCGAACCCCGCCTCGAGCAGATCCTCATGCCAGATGAGACCCCCAGCGCTCGATCCAGATCGGCTGACGTTGGCTACTCGGCGCCGATCACTCGTCTCGCGCGAAAAGAAAAAGGTGTGTTCCGCAAAGAGGGCGAGTACTGGACCGTCGGCTACGGCGGGAAAGCCTTTCGCCTGAAGGACACCAAGGGACTCGGCTACCTGGCTCATCTGCTGCGTCATCCTTCGGTGGAATTTCACGTGCTCGATCTGGCAGGTGGAATGCCGGGTCAGCGCGACGACGACGAATCCGATCACGGATTGCCGCGCGGGGATGAGAACCTCGAAAAGGCGGGAATCCATATCGCGAGCCTGGGTGACGCGGGCGAGATGCTCGACGATCAAGCGAAGGCCGCTTACCGGCGACGGCTCTCCGAGCTGCGAGAAGAACTGGACGAGGCAAAGGAGATCGGAAACGTCAAGCGCGCGGAACAAGCAGAGCAAGAGATCGACGCGCTGACCTCGGAACTCTCGCGCGCGGTTGGGCTCGGCGGACGCAATCGGCGGGCGGCGTCAGCTTCGGAGCGCGCCCGGCAGAGCATCACGAAAACGATCAAGGCCGTGATCGAAAGAATCGCGCAGAGCGATGCCGGGCTTGGAGACCATCTCGCACGATGTATCAGGACGGGTACCTTTTGCTCCTATCAAACTGAAGACGATTTCCCAATCGAGTGGGAGTTCTCCGAGGTGTCTGCGACGCCGGGTTCGCCGGCGCCAGCCAAAGCGAGTGACGATGCAGCGCCTGCGCGCGCGGAGCTTAGGCATGACGCGCCGGTGATGCTCGAGGTTTCGCCATTCTCATTCGCGCAACGAACCTCCTTTGTGGGGCGGGAAACTGAGCTGCTGGCGATCCGTACGGCGATCGATCGCGCACTGAGCGGGCACGGATCGCTGATCATGCTCGGTGGCGGACCCGGCGTGGGTAAGAGCCGTCTGGCAAAGGAGATGGCGGACTACGCGTGGCGGGTCGGCTTCCGATGCACGGTGGGGCACTGCTACGAAAGAGACGAACCTTTTCCGTATCTCCCTTTCGTCGAGATCATCGAAAGCATGCTGGCGCAGGCGGCGAGGCTGGATGACTTCCGTCGGGTGTTGGGGGAAAACGCGGCGGAACTGGCGCAGATGGCGCCGAGCCTTCGGCGGGTTTTTCCGGATATTCCGCAACCGATGGAACTGCCGCCGTCACAAAAGCGGCGCTATCTCTTCCAGAGCTTCTCGGAGGCGCTGGGGCGCGGCGCACAAAGCCGATCGCAGCTGGGAATCCTCGAGGATCTGCAATGGTCCGACGAATCGACGCTCGCGCTTTTGATTCATCTGGCCAATCGGGTCGCTCAACTGCCAGTGGTGATCATCGGGACTTATCGCGAGGGATATTCGGAGCATAATCCGGCCCTGGTCAGAACCCTCGAAGAGTTGATTCGGATGGGTGTCCGTCCGCTGAAGCTGGGCGGTCTATCAAGGGACAGCGTAGCGGAGATGTTGCATGGCCTGAGCCGGGCGCAAGTTCCGGACAACCTGGTGAGCCTCATCTTCGAGGAGAGCCAGGGGTATCCATTTTTCATCGAAGAGGTCTACCGGCATCTGGTCGAAGAGGGGAAGGTGTTCGACGCGGCCGGGCAATTCCGCACTGACCTCGAGATCGACGAGATCGACGTGCCGGAAAATGTCCGCTTGATCATCGGACGCAGGCTGGAGCGACTCGACGAGCAGGAAAAGCGCGTGCTGACAGCCGCCGCGATGATCGGACGAGGTTTCAGTTTTCGGCTTCTGACCGAGGTCAGCCGGGTGGATGTTGACGAACTGTTCACAGTGATCGAAAAAGCGCAGCGGATGGGAATAATCGTCCCGAGCTCGCAGGGACCCGAGAATCCGTTCACCTTCGCCCATGAACTCGTGCGTCAGACGCTACTTGCGGGGATGTCGGCGCCGCGAAAACAGCAAATGCACGCGGGAGTCGCCGACGCGATCGAGCGAGTCTATCCACGCTTCGTGAGCGAGCGCGCCGGGGAGATCACGGAGCATCTACTCAAGGCGGGAACATTCGCGGATGTCCGCAAACTGGTTCGCTACCTGGTGCTGGCGGGCAAGAACGCGCTTGAAGCGGCGGCGTTTGGAGAAGCGGAGCGCAGTTTCCGATCGGCGCTGTCGTACCAGGGCGCGATTGACCCGGGAGAGAAGGCCGACTTGCTGGCGAGCCTCGCGAAGACGGAGCTGAGTCTTGAACGATGGGATTCGGCAGTCGCGGATCTGCGCGAGGTGCTCGACATTTATACCAATCTCAGCGACCGGGAGAGGATCGGCAGCAGCTTTGCGGAGTTGACCGATGCGTTCATCTGGGTTGGCCGCTTCCGGGAGGCAGCCGAAACTGCTCGTCGCGGGCTGGACTATCTTGGAGCAGACGTCAGTGCCAACCGTGCCCGCCTTCTCGCTGCGATCGCGCAGGCCAGCGCGGCTTCCGCAGGCCGCGAGCGGGCGTGTGCGGCACTGCATGAAGCTTTGGAGATTGCGTCAAAGCTAGCAGACCCAAAGCTTGAAGCCAGAGTGCTGGGCGCCAGGTCGATCGTAAATATGCACTTCTTTCGATTGAGAGAGGCGGTGGAGGACGGCCTGTTAAGCGAACAACTGGCCGGCGCAGAAGCGGCTGCATGGCAGCGCGCGCTGCAATTGCGAGTCCTACATCAGGCATTGCTAACCCTTGGACGGCTGGATGAGGCCGTCAGAATAGCGGAAGTGCTCGAGCCTCTGGCGAACAAGATTGGTCAAGGTTATTCACTCGCGCTTTGCCTCAGCACTCGAACCTGGCTCGAATTTGTCAAAGAGCCTGACCTGGCCAAACTGGAAGCCGGCTTCCAGGAAGTGGCGAAGTCCGATGCGAAGGTAAAGTTTCCTTTCTGGGACGTACTGTCGGAGGTACAACTCAGTGCGTTGGATTTTGTTCGCGGTGACTGGGCGGCTGCGCTATCGCATGCTCACACCGCCGCACGTATCGACCCGCAAATGAGCTCAATCCAGGGCTTCGGCGAGGGCGCTCTTTTTCGGCAGATGGCATATTCCGGCGATCGCAACGGCGGATTGGCATTGCTCGAAAAGCATCGCGGGTCGCTGCCTGTCAGCGGGCGGGAAAACATCAGGGGAGCGTGGTGGATGCTACTGATGGTGGTCGAGGGCCTTTTCATGCTTGGTGAGCATGCGCAAGCCGGACAGCTTTATCCGCTGGTTTGCGAGTTGATCGACACCGGAGCCGTAGTAGCCTGGCCGATCCCACGTTACATACAGACTATCGCGGGCCTCGCCGCGGCTGGGACACATCAGTGGGAAACGGCGGAACATCATTTTCATGTCGCGAAGCGGCAAGCTGATTTCTTTCCCGATCTTCCCGAACAAGCTGAGATATGCCGGTTCCACGCTATGATGCTGATGGATCGCGGCGCCCAGGGAGATCGCAAAACAGCGCAAACGCTAATCGGAGAGGCGCTGGAGACTTACGCGCGGATCGGAATGCCTCGCCATATCGAGATGACGCAGGCTCTCCTCCACTGAAGAAATACCGGCTTGGACGGACCCGGTCCGACTATTTCAGCGCTTTGCTCTTGGTCTCGATTGCGCTCATCAGATCTTTCCACGAGTCGACAAATGACTTGGCTCCTTCGGTCTGCAGATCGGCGCCAAGCTTCTTGACGTCGATTCCGACCCGGCCGAACTCGGTCAGCACTTTTTCGCAATCAGCGCCGTCACGCGGAATAACTCCGCTTACCTGACCGTGCTCGCCGAACGCGAGTAACGTTTCCTCCGGCATCGTGTTGACCGTGTTGGGTGCGGCCAGCGCGCCGATATAAAGGACGTCGGAGGCCTTGGGATCCTTGGTGCCAGTGCTTGCGAACAGCAGCCTTTGCGCGCGAGCGCCGGAGTTCTCCAGCCGCTGCCATCGGTCCGACTCGAGTACGTCGCGGTAGGCCTTGTAAGTCTGCTGGCCGATAGCGACGCCCAGTTTGTCGCGATCGCGGTCGGGCACTTTGTCCATCGTGGCCTTGTCCCATCTGCTTATGAAGAGCGAGGCTACTGAACGGACGTCGGGGCTCAAACCGGCCGCGACCCGCCGCTCGAGTCCGCGCATATAAGCCTCGGCAGCGGCCACGTAATGGTCGCGCGAGAAGAGCAGCGTGACGTTCACCGCTACGCCCGAAAAGATCGCCTCTTCGATCGCGGGCGCACCTTCCTTCGTTCCCGGAATTTTAATGAACAGGTTGGGCCGGTTGGCTTTCTTGTGAAGGGCCTTGGCCTGCTCCACCGTATTCTTGGTGTCGTATGCGAGGAGTGGAGAGACTTCCAGCGATACGAAGCCGTCGACGGTAGCAGTACGTTCGTGAATCGGCGCAAACAAATCGGCGGCGCGCGCCAGGTCCTGCACTGCCAGCTCAAAGAACAATCCTTCGCCGGAAAGCCCCGTGCCGACGAGGCGCCGAATTTCTGAATCGTAAGATTTACTGTGCGTGATAGCGTGATCGAAGATCGTCGGATTGGAGGTCAACCCTGTCACCGAGAGATCAGCGATGTAGCGTTTCAGCGTGCCGCTATCGAGCAGTTCGCGCGTGATGTTGTCGAGCCAGATACTTTGACCCAGGTTGTACAGCGTCTCGGTAGCCTTCATGATCTTACCTCCAGAGCATTTCTTTTTTTATATAGCTCACGAACCCACATGATTTGTATCGTTCCACAGTTTAATGACAGGCTGGGACAAACTGTGTTCATAGCCAAGCGCGCTCAAGCTCGCAGTGCTCAACAGGAAGTATTGGCCGGCGACGGGCTCCAGGCCCAGCCATCGCGCAGTCAGTACGCGCAGAATGTGCCCGCTCGAAAAAACCAGCACGTTGCCTTGGACCTCGCGTATTCGCTTCACCACTCTATCAGCACGCGCGCCGATCTGATCCGGTGACTCGCCGCCAGGACAACCGTCGCGAAATAATTGCCAGTCCGGGCGCTTTGCGCGGATTTCCTCGGTGCGTTTCCCTTCGTACTCGCCGTAGTTCCATTCAACCAGGTCGCGATCGAGTTCGGCGCGATCGCCAAATCCCGCCAGCTCACAAGTGCGGCGCGCGCGTTGCAACGGGCTGGTGAAAACCTTGGCGAAACTCAGTCCCTTCAACCGTTCGCCAAGCCGGCGTGCGTTGCTCTCGCCCCGATCGGTCAACGGCAAATCGGTAAGCCCGGTATGCTGGCCCGAAAGACTCCATGCGGTCTCGCCGTGCCGCGCGAGGTAAACGACGGGTAGCGATTCACTCAAGTATTGCTCCTCCAAAATTCCGGAATTGCCGAGATGAACAGGAGCTCGAAAGCGGGGACGCTATGTCTGCGTGTTCATTTAGTGCGTGACAGATGAATTGAAGTTTCGCTAATGGGAATCGCGTACAACTTTCAGGTTCGCTGAGGCGAGCTTTTCGATCGCGGAGCAGGCTGCCGAGTCCTCGACTACCAGCACGGCATACCTGGAGGTCAACTTGGTACCGCTGCGAAGTTCAAAACCGCCGTCGTGCAAAACTGTTAGCGCCTTCAAAAAATCAGCCGACAAAACGTTGTGACTAGTGGGCGGAGGATTGACGATTATTCGTGCCATAGGAACAACTTCTCCTAAGTGTCCAAGTCTGTTCAGTACCTGTCCTGCCAATCTGTGTCTATCGCGGCGGTCTGCTTGAATCGAATGCGTGTGCGAGCACTCGTTGCGACTAATCTCAGAGCGGTTTACGGTCGGGAGACTGCGGAGAGTAACAGATGTTCTCAGTAACGACGAGCTTGCAAAATGCAGCAAAAATTTTCGTGGGAGTATCGCTGCTAGTCTGGTTGATGTCCTCGATTGCACGCGCCGCTGAAGGCACGTCTCATACTCCGATCACCCCGATTCGTCATTTGATCGTTATCGTTGGAGAAAACCACAGCTTCGATAATTTGTTCGGCGCCTATCAGCCGGTCGGCGGGCAAACCGTTTCGAATCTGCTCTCCAAGGGGATCATCAACGAGGATGGAACGCCGGGGCCTCATTTCGTCGAGGCGCAACAATGGCAAGCGAGCGTCACCGACAAGTACTCGATCGCTCCCATGCGCACGCGTCCATTCGCGACGCTGCCGCAGCCGAATTCCACGTTCGCGTTCGGACGCAAACCGAATGAGCCGGATCCACGATTTCCCGCGGATTTGCCGAGCGGACCATTCCAGCTAAGTCATTACGCGCCATATCAGTTGTCGTTCACTGGCGACCCCGCTCATCGTTTTTTTCAGATGTGGCAGCAATTCGATGACGGCCGAAGCGATCTCTTCCCATGGGTGGCGACCACTGTTGGAACGGGCAGCGAGGGCAAGCCGCCACCGGTTCCTTTTACCGATCAAAGTACCCGTCAAGGCGCGGTCTCGATGGGCTTCTACAACATGACGCAATGCGACGCGCCGGTTTTCAAATTTATCGCCGATCACTATGCGATGAGCGACAACTTTCACCAGGGAATTATGGGAGGCACCGGCGCCAGCTTCATTTACCTGGGCACCGGCGATCTTGCCTACTACAGCGACGGCAACGGGAATCCGGCGACGCCTCCCACGAGCCTGATCGAAGATCCAAATCCGTGGCCCAATTCCAACAATTGGTACAAGCAGGACGGCTACGCGAGCGGCTCATACGTGAACTGCGCCGACGAATCGCAACCAGGCGTCGCGCCGATCGCGACGTATCTGCGTGCGCACCATCGGCCCTCTCGATGCGACCCCGGCCACTACTACCTGGTCAACAACTACGGGCCGGCATACAACGCAGACGGAACTCCCGTCGATGTGAAGCAACATCCTTACACGCTTCCGCCGCAGACCCTGCCGAACATCGGCGAGGCGATGAGCAAAGCTGGAGTGTCGTGGAAGTACTATATTGGCGGGCTCAAACGCGGCGGTGCTCAGCACTCCGGCGCGAACGACACCTGGTGTTCAATCTGCAACCCGCTGCAGTACAGCAAGAACATCATGACCACCGCACTGCGCAATCAGATTGTCGACGTTTCGGAATTCTACCGCGATGCCCACAACGGCAATCTGCCCGAAGTCTCGTTCGTGCGGCCGTACGAGCCGTATTCGGGGCATCCAGCTGACTCTGCCGTGTCCGCTTACGAGTATTTCGTTATGAGCATCACGAACAACGTCATCAGCAGACCGGACTTGTTTGCCTCGACCGCGATCGTGGTCACGCTCGACGAGGGCGACGGCTACTACGATTCCGGCTACATCCAGCCGCTCGATTTCTTTGGCGATGGGACCAGGATTCCAATGCTCGTGATTTCGCCCTACGTGAAGCCCGGCAGGATCGATCACGTTTATTCCGATCACGGATCGATCTTGAAATTCATCGAGAAAAACTGGAACCTCGCGCCGCTGTCGCCGCGGAGTCGCGACAACCTGCCCAACCCGATCGCCGCGCCCGACAATCCCTACGTCCCGACCAACGGTCCGTCGATCGGTGATCTGATGACGGTCTTCGACTTCGCCGACAAGCAGCCCCGTCCACCACTAATCATCCCCGGCGGAATCTGAGAGAGTAAAATTGGTTGGCGAGAGGAGTCTAACCAGGCAGGTGCTTTCCAATGGGACTCTTAATCGACGGCGTCTGGAAGGATCAGTGGGACGACACCAAGAGCAGCGGCGGCGAGTTCGTCCGCGGCGACTCCGCATTCCGCAACTGGGTGACGCCTGACGGCTCGCCAGGACCTTCGGGTGAAAGCGGGTTTCGCGCTGAGCCGGGCCGCTACCACTTGTACGTTTCGCTCGCCTGCCCGTGGGCCCATCGCACACTCATCTTTCGCAAACTGAAACGTCTCGAATCGACGATCTCCATCTCAATCGTCGATCCGTTCATGGGCGAAAACGGATGGGCGTTCGCGGCGCCCGATAACTCGCTATCACCCGGCTCGACCCGCGACGATCTTTTCGGATCGCACTATCTTTACGAGATCTACATCCGCGCGAATGCGCGCTTTTCGGGACGCGTCACGGTTCCCGTCCTGTGGGATAAAAAGTGTGCGACGATAGTCAACAACGAATCGTCCGAGATCATCCGGATGCTGAACAGAGCGTTCGACGCGTGGGGCGATGCGTCGATCGATTTCTATCCGAATGATTTGCGCGGCGAGATCGATCGCATCAACAACCTGGTTTATCCGAACGTCAACAACGGCGTTTATCGATGTGGCTTCGCGACCACGCAGGCTGCGTACGACAAGGCGTTCGATTCTCTATTCGCTGCGCTCGACCAACTCGAGCAGCGCCTGGCGCGTTCGCGCTACCTGGCTGGATCGCGGATGACCGAAGCTGATTGGCGCCTGTTCACCACGCTCGTCCGCTTCGACGCCGTCTACTACGGTCACTTCAAATGCAATCTGCGGCGCATCGTCGACTATCCAAATCTGTGGAACTATCTGCGCGAGTTGTACCAGGTCCCGGGCGTTGCCGAGACCGTCAACCTCGATCAAATCAAGCGTCATTACTACGCCAGTCATGAGGCAATTAATCCCACCCGCATCGTCCCGAAGGGTCCTGCGATCGATTTCAGCGGCCCGCATGATCGTAGGCGCTTCGAGTAACGCCTATTGGAAATTTAACTAAGCTGAGTGGTATTCTCCGCGCGCACTATGCTGTCGCGGCAACCCATAGAGAAACAAGCGTGGACCGAGGAGCGACGATATTTCGAATCGGACGGTCGCCCGCTGTACGGGGTGACGTATCGCGCTGAGCGGCCTTCCCCGACGCTTGTCCTTTTCTGTAATAGCTTCTCCGAGAATCATTGCGAGGGGCGGGCCGAGGCTATTGCGGCGCGGATCATCGCGGCCAACGGCTATTCCGCCTTCGTCTATCATCCGCGGGCGCATGGCGATTCGGCAGGCGACTCCGAGGACCTAACCTTCGAGGATTTGGTCGATGACGCTGTGAACGCCGCGACCTATGCACGCAGCCGATCCGGCGCGTCGCAGATCGTTTGGGTCGGGATTCGATTCGGAGCAATTGTCGCCGCGCATGCAATCCGCAGAATTGCCGGCTCAACCGCACTTGCGCTCTGGGAGCCCGCGCTGAACGGCCGCGACTATCTGGTGAAGTCCATGCGCCACGTCATCTATAGCGAAATGTCGCATGGCGAGCGGCCGTCGCTGACAGTCGACCAGATGAGTGAGCGCCTGAAGCGCGAAGGCAAGATTTCCCTGCTCGCATTCGATCTCCACCGGAAGTTCTTCGACAGCGCCCAGGATGCGTACCTGCTGGACGCGCTCGAAGCATGGCGCAGCCCGACCCTGATAGCGCAGTTTCAGAAGCATTCGCGGCTCTCGCGCCCGCATAACCAGTTGCGTGAGACTCTCGTCGGGCGCGGCGTAAGCGTGCGTGCACTTCTACATCGCGGGACGGACGGAACCGATCCCTGGTGGGCGCCGGAAGAAATCGCACGACAGACGGGGGACTGGCTCGATGAACTGGCGTGAAACTCCCGCCACGCTAAGCCGCGCGCGCGACGAGCAACCTGTAGTGTTCACTGGCCCGAAGGGCGCACTGCACGGGATCTTCACGCCGCCTGCTCCCGACGCGCCACCTGCGCGAGACTGCATCGTGTTCCCGGGCCGCCCACGTTCAGGACTTCGCCGCCATCTGGTACTCGCCGCACGAATCCTTGCCGCCGAGGGATTCGCAGTACTGAGATTCGACCTGCGAGGCCGCGGCGAGAGCGCCGGCGAAGTTGAGCGGCCAAGCCGCACTGAGCCGCCCGGCGAAGACGTGGTCGCCGCGATTCGTCACCTGCGTGAAGCGCACGGGCAGAAGCAATTTCTCCTGGCCGGCTACTGTTACGACGCGCTGACCGCGCTCGATTCGTTCAAAGATGAGGCCGACTCGATTTCCGGCATCTTCTTTGCCACTGCAACTGTGCTGGAGGAGAAGCTTGGCGGATCGTACGCGACCAACCGCGTGCGCACTGCGGCATTGCATCTGCGATCGAAGGTCAGGAGCGCGCGTGCCCCAAAGATTCTGAACAGTTTCAAGATTCCCTTCAGGGCGCTCGTGCGATCGCATGCCCGCGCGCTCTTTCTCTACGCAGAACAGGACCGGCTGCGAGCGGAGTTCGCCGTGGCCGAGGAGGTTCTATTCTCGCAGCTCGACCGCGAAACGCGCACGCGGCTCGAAATCGAGATCTGGCCGGGTCGCATTCATAATACTGAGGGCGAGACCGCGGTCATCGAGCGTGCGATATCATGGCTGCGCGAGTTTCATCCCGCGCGAAGTGAGCGCGCGGAACTGCGCGAGCCGCTTCAGCCGAGCGCCCAGGATTCCTAGGTCGATGCCAACGCTGCCGTCTTTTCTCTACGCGGCGGCATCGCGTCACGCCGCGCACCCGGCGCTGTCGATGGACGATCAGGTTCTCACTTATGCCGAGCTCGACGCGAGCGCCAACCGGATCGCTAACGCGCTGATCCGCCAGGGAGTCCGCATCGGAGATCGGGTGGGTATGTGGATGCCAAAGTCGCTCGAGGCGATCGCTTCTATCTGGGGCATCCTCAAGGCTGGCGCGGCCTTCGTGCCAATTGACCCGAGCGCTCCAGTGTCACGCCTTGCAACCATCGCGCGTGATTGCGAGATCCGCGCTCTGGTCACCGCAATGGACCGCGCCGATGATTTGCACGATGAATTCAGCGCCGGTGCTCCGATGCGCGCGGTTTTCTATTCCGGCGATGGCGCTGGTCCGGTTCGCGGCGCGTTGTGGTCCTCTCTGAGATGGAACGAGGTCGAGGCCGAGAGTGCGGATCCGGCGCCGGTACACATCTACGACAACGCCCTCGCTCTTGTGCAGTACACTTCGGGTTCCGGCGGGGCGCCCAAGGGAGTGGCGATTTCGCATCGCGCTCTGGTCGGCCAGGCGGAGTGGACGGTAACTGCCTTCGGGCTTTCGATCGAGGACCGCATCCCGGGCTGCACTCCGCTAAGTAGCGCGATGTCGACGTTCGAGATCTTCGGCGGCGCTCGCGCGGGTGCAACCGTATATCCAGTCCCGCCACAACTGGCGCCTTTCCCGGCCGCGGTCGCGAAAAGCTGGAGCGATCAGCGCATCACCCTTATGTATGTAGTCGCGAGTGTGCTCCAGATGCTGCTGAACCGCGGCAATCTCAGCGGGCTCGACTTCACCGCGCTCCGAACTATCGTGGTAGGAGGCGAACACCTGCCGGCCCAGCGACTCAACGAACTGATGCGCCTTTTGCCTCACGTTCGTTTCGTAATCATGTACGGCCGCACTGAGGCGAAGCTTCGCTCGGTGCACGAAGTGAAATTTCCGCCTAAAGAGATTGATACTCGCACCATCGGCAAGGTTTCGGCCGATACTCGCCTGTTGGTGCTCGACGAAAATGAACATCCCGTCGCTGTCGGTGCGATCGGAGAGCTGTGGATCGCCGGCCCGTGCCTGATGCTTGGTTACTACGGACTTCCCGAGATGACCGCAGAGTTCATGCGCACCGTCACGCTAAGCCCCGATGACAGTGTGCTCGCATGTCGCACTGGAGATATCGTGCGCCAGCGTGCGGATGGAACGCTCGAACTGCTCGGCCGCGCCGATCAACAGATAAAGGTGCGGGGCCACCGGGTTGAAACTCCGGAGATCGAAATTGCACTCTGTCGTCATCCTGCGGTTCAGGCAGCGGCGGTGATCGCCGTCCCCGATCCAGAGACCGGCAATCGGCTGAAAGCGATAGTGGTGTTGAAGGACGGTTCGGCCGCCGACGAACAAACTCTGCGCAGTCATTGCGCGGCGGAGCTCTCCTCCTACATGGTGCCCGAAGCGATAGTATTTCGCGCGAGCCTGCCGTTGATGAGCAACGGCAAAGTCGATCGTCGTAGTCTGCGCGAGAGCGCGTGATGCCCACTACCAGCGTCGAAAACATCATTCGCGAATTTCTGCTTCAGCTGCCCTCTGCGCGGAAGGTCCGCAATCTCAAACCGGGCGACTCGCTGTTCCATCGTGGCCTGCTCGACTCGCAGGCAGTCATCAATACAGTGGCGTTCTGCGAGGAGACTTTCGGAATCGAGATCCGCGACGAGGAAGTCGTGCCGGAAAATTTCGAGAGCGTGCGCGCCCTCTCGCGGCTGATCAAGCGGGCGCAGTCCCGATAAAAGCCCGCTGCGATTGACTGATTAGCCAAGTATGATTCTTACTCGATGCGTTACCTTGTC
>NZ_JBAUYR010000085.1:0-24656 GCF_049584895.1 Binatus sp. (SeqCode)
ACGTGACGGTAAGGTCTGGCGTCGCCTTTTGTTGCACTTCGGGCGCCGCCGTCAGGCGGAACCCAAAGTCGCGCGTCTCGCCCGGCACGAACGGCCGCACCGGACGCCCGAAGTTGGTGAACTCGAGCGGCGTCGCGATCGGCGAGTGCACCTCGGTAAAAACCGCCTTCTTGTTTTTCCCTTTGCCCTCGTAATAGGTGACGGTGAACTCAACTTCGTCGATCGCCTTGTCGCCGCTGTTCGTCATCTTGCCGAAAATTCCCGGCACTCGCGACGCCGACATCTTCATGTCCACATCGCTCAGCACGATTTTCGGAATGTACGCCTGCGCGTCCGGCTGCTGCTTCTGCGCGTTCTGGATATCCGCCAGCTCGCGTCCATACTGGTACTTGAGCCCCGCGTTGCTGGTCGCCTGCTCTTTATCCAGCTCGTCGAGAATTTTCTGGTATGCGGCGATCGCCTTGTCGTAGTCGTGCTTGTGGTAGAGGTCGACGGCGTCCTTGTGTTCCTTGAGGATATTTTCCTTGAACGGGAAGTCGACCAGCAACCGCCATTCGCCGCCCTGTTGCACCATCACCATGTCATCGTCGTAGGTGACTTTGGGATAGGTATTTTCGGTCAGGTTTTTTTGCGCGATCGCATCAGGAGTCTGATCGCCGCTAAGTCCTGCGTCTACCGTCCGCTCCCAGAGCGCGAGATCGGGTCGCGTCACGGTGACCGTCACTACTGCCTTGTCGCCATCAATTTTCGCGTCGCCGACCTTGTAGTCGTAAGTCCGCAGAATTCCCTTGAACCAGTCCCTGCTGACATCGGGCGCCATCGGGATTTCGGTCAGGAACTGATCCATATTGCGATCGACCTGGTCCTGATGCGACAGCGCCTGGTAGGTTGCCGGATAGTTGTAAAGTTTCAGATTGCTCAGATAGTCATTTGCCGCGTTCTGGGGCGAGTGCCCTCCGCATCCCGTCACCAGAAACGCGCAAACCGCTACAGCCGCAAGCATCGCGCTTTTGGCTTGAATCCTGATTATCCTCATCGTCGAGTTTTCCTCTTCACGCGAACCGCAAACGGTTCGATTGTAATGTCACGTCCGTCAAAAACAAGTCGGCTCAAAGTCAGCCCGTTGGCTCACATCTGAAAGGCGACAGTCCTGCTTATCAGAAAAAAGGCGCGCTATGCGACCGGCCACCGACTCGCCGTTTACGGCGCGGCCGGCATCTGCTTGAGCTCGACGACATTGCCCTCGGGATCGCGCACGTAGATCGAAAGCCCCGCGCCATGCGCCCCATAACGCATCGCCAGCTCGCCCATCACTACGACCGACAATTCGCCAAGATAGCGCACGACCTCGTTCATGTCGCTGGCCTCGACCCCGATGCATACGTGATCGAGGTTGAGTCCCGCCTCGACCGCGGACCGCTCGCCGGAACCAGGTCGATCATGCTGCGGCCTGCACGCAACTGGATCAGCCCAATTTGCGCGATACGCCGCTCCTCGCTAAGGCCCAGGACGCGCGTGTAGAAGTCGTAGGCGCGCTCCTGATCGCGGCATCGCAGCACGACGTGATCGAGTTCGGCAACCTTGAGTGGAATTTCCATATCGATATGCTCGGACTATACCTCTCACGCCGGTACTGCCAAACCCCGCCGTCCTGAATAGCCTGCGATGCTTCCCTCCCACCTCCTGACACTCATCATATTTATCCTGACCTACGCCGTGATCGCGCTCGGCGAAATCCCGTGGGCGCGCATCGATCGCACCGGCGCGGCGTTGGCCGGTGCGGTCGCGATGGTGGTGTCGGGTGCGCTCAGCGAATCCGCAGCCGAGCACGCTATCGATTTCCACACGATTGCGCTGTTGCTCGGAATGATGATCGTCGTGGCGAACTTGCGGCTCTCGGGAGCGTTCGCGTTTTTCGCGCGCGCGATGCTGAGCCGCGCGCAGTCGGGATTCGGGATGCTCGCGATGACCGTCGCCGCCTCCGGCATTCTCGCCGCGTTTTTCATAAACGACGTCGTATGCCTCGCACTGACACCGATGATAATCGACGCAGCCAAGATTGCGGACCTCGATCCGATTCCGCTCCTGCTTGGACTCGCGACCGCCAGCAACATCGGCAGCGCCGCGACGGTTACCGGCAATCCCCAGAACATGATCGTCGCCGGCTTCGCGCATCTGAGCTATTCGAGCTTCGCGATTCACCTCGCCCCCGCCGCCATCCTCGGTCTCGTCGCCGACTACATTGTGATTGCCGCGGTCTACCGGCGCTCGCTCACCGCGACGCGCGCCCCTGCCGACACCGCACCGCGCATGATTCGAGTGAACCGTCCGCTGATGTTCAAATCGTCAATCGTCACGCTCGGCGCATTGGCGATGTTCATCGCCGGCTACCCGACCCACCTGGTCGCGATGAGCGCCGGCGTGATTCTCCTCTTCACACGACGAATCAAACCCGCTCGCGTGTATCGACTGATCGACTGGACGATGCTCGCGATGTTCACCGGCCTCTTCATCGTCGTCGCCGGCTTCGAGACGACCGGTTTCCAGACCGAGGTCGTGAACCTGATAGGCGTCCAGCGCTTGACGCATCCGTTAACGCTGACCGCCGTCGTCGCGATCCTCTCCAACATCGTCAGCAACGTGCCCGCCGTGCTGCTCTTCCGTCCGCTCTACTCGATGCTCGGCGGCAGCCGCGCAGTTGCGTTGCTGATAGCCAGCGCGAGCACCTACGCGGGAAATCTTACAGTCGTCGGATCGATCGCCAACCTGATCGTGATCGAGCAAGCCCGGCTGCGAAAGATCAACCTAACTTTTTTCGACTACCTGCGCGTCGGCGTACCGATTACTCTGATCACCCTGGCAATCAATACTGCGTTTCTGACGCTCTGGCCGTAGTGAATTTCGTAGCTCGCGGCGGAAACCAGAAACGTTTGACCTCGGTGGCACGCACCGCGGCGTCGATCATCCGCGGGATGTCGAAGCGCGATTCGGCCGCCTCGACTTCCTCGATTCGCGCCCGCGTCTCCGGATGCGCCGGCACGAACAGCGTGCAACAATCCTCGTCAGGCAATATCGACGTCTCGAACGTATGCAGTCGGCGCGCCTGTTCGATGATCTCGTTCTTGTCCATCCCCACAAGAGGCCGCATGACCGGGAACGCCGCCGCCTTCTCTATCACCGCCATGTTTTCCAGCGTCTGCGACGCGACCTGCCCCAGGCTCTCGCCTGTCACCAGCACGGTAGCCTGCGAACGTTCCGCGAGCGCGCTCGCGATCCGCAGCATGAAGCGCCGGTAAAGTATCACACGCAGCGGACGCAAAGTGTTCGCGACGATCTCGCGCTGCAAATTTCCGAACGGCACCAGCATCAGCGTCGATCTCACCTGCCATCGCGTAAGATGCGCCGCAAGCTCGGCAGCCTTCTCCCGGCTCGCGGCGGACACGAGAGGATGTGCATGAAAATGTACGAAGTCGAGCCTGAGCCCACGACGCATCATGCGATATGCCGCGACCGGAGAGTCGATCCCGCCCGACAGCAGCGCCATCCCGCGCCCTGTTACTCCCACCGGCAATCCGCCCGCTCCCGGCATCTTGCCGGCCGACACGTACGCAGCGTCATTCATTATCTCGATCGAGATCGTCAGCTCGGGTGCGCTCAGATCGACTTCGAAGCCGAGCGCCTCCTGCACTTCGCCGCCGACCGCGCGATCGATCTCGACCGAGTTCATCGCGAAGCGCTTGTCCTCGCGCTTGGTCCGCACCGCGAAGGTGCGCGCCTTGCTCCCGGTCGCGCGCTTGATTGCCTCGCGCGAGATCGATTCGATATCGCGCGGCGTCGAGTAGCTGAGCGAGAAATTCTGCAATCCGAAAATCAGCGCCGCGCGCTCGGCGGCGATTTCGTCGCTCAGCTCGTCGGGTAGCGGCACCAGCAGGCGCGGCCCGACGCTGCGCATATTGCCGAGCCGGTAGTCGGCGAAGATATCGCGCAGATTTTGTTTGACCTGATCGACGAAACGCCACTGATTACGCCCTTTGAGCGCGATCTCGTGGTACCTGCCAATCAAATATCGCATCGTATGAATTCGCTGTTTAGTAACGGAAATGAGGTTAGCTTACGCGTCTGTCACATTGAAATCCGGCCGCGCGCTTGCAACCGGTGCGTCGCGCGCGATTATCTGTAGCGATGAGTGACGCCTCCTCGTTAAATCCCCAGGTCGAAATCATCCGAAGGAAGCTTTCCACCGTCACTCCGCCGCCGCGCGAGGCGTTGGCCAACAAGTCGAACGCCGCCGCGGTGCTGATACCGCTGTTCGAGCGCAACGGCGAGCTCCACATCGTCTACATCCGCCGATCCGATCACGTCGCCAGCCATCGCGGACAGGTCGCGTTCCCGGGCGGACGCGTCGATGCGGTCGACGCCACCCTGCTCGACGCCGCTCTGCGCGAGGCGCACGAAGAAGTCGGCATCCATCCTTCGACCGTCGAAGTGATCGGCGCCTTCGCCACGATGCAAACGACCACCAGCGGAATTGTCGTCGCGCCATTCGTGGGCGTCATCCCGTCCGACACGCAGCTCAAACCGCAACTCTCGGAAGTCGCCCAAATCTTCGACGTGCCGTTGAGCGCGTTGCGCGATCCAAAGTTCCGCGGCGACTACGAATGGAAGAGCGAAGGCCCCGCCACCCGCACTTCAAAATTCCCCGCAATCCTCTACGGCGGCCAGACAATCTGGGGCCTGACTCTCCGCATCACCCTGAACCTGCTCGAGCTCCTCGATCCCGCCAAGACTTGATTTCCCATCACGCGAAGATGGACCTCGATATCAGGGAGCCGCGCATCGACACGGTGCCTTCGGAGCTCTCAGTCTGTGCCCCCTTTCCTTGTCGAGGGAAGGGGTCAGGTTCCGCGTATCCTTTCGGGAGAAATGTGGAATAACTTCCTTGCGTTAGAAGGTCAGCGGTAGAGATTGGAGGCCGCGCAGGCTCATTGCGGGACGCCACTTTGGAAGCGGGTTGGCGAGCGCGAGGTTCGGCATCCGGCGGAGAATCGTTTCGAATGCGATGCGGCCCTCGACCTTGGCCAGCACCTCGCCGATGCATCGATGAGGTCCCGCGGCGAACGACAGGTGCACGTTGTCCCGGCGCGTGATGTCGAGCTGGTCGGGATTTGTGAATCGAGCAGGATCCCGATTTGCCGCGCCTAAAAAAACCACGACATGCTCGCCACGGGGAACTGTGCGGCCGGCGAGTTCGATGTCTTCGCTCGCGGTGCGGAATGTCACCTGCACTGGGCTGTCGAAGCGCAGGAACTCGTCGAGCGCTGACTCTATCAATGAAGGATCGGATTTCAGGCGCGCCATCGCGTCGGGATTGCGGAACAGCGCGAGCATCCCGTTGCCGATCATGTTCATCGTGGTTTCGTGGCCGGCTAGCAGGGTGAACATCGCGCTAAAGACCAGCTCCTCCTCGGTCTGGAGGTCGCCGCGGCCCTCGGCCGCCACCATGATGCTGATCAGATCCTCGCGCGGATGTTTGCGGCGATCGGCGGCGAGATCCGAGAAGTAGCGGCGCACGTCGGCGATTGCCTGTCGCACCTCGACGCCCGGGTCGTTTGCGCTGATGACGGGATCGAGCGGGACGCCGAGCGTGCGCATCCAGTCGCGGAACATCGGCTTGTCGGCGTCGTCGGCGCCCATCACCTCGGCGAGCACGTCGATCGGAAACGGAAACGCGACGTCCTTGATCAAATCCATCGAGCCGCGCGCCTCGACCGCATCGAGCAGGTAGTCGACGATCTTCTGGATTCGAGGTTGCAATCCGTTCACGACGCCAGGCGAGAAAAAAGTCGTCATCAGCCGGCGCAAGCGGGTGTGGTCGGGAGGATTGCGGAAAACGATCGCATGCTGGAGCGCCTCGCGCATCGACTTCAGCCCGTCGTCCGGCGGAAAGGCGTCGAGCGCATTGAGATCGAACGCGAGAAAGCGCTTGTCGCGCAGAACGCTATGACAATCGGCATAGCGAGTCGAAATCCAGAACCCAATCGGCGTCCGTAGCAGCGGATAGCGCGTGCGCAGGAATTTGTAGAGCGGATAAGGATTGGCCGAAAAGAGCCGTCCGTACATTCGGCTGGCAACCCGACTAACGCGGGCAAAAGTGGTAGAGGAAGGCATTCGCTTATGCGCCCGGCAGTATATTGGCTGGCGCTTCTGATTGGAATTGCGGCTGATTGTAGGCATCGGCAGGAGCCGAAAAGGGCAATCTATACTGCCTGTAGTGGTGATGGGGCCGGAATACCACCAAGGGTAGCTTCGTTCCGTCAAAATTAGTTTTTCGGAAGGGGATTTTGTCCGAAGCTGAGTCATGGGTAGCGATGATGAAAGTATCGTGATCAGAGTGCTGTCCATATCGATGGCTTAGCACGTTGGGAGCGGCAAGATCAGGCCTAAAAGTTCAGGGTCTATGATTCGAGGCCGAGAAGAGCCGTGATCTGAGAGAAAAACTAATTGACTGTCGGTCCAAAGATTATCGGTGACGGATAATCCAAGTTGGATCCTTTGTGATTGGCTGTCAGCACGATCCGCGGAACCGGACTGCCGCTCGTTGTGAGCTGATTGGGCGCATATCTGACGATGAAACCCGTGTCGTAACGCCCAGCTGAAATATCGCTGGATACCCACAGGCCTCCTTGATCATCGAACGCGAGTCCATTGGGTCGATCCATGCTCTGATTGGTCGAAGATATACCGGCTGGCGATATCACTATATCGGGTTGCGAGAGTGTGCCGGTCTTCCCCGCAACATTGAACATCTCTACCAATCCCCCGTAAACGAGGTTTGCACCGCTTTCCGTGGTTGGGACCAATATCCAGAGATTACCAGACCTGTCAAACGTAAATGCGGAAAGCCCCTCGGAGAGGGGTCCAGCCTTAACGGTGAGAGTTGGGGTTGGCGATGAGCCCGTCTGCATTTCTGCAATTTGCGCCGGCGTGTACTCGATTACCGCGACCGAATTGTCGGACACCGAGTATTGAAAGGAAAGCCACAGGTCGCCCGCGGAATCAAATAGAATTGAACGAGACCCGATTCCAGAATCGCCGGGGAAATTTATCGTCGATGCGGGAGTCGGATTTCCGCTTGTTGCCAATTGATCGGGTGTGAACTCGATCAGTGTGCTCTCGGGAGCAGTACCTGCTAACCACAGATCGCCGGCGGGATCGAATGCCAGGGTTGATGGAAATATATATGGGTCCGCCTCGCCAGTCGCTAGAAATGAAAGCTGGACGTGGAAGCGGAACCGTCGTTTGCTGGTGCTCAGTTCGTTGCGGGCGAGTTCGCCAACACCGGTGCCGAAAATCACCCACAGGTTATCCGCATGATCGAATGTCAGATTTGGAATGCTCGAGCCGTCGTCTGAAGTCAGCCCAAACGTTTCCCTGGGATCCCCGCTTTTTTGTAGCGATCCTCCCTGGAACTCATCGAGGAAATTGGAATTGATAACCCACAGGCCCTCGGATTTGGTTTTCTGAGCGGCCGCAGGGTACGCCTGAGATTGGCACGGCCCCGCATAGATAAACGTCGTCACCATCACCGCCGCCAACGCGATGGTGCGCCGAATCCGTTGCAGCACCATGTCGACCGCCATGTCGTTTTTCGGCACAACCCTCGCAACAAGATCAGTAGGTTTACAAAACTACCAGAAAGAGTCGTCTTAGCCGAACAGCAGTACCAAGGAGCGCCGGGCGGGCGAAGATGTACATCTGGCCGCGACTTGGAGCCGATCAACATTGCATGCTATGCGGTGAGTCGATTGTGAGACCAGGAGAAAGGAAGATGTCGGTAAAGATCGAAGGCACTTGCGAGCCTCGGTTTCAGCGCGTCAAAGAAATCTTTGCGGATAGCTTTGAGAATGGGATCGAGGTTGGCGCTTCCGTTGTGGCGGTGGTCGATGGCAAGACCGTCTTTGATCTTTGGGGAGGCTATGCCGATAAGGCTAAGACCAGGCCCTGGACGCGCGATACTCTCGTCAATGTCTGGTCGACTACCAAGGGGATTACGTCGATCTGTGCGCATCGGCTGGTCGACCAGGGGAAGCTCGACCTTGATGCGCCCGTGGCTAAGTACTGGCCCGAGTTTGCGCAGGCGGGGAAGGATAAGATTCCGGTAAATTATTTGCTGAGTCATCGCGCGGGACTGCCTGCTGTGCGGAAGCAGTTGCCGCCCGACTCGTACACCAACTGGCCTGTCATGTGCGCGGCGCTCGCGGCGCAGGAGCCGTGGTGGGTGCCGGGGACCGCGCACGGCTATCATGCGATCACGTTCGGATACCTGGTCGGCGAGGTGATTCGGCGTATCACGGGCAAGACGCCAAGCACTTATCTGCGCGAGGAAATCGCGGGGCCGCTCAAGCTCGATGTGCATATCGGGGTGGATGCGAGTTTCGATCCGCGAATTGCCGAGATCATCGCCGCGCCGGCGCCGCCGCCAGACCAGCCCGATCAGCTCGCGAGGATGAGCGTCGATCCGGAGTCGATGATGTTCAAGGCCATCGCGAATCCGGTGCCGGTCGTCGATCCCGCATTGACCAACAGCCGGGCGTGGCGCGGCGCCGAAGTTCCCGCCGCGAATGGACACACGAATGCGCGCGCGCTGGCGACGTTGTATGGCGCGCTCGCGACCGGCGGCGAGCTGAACGGTTATCGCGTGCTGACGCCGGCGAGTATCAAGCGGGCGCATACTGAGCAGGCCAACGGACCCGATCTAATCCTGGGCGTCACGTCGCGATGGGGACTCGGATTTGCGCTCAATCAGGCGAACGCGCCGGTGGGACCGAATCCACGCACGTTTGGGCATCCGGGGGCGGGCGGCTCGATCGGATTTGCCGATCCGGATGCGCGCGTAGGGTTTGGATACACGATGAATCAGATGGGGTCGGATGCGCTAATCGATGGGCGGGCGTCGGCGCTGTTCAATGCGATGTTTGCGGCGCTGTGATGGAACATTGTCCGGCGCGTTTCGCGCCGGACAATAAATCCATTTTATTTTAGACTGAAACCACCGTGGTTTCAGACTTCCTGGGCAGGGGTGACCCCTGCACCCGGTATCAAATCGCAAAGTTGCGCGCAGCGCACTACTTTGCTCTCGGGTTCTGTGCTTGTGTCATTCAGAGCGCAGCGAAGAATCCCGGCTCTCTTTGCCTCAAGCAACTGTTCGGCCAAGGCAGAAAAAACGAAGCCGCCCGTCGGCGGGCGGCCGTTTTGTCCCTCTTTAGTTGAGGCTCAGACGCCGGCGGATTTGTAGAGCGCGCAACGCAGCTTGAAAAAATGCGCCATCGAGGTGAGGTAGCGGACGCGCCACGCTGCCGAGGTCTCGCTCTTGGTCAGATCGAGGCCATGGCCGCGACCCATCATGTCATACGCACCCTTGATGCTGTTAAATAGACGGTCCGAAGAACCACGCTTGAGATTCGTGACGTCGCCGATCTTTTTAATGAGCTCCGGGCTGTATGCGGCGAGCGCGACCAGGCTGTCGGCGAATAGCTCGTCCTCTTCCACCAGGTGATTCGCGAACGCACCTTCCATGAAGGCGGTGTGGGCGGCTTTCTCTCCCACCAGCGAGCCATAAATGAAATGGCCGAGTTCATGGCCGAGTGTCGCGCCGACTGCGCCCGGATGATGCGCGGTGTTGACGAAGATTACGAACTTGCTTTTGTCGCCGACGTCGGCGCGGCAGTAAAATCCGCGTAGCGAAAGACCCGCCCCGGAGGTATATCGCTCGGCGCGCAATTCGAGTTCACGGGGGCCGAACAACTTGTTCAGGTGGCTGCGTAATTGCGGGTTGCCAAGATCCGACAGGCTGCCGTAAGTCGGGATGTGCTGCTTGATGTCCTTCTCGACGACCTGTGCCAATTCCTTGAGCAGGGGCTTCTGCGGAAGCGCGGGCGCGTCCGCGTACTCGGTCGAGAGGATCCTTTTCAGGTCAGCGAGCTGAGTGAGGACTCGAGTCCCGATCGAGCCGAACGGGACCTTGATTTCGCCCAGTAGCTTGGAAACGAGACGATCGACTTCACGAGCTGCCAGCGCGTCCGGCTCTCGCGGGGGGGTTCGCTTCGCCATCGCTGGCGATAAGGTAAAGGCTGCGCTCATAGAGTTACTGCTGATGCGAAGGTCCAGCGCCGCGCGCGCCTTATACTATTCGGTGACATGCAATGTTTTTCAATATTCATCAGCGTCGGGCGTAATTTAGCAAGTCGTATGCCATACCACCGATAGGCGCCGCAATTACCCGGCATACTATCTATAGACAGGAGCATTTGGCGATTGGGCGTTACTGCAACGCAATATGGGCATTTCTGAACAAAACACTGAGGCCGCAACAGCCGAAAGTGGGGGCTGGCTACAGCTCTCTTTGGTGCGCATCGGTTGCGGCACCGACGCGTAATCCGATGCTGCCGTGGTCCAATCCGGCGTCATCGAAGTCATCAGTTTTCTCCCCTCGCGAGCAAATCCAGATCGGCCCCGGCGTTCAAGCCTGGAGCGTAATATTCATCGCAGCCGGTTCTCCATCATCTCGCATCGCTTTGCACGACTCATTGTGATGCTATGCGTCTTACTGCGCAAAATTGCGATTCTCGACGCTGAACATGGACGCTATTGTTTAAGGTTACCTACAATGTGTCAAGTCTCCCGCTACCGATTGTAGGTACGTGTCTGGTGCCGCTTTGATGGTCAAAACCGCGGTCCGCCTCTTGTAATTTCTTACAAAATTGAGCGCGAAAAAAGGCGTTTGCCTGAAACTGGAGCAGTTATCGCGGACGCTTGAGCAGACCCTCGACGAAGTCCAGACGGTCCTTGCCCCAGAACATCTCGTCGCCGACGAAAAAAGTGGGAGCGCCGAAAACCCCGCGAGCGACTGCATCCTCGGTCAAAGCTGCGAGCTCGTCGCGCGTGGGCTTTGCGTTGGCGATGTCGATGAGCGCGGCACCGTCGAAACCGGCGCTCGTCGCAATCGAGGCGAGCACGTCGTGGGCGCTGATATCCTCGTCGCGTTCCCAGTACGCGCGCATGATTGCCTGCGAGATCGCGCGGTGAGCATGCTCACGCGAATCGCCGCTATCATCGGTCTCAGCGGCATGACCGGCAGCCAGAACCGCGCGCAGTGCGGACGCCGTCTTGATCGGAAAGCGGCTCGGCTTTCTGAACGGCAACCCGGTCGCTTCGGCATAGCGCGCATGATCGCGCCACAGGTAGCGCGCCTTCCGGGGCGTCATCGCCATCACGTCGAAGCCGGTACCGCGGAACAGCGCGGCGAAATGCGTCGGCTTCCAGTTCACGCGCGCGTCATTACGGGCGCAAATCTCCGGCAGCATGAACGCGGCGAAGTAGCTATTGGTGCTGGAGAAATCAAAATAGAAATCGACGATTTGCATTTGTGCAACGCCTCGATAGTAGCGCGCTATCAACCTCACCCCTAGCCCCTCTCCCTTCTGGAGAGGGGAACCGGAGGTGCGGACGCAACGGTTGCCACTACCATTGCCGCTTGCCATTAGTGACACGGTCAGATGCCGAAATCCAAATTCCTAGCTCTGCCCGGCATTCAGTATCCACTTGGCGCAACCTACGGCCGCGCGGGGGTGAACTTTTCGATATTTTCCGAGCACGCGACCGGCGCGACGCTATGCCTGTTTGGCGGCGCGGACGGCAACGAAGAGGTCGCGCGAATCCGGATGAGCGAGCGCACCGAACACATCTGGCATACCTACGTTCCCGGGGTTCGTGCCGGTCAGCGCTATGGGTATCGCATGAGTGGTCCCTACGATCCTCCCGCGGGGCATCGCTTCAACTCCGCCAAGCTGCTGATCGATCCGTATGCGCGAGCGCTCGATCGGATGCCTCGATGGCATGAAACGATGATGGGTTATCGTTCAATCACCACCGGCACCGCGCCTTTGCTGGACATGCGTGACAGTGCGCCCGCGATGCCCAAGTGCGTGGTGGTCGATTCGGCGTACGACTGGGAGGACGATCGCAAGCCTGCAATTGCGTCGCAGGATCTCGTTATTTACGAGGCGCACGTGAAGGGGATGACGGCGACGCATCCGGAAGTGCTGCGGCGGACTCGCGGCAAATATGCGGGGCTCGCGTCGCCGGCGGTGATCAAGCATTTGAGCTCGCTCGGGGTCAATGCGATCGAATTGATGCCGGTGCATCAGACCGCGCCGGAGCATCGCCTGGAGAAACTCGGGCTGACTAACTATTGGGGATACAACTCGATCGGATATTTCGCGGCGGACGTGCGCTTCGCAACCGGCAATGCGCCCGGCGGTTGCGTGACGGAATTCAAGTCGATGGTGAAGGCGTTTCACCAGGCGGGGATCGAGGTGATCCTCGACGTCGTTTACAACCATACAGGTGAAGGGGACGAGACTGGGCCGACGATGTGCTTTCGCGGGATCGACAATGCCTGTTACTACCGGTTGCGGCCCGACGGCAGCGGTCGATGCGAGGATTTCACCGGCACCGGAAATACGCTGAACATGTCGCATTCGCGAGTCCTCCAAATGGTGATGGACAGCCTGCGCTACTGGTTGGTCGAGATGCACGTGGACGGTTTTCGCTTCGACCTGGCAACCACGCTGGCGCGCGGTCCTCGAGGTGAATTCGGAGCCAGCCCGTTTTTCGCGGCGATCACGCAGGACCCGATGCTATCGACGGCCAAGCTGATCGCGGAGCCGTGGGATGTCGGCGAGGGCGGCTATCGCGTCGGGAATTTTCCGGTCAACTGGAAAGAGTGGAACGGCAAGTATCGCGATGGGGTGCGCGATTTCTGGCGCGGCGCGGACGATTCGATGGGCGAGTTTGCGTCGCGCGTCACCGGCAGCTCGGATCTGTATCGTGCCGGCGGCCGGCCGCCACTCGCGAGCATCAACTTTGTCACCGCACACGACGGTTTCACGCTCACCGACCTGGTTTCGTACAACCAGAAGCACAACGAGGCGAACGGCGAAGATAATCGCGACGGCGACGACAATGGTCGATCGTGGAATTGTGGCGTCGAAGGGCCGACCGACGATCCTGCAATTCGTACGATCCGCGGGCAACAAAAACGCAACTTCCTGGCAACCCTGATACTGTCGCAGGGCGTGCCGATGATCCTCCACGGCGATGAGCTCGGCCGCACGCAACGCGGCAACAACAATGCCTACTGCCAGGACAATCCGATTTCATGGATCGATTGGCAGAACGCTGACCAGGCGCTGATCGATTTTACGCGGCGGCTGATCGAGCTCCGTCGCAAGCATCCGATCTTCCGGCGCCGGGGATGGTTCACCGGCGTCCCGCTCAAGCGCAACCGGCTGAAGGATCTCGAATGGTTCCGGCCCGACGGCGCCGAGATGAGCGCCGGCGACTGGAACGTGGGCTACGCGAAGACGCTCGGATCTTTCCTGAATGGAAACGCGATCACCGAACACGATAGCACCGGCGCGCGAATCACCGATGACAGTTTCTTTCTGATGTTCAACTCATACCGCGAACCGATGGAGTTCAAACTGCCGCCGAAAAAATGGGGACGAAAATGGACCATCGTCCTCGACACAGCGGATCCAGCTACGCTGAGTGACTCGCGATCGCATCTGTTCGAAGAGCGGGTGCATGTCGCGGGGCACGCGATGGTCGTGCTCAGGCGCGTCGCATGAATCTTGTTGAATCGGCGGGTATCTTGCGGTCTATACTAAATCTGAACGCTCGTTCCGGGCGGGAGAACTTCAGATGATCGATTTTCGAACTGAGCCGTCCGCCTATCGGCATTGGCGCTTGAATTTTGCCGGGCCGGTCGCGACTCTTGCAATGGACGTGGACGAAAACGGCGGCCTCGCGCCGGGCTACGAGCTCAAGCTCAATTCCTACGACCTGGGAGTCGACATCGAGCTCAACGACGCGGTGAACCGGCTGCGCTTCGAGCATCCCGAAGTAAAATGCGTGATCGTCACGTCGGGCAAGGACCGCGTGTTCTGCGCGGGCGCGAACATCAGGATGCTTGGCCTGTCGAGCCATCCGTTCAAAGTGAATTTCTGCAAGTTTACCAACGAGACGCGCAACGCGATCGAAGACGCGACGCTCAACTCGGAGCAGTACTACATGACTGCTATTGGCGGAGCGTGTGCCGGCGGTGGTTACGAACTCGCGCTGGCGACCGACTATATAATGATGGCGGACGACGGCTCGACCAGCGTTTCGCTGCCGGAGGTCGCGCTGCTCGGCGTGCTGCCGGCCACGGGCGGGTTGACGCGGCTGGTCGACAAGCGGCGCGTCAGGCGCGACCGGGCGGATTTTTTCTGCACGACGGAGGAAGGAGTCAGGGGCAAGCGCGCCCTCGATTGGCAACTGGTGGACGAGGTCGTTCCCCGATCGCAACTTTTAGAGTCGGCGTCGCGAAGAGCGCTCGAGTTCGCGGCGCGCGCAAATGGATCGGCGCAGGCGCGCGGGATATCGCTGGGCCGACTCGCGCGCGAGATTGAAGAGCGACGAGTTAAGTACGCGCATCTGACGATCGACATCGATCGCGAAAACTCCACTGCAACGTTCACTGTCGAGGGTCCAAGGAGTCCGGCGCCGCGCAACGTCGAGGAGGCTCACTCGGCCGGCGCGGACTTCTGGCCGTTGGCGATTGCGCGAGAACTCGAAGACGCGATCCTGCATCTGCGCTTCAACGAGGACACTGTGAGGACGTGGATATTCCGCACTCGTGGCGATTCGACACTGATGGAGTCGCACGACGAGTTTCTAACTGCTCACGCCGACGACTGGCTGGTGCGCGAAGTCCGGTTGTACCTGAAACGCACGCTGAAGCGGCTCGACGTCAGCTCGCGATCGATCTTCGCGCTAATCGAGCCGGGGTCATGCTTTTGCGGAACCCTGTTGGAACTCACGCTGGCGTCGGACCGCGTGTACATGCTGCGCGGATTGCGGGAAGGTGACGAGTCGATGCCTGCTACCATCAGCTTGACGGAAATGAATTTCGGCGCTTTGCCGATGTGCAACGGCTTGACCCGACTAGAGAGCAGATTTCAGGGCGAGCCGGAACGCGTCGAGGAGTTGCGCGCGAAGATTGGCGAGCAGCTTGATGCGTCGATGGCCGATGAACTTGGCCTCGTCACCTTCACGCCCGACGATATCGATTGGGACGACGAAGTTCGCATCGCGATCGAGGAACGCGCTGCATTCTCGTCGGACGCGTTGACCGGAATGGAAGCGTCGTTGCGATTTGGCGGGCCGGAGACGCTCGAGTCGAAAATATTTGCCCGTCTGTCGGCGTGGCAGAACTGGATCTTTCAGCGGCCCAACGCGGTCGGAGAAAAAGGTGCGCTGAAACTTTACGGCACCGGAGCGCGGCCGGAATTCGATCCGAGGAGAGTCTGATGACGATCAACTATTCCGAGCGAATTCCCAACAACGTCAATCTCGCCGACGACCGCCGCCTGCAGCGCGCGCTCGAGGCGTGGCAGCCGGGGTTCCTGCAATGGTGGAACGAGATGGGCCCCGAAAATTTCCAGGGTTGCGATGTGTATCTGCGGACGGCGATTTCGACTGACGCGCAGGGCTGGGCAACTTTCGGATACGTGAAGATGCCGGATTACCGGTGGGGAATTTTTCTCGCCGATCCTGAAGCTGAGCGCCGGATTCCGTTCGGTGAGCATAAGGGCGAGCAGGTTTGGCGCGAGGTCCCGGGCGAGCATCGCGGAGTCCTGCGCCGGCTGATCGTCACGCAGGGCGACACTGAGCCTGCGTCGGTCGAACAGCAGCGGCATCTTGGCCGGACCTGTCCTTCGCTCTACGATCTGCGCAATCTGTTCCAGGTCAACGTCGAGGAAGGGCGGCATCTGTGGGCGATGGTTTATCTGCTGCACGCATACTTCGGGCGCGACGGCCGCGAAGAGGCCGAGGCGCTGCTCCAGCGCCGGTCGGGCAACGTGGACAATCCGCGCATCCTCGGCGCGTTCAACGAGAAGACGCCCGATTGGCTGTCGTACTTCATGTTCGCGCATTTCACCGATCGCGACGGCAAGTATCAACTCGCGAGCCTCGCCGAATCGGGATTCGATCCGCTCGCGCGCACCTGTCGCTTCATGCTGACCGAAGAGGCGCATCACCTGTTCGTCGGCGAGTCGGGTGTCGGCCGCGTTATCAACCGCACCTGCCAACTGATGAAAGAGCATAACACTGATATAGTCAGTGAGTATGGGGGCATTGATCTAAGTATCATTCAAAAGTATATAAACTTCCATTACTCAGTGTCGCTCGATCTGTTCGGTTCCGAGCTATCGACTAACGCCGCCAATTACTACAGTGCGGGTCTGAAGGGCCGCTTCAAAGAGACCGACCGAGAAGACGACCATCAACTGAATGGGAGTAGCTACGCGGTATTGAAGCCGGTCAATGGAATAGTCATTCAAACTGAGCAGCCGGCGCTGAATGCGCTGAATGAGACTCTTCGCGACTCCTACATTGCCGATTGCGAGCGGGCGCTAGCGCGATGGAACAAGATTATTCGTGAAGCTGGGCTGAGCTTCGAGCTCAAGTTGCCGCATCGGGCGTTTCGGCGCTCGATTGGCGAATTTGCGAGCGTCAAGGTCACGCCGGACGGGAAGATAGTCAGCGAAGAGGAATGGGAGCGCCACAAATCGGAATGGCTGCCGACGCAGGCTGATCGCGAGTTTGTGGCGTCGCTGATGAAGCCCATCACCGCACCCGGCCAGTTCGCGAGCTGGATCGCGCCGCCTGTACGCGGAATCAACCATCAGGCGCTCGACTTCGAGTACGTGACCGCGATTCCCGCGAATTAATCGACGTGCTTGACTCTGGACTGTAGTCAAGGGTCTATCGTGAGGTACAGATGACGATTGGCCGAGTAGCTAATGCGGCGGGAGTGAGCATAGACGCTATCCGCTTCTACGAGCGGCAGGGATTGATCGCGACGCCGCGGCGAAACTTCTCGGGCTACAGGAATTACTCGGACGACGTGCTCGATCGACTGCGTTTTATCGGCGATGCGAAGCGGCTTGGATTCACGCTGAAGGAAATCAGGGAGCTGCTTTCGGAGGGTGTCAAATCGACCAACGAATGCGGCCCGGTGACGAGAAAAGCGGAAGTGAAACTGGCCGAGATGAACGAGGAAATCGTCCGCCTGCAAAGGCTTCGGGTGACGCTGCGCAAAATGGTCGAGGCTTGCGGTGGTGAATGCATGCCGGTGCGCGCACCGCGTCGGAAATAATGGAGACAAGATGGAAGTCGTAATTTATACCAACACCGGATGCTCGGCCTGCCATCAGGCGAAAGAATTTCTCGAGCAGCACAACGTCAGCTTCGTCGAAAAAAGTATCGCTCAGGATCCGTCGCTGATAAATGAGCTTGCGAGCATGGGATTTCGCGCGGTCCCGGTAATTCGCGTCGGCAACGAGACGATGCTGGGCTTCAGCGCAGTGAAGCTGAGGCGAATGCTCGGTCTCTAGACGATCGCAATGGAGGTTGGTGGCACAGGCTTTAGCCTGTGGTTTTCTTGCCCATGCAACCGGAAATCACCGGCTGAAGCCGGTGCCACTTCAGTCGCTGGAACCCGGAATTGGTCGGTCGCGAACCAATACGCTGCGATGTATCCGGTCAGCAACGCGACGAAGCTAGTTTCTTCGAGCACGCGCGCCAGCCATGGAAGGTCGAGTTGGAAGGCGGTCGGGGGTGGCACCATGAACCGGCTGAAAGCGCGGAGCGAAATCGCGCTGAGAAAGTAGGCCAACGCCGCCATCCAGAGCGCTCGCGGGCTTGAACGATCCTCAGTCGCCGATGCGACCATTTGCACGAATGGAATGGCCAGTAGCACCAGGTAGTGATGCCATCCGACGGGCGTCAGCATGACTGCGGTCGCGATCCACAGTGAGTAGATTCTCCAGTCGGGATCGCGGCGATCGGAAACTGCCAGCGTCGTGCGAATAGTCAGTCCGAGTACTAGTACGTCCGCGGCGCCTATGGCTGCGCGTCTCACCCAATCGGCCGATGAGCCCGGCGCGATACCCGTGATCGACCAGAACATCCGCGACACGAACGGTCCGAGCGAAAGATTGTCCACCCGGTTCACTACTCTGTAATCAGTCAGCCACAACGCGCCGTGAATGAAGCTGAGAGTCTGCGCTAGACCCAAAATTGCGAGCGTCGCAAATCCTCCCGCAGCGATTCCCGCAATTGCGAAATTTACCGCGCGCCGTTTTCGCCGAATCACAAAATAACCGACGAGCAGAAGCGGATAGGCGCGCAAAAGCGCTGCCGCCGCGATCAGCAGTCCTGCAGTGCCGTCGCGATCGCGTTCCATAGCGCGCATCGCCGCGACCATCAGGGCCAGGACTATGAGCTGAGATTGTCCCCAGTAAAAATTCAGATTCACCGGCGCCGACATCAGCATCAACCCCGCCAGCAGCAACGCAGTGCGGCCGGGAAGGCCGGGTCGACGCACCAGCAACAGGTACATTGCGATCGCCAACGCCGAGAAATTAATCGCGATCCAGATCCAGAACGCGACTCGCGGCCGCATCCGGGTGAGAGGCTCGAAGCAAAGCAGAAACGGCGGCGTCTCGGAAGCGTGAACCAGCCAGTTCGTCTCGAGGCCTAGCTGCGCGCCGATGGGCGTCAGATTAGTGGAATACGGATCGATTCCGTGACGCATCGCCCACGCCGATTCGTAGTAGTTCGAAAAATCGCGGCGATGCCACTGCTCGGGCATCTTGGTCAGAGTGCCGATCAGCACTAGCAGCGTGCAGACCCAGATGACGGCCAGGATCGCAGACTGGCGCATCGCGGCCGCGATTCGTTCGCCGTTCATCCCACGAGTATGTCCAATCCACAACGAACGAAACTACGAAATCGGTCGCCGGCGGTGTTATCTGGAGAACTCAAAATCGTGCATAGTGGGGCTGTCCCGAAGTCGCGCCGAATGAAGGGCGATGAGAACTCCATTGATTCGCGCTTCAATCGTAAGATCATCAAGCATAGCTATTCTCGCGTTGATCGTGCTGTCGGCGAGCGGGTGCGCCACCCCCGTCGGCGTCAAGCGACTCGACGAGCAAGCGGCCCATCGCGAGCTCAACGCGAACATCCTGTCCACCGGCAAACCGAGCGATTACTCGACGCAGATCCTGGAACGATCGGCGCTTACCGAGCGCTTCAAAAGCGATCCTCGATCGGTGCTCGCTGAGTTGAATTCAGGACTCGGCAAACCTGACGAGCGCGATCGCCTGTTCGCGTTGTCCGAGCTTTCATTTGCGTATGCCGAGAACTCGGGGAATCAATCCTATTACCTCGCGTCCGCTGCCTACGCGTACGCCTTTCTGTTCCCACCGAATCCAGCGGACGCGCCCGGGCCTTATGATCCGCGTCTGACGCTCGCGGTCGATCTCTACAATCGTGGAATAGCTTTAGGACTCGCGACCAGGGACGGAAAGGAAGTTGACCTAAGCGCGCGTCGATTGAGTCTGCCCTTTGGCGCGCTTGATTTGAGCGTCGACCCTTCTGGATTCAACTACGCCGGAAATCATCTGACTAAGTTCGTATCGCTCTCGGACCTGGAAGTTCGTGGGCTGCGCAATACCTATCGCAAGGCCGGCATCGGCGCCGCGCTCTCGGCGCGAGTCGAACCGACGCCGGGCAAAGCCGCGAGCCGATGGATACCGGTGACTGCGAAAGTGCCGGTCACGGCTTTCGTGCGTTTCGACGATCCGCGCCTCGCGATGAGCAACGGGCGACTGCATGGCACGGTGGAAGTTTACGACGAGGACCGGACGCACGCCGTACAGGTCGGTTCTTATCGCGTGCCGCTCGAGTCGGATCCCAGCGCCGCGCTTGCCTATCAGCTTGAGGGCGCGCCGATTTGGGATTTCGAGCTCGCGGGCTTTCGGCAGGGAGACTTCGCTTTCTTCGGCGCCAAAGCCGGTGACCTCAACGGGCTTTTCATGTTGCATCCGTACCACCCGAACATGATACCGGTGATATTCGTTCACGGTACGGCGTCGAGTCCCGCGCGATGGGCCGAGATGGCCAACGAGCTGCTCGGCGATCCCAAGATCGCATCGCACTATCAGCTCTGGTTCTTCATCTATAACAGCGGCAATCCGATCGCGTTGTCTGCGATGCGTTTGCGCGAGTCGCTGGTAGCCGTTCGCAAGGATGTCGATCCCGACGGCAAGGATCCCGCGCTCAATCAAATGGTGGTCATCGGGCATAGCCAAGGCGGGCTGCTGACGAAAATGATGGTCGTCGATAGCGGCAATCGCTTCTGGAACAATCTGACGAAGGTGCCGTTTGATAAGGCGGACCTCGATCCCGAGACGCGCAATCTGGTCGCCCGCGCGCTGTTCGTCAAACCGCTGCCCTTCGTCAACGAGGTGATTTTCATCGCGACGCCGCATCGCGGCAGCTACATGGCGAGCAATCCAATCGTGAAGTTCGGGAACAAATTCATCAACCTGCCAGGCGGTCTTGCGAAATCGGCGATCCAGCTCTCCAAGCTCCGCGAGTCCAGCATGATGGGAACTCCGTTCGTGATTCCGACCGCGCTCGACAACATGGACGCGTCGAATCCCTTCATCAAGACATTGGCGTCGCTACCGATCGCGCCCGGCGTCCAGGCGCACTCGATCATTCCAGTGAGGGGAACCGGGCCGGTTGACGATGGCAACGACGGAGTCGTCGAGTACAAGAGCGCGCATATCGACGGCGTCGAGTCGGAGCTGGTCGTGCGTTCCGGGCATTCGACGCAGGCGACACCGCAGACGATCGAGGAAGTCCGCCGCATCCTGTACGAGCACGCCGGAATCCACTGATGATGCTGCGCGCGATCCGTTTGATCGCAACGCTGATGCTGTCGGTGATCGTGGTCGCCGCCGTCGCATGGGCTGCGATGGCAATATGGTTCGACGGTCCGCATTCGCGCATCCTCGCGACGCCGATGGCCGCTGGACTGGCGATCGTTTGTATCGTCCTGGCAGTTGCGGTTCGCCCGCTGTTGCGAGGGCTGGTGGTAGCGCTGTTTCCAGTGATCGTCGTCGCGCTCTGGTGGACGGCGATACCGGCGAGCAATACGCGCGAGTGGGCGAGCGATGTGGCGCGCACCGCTCGCGCGACCTTCGACGGCAGCAAGGTCACGATCGAGAACGTGCGAAATTTCAAATATCGATCAGAAACCGACTACGACCAGCGGTGGGAGACGCGGACCTACGACCTCGATCGAATTAAAGGCGTCGACCTGTTCCTGTCGTTTTGGGGACCGACGGAAATCGCGCACACTATAGTCAGTTGGGATTTCGACGACGGCCAGCATCTCGCCATCTCGATCGAAACGCGCAAGCAGAAGGGTCAATCATATTCCGCGATACGCGGTTTCTTCCGCCAATACGAGCTCTACTATGTAGTCGCCGATGAGCGCGACCTGGTCGGGCTGCGCACCAACCACCGCGGAGAGCAGGTCTACTTGTATCGCATCCGCGCCTCTCCCGCGCAGGCGCGCGCACTGTTGGTCGACTACCTGAACCAGGTGAATCAACTCGCCGATCATCCCGAGTGGTACAACGCACTGACGCAGAACTGCACGACCACTATCCGCGGCCACGCGCAAAATATTGGAGCCGGCGGCAATCTCGACTGGCGGCTGCTCGCCAACGGTCACCTGGACGAACTCCTCTACCAACGCGGCCAAATCGACACGAGTATCCCGTTGGAGGAGCTTCGATCACGCAGCAACATCACCGAAAAAGCAAAGGCCGCCGACGACTCTCCAGGTTTTTCCGCCCGCATCCGCGAAGGCCTGCCGGGAATCAGCGGCTAGCCGCCCCGCATCTCGGTAGTGTCATTAGTGAGTCAAGTATATTAGTGCCCTCTATAGCTACGACCCTTGCCTGAGCTCTCGACCTGATGTGAGAGATCGGCAGGACGAAATACTCGCCCTTCCGGTTGGTGTGTGATAAACGCTAAAAATACATAAGCCTGTCTGCCACGATTGGGTATTTTCAACTACGGAGCATGCTATGGCCCAGCTCAATTCCATCGAGAATCACGTTGCGGGAGTTACGTCGAATGTTTCGTCGGTGTACGTGCCTCCCCTCCAACTTACGAAGGGGCAGCCACCACCAATCGCCGCGAACGGCGGTCTATCCTACATGTCGTTCGATCGAAACGGCGATGCGGGAACTGCTGCGGCGACGGCGGCGGCGCTCCGCCTGCTGGCCGAGGGGCAAGGGCAAGCGGTTACTGAAATGCTCGACAAGGCTCCCCCCGGCCCGATCGAGACCAGGTGGGGAGTCGGGTTTCGTAGCTATTCAGAGTGCCTGGAATATATTCGGGCGAACGACATCGAAGCCCCTGAAGGGGGAGTAGCGCTTCCGCTGCGCTACTCCGTGTTCGAGCAGCCGTCCTACTCCATCGTCTCGTCCAACGCGCTCTGGCGGGATCCGGCGCGCGCGGACCTGGCAAAAGCGTTGCGCAAGGAAGAGCAGGACGTTGCGCGCCGATGCCTCTACTTTCCGCAGGTCTTGCGCGACGCGCGACGAATCGAGAAGTACTATCCAGGTCTTTCGCCCAACAGCCCCGAGTGCATGGACAAGCTTGGGGTTGCGCTGGGACACTGCGAGTCCAAATGCGGAAACTTCTACGACGCGGCAGAGGTGGAGCGTGTGTTCTACCCGGAGATCGAGAAGCTCCTCCTGGAGGTTTTCCCGGGCGCCACGGATGCGCTCGTGTACAACCACGACGTGTTTGACAAGGACTACAAGGGCGATCGCACAGAGGATCAGGACAACAAGAACCCGGGGGTGAACGCCAACTACGCCTACATCGTGCACAACGACCTGAACGACAACAGCGGCCGCGTGCGTTGCCGCGAGCTGCTCACCAAGAACCTGCGGAACTTCGGGCGCGAGCAGCACTATACGGCCGAGCAGGCAGACGCGAAGATGTCGCGGCGGTTCATGTCGATCAACCTCGCCAAGCCGATGGAGACCGTGCGCCAGAACCCCTTCGTGCTCTGCGCATGGCCCTCTTTCGCCGACCAGCCGTACATCACCAATTACCGCATCTACGACGACCGCGTCGGCGAGACCACCCGCTTCACCTACCGCCACAACCACGAGTGGTACTGGTTTCCCCAGCAGAAGCCCACCGAGGTCTCGATGCTCAAGTGCTACGACTCCGTCACTGACGGTTCCGTCTCGCGCTGGTCTTTCCACAGTGCCTGCATCGACCCAACCGCGCCCGACGACGCTCCCTGCCGCAGGAACGTCGTGGTCCGATCCTTTGTCTTCTTCTAAGAAGACAAGAAGACGCAGCGGGGAGAGGGGGAGCGCTCCCGTCCTCGAAATATCTATGCGGTCCGTCAATCACATTTCGGAAACGCGCGGGATGTCGCTGGGAGCGGTCGCGATGGAAAAAGCATTCGTCCCCGATTTCATCGAACTTCTGAATCCAGGGTGACCAGCCGGGCGAATCAAAACTGCCGAGGTATATGAGTTCTCAGGGTCGGATCACGCTTGAATGCGACACTGACTTCGAGCTGGTCCTTCGAGACGATCGGCGTCAATCGGAACGTCAGCGTCACCTCGATCGAGTCAGATATCTCCCTGCGTTCGCCTACCGCTTCCGCAGCCGTCAACAGTATATTTTCCAGTAACTGCTTTCCCCAATTATCCAGCGAGACTTCCTGTGACGACTCGATATCCATCGTGTTTTCCTCGTCGGTGGGTTCCTTGTCCATGATGTGTGGTACGCGGATGTTTAGTACGCGCCCACGGACCGCACGCAGTTTGTGGATCTCTGAATTCTGCCACTAAGCAAAACTGCGGAGGCTCTCGAGATCCGAGATCGCGGCGGTCATGCGTTTGATCATTTCGAGCGACATCTCTTCCGGCTGCATATCGGGCGTCGTGCGCGTATGAACCAACGTCGGCGTCCACATCAACAGCGCAAGGAAAATTTGCTGCCGATATAAATCCCACGCTTGGTCGAAGGTTATGCCGAGGTTGCACTTTTCCCGCATCTGGTCCAGATACCGCTTGAGCAGGTCCCGTTCCCAGGCGCGCCGATCCTCGATCGCCAAGGTTGTGGATATGGCGTAGGAAACGTCGCGCGCCCAATGCCCCTTGCCAAGACATTGCCAATCACATAGCCCCATCCGGCCTTCTCCCGTGATGTACCAGTTTCCGAGATGTACATCGGAATGCAGCAAGGTGGGTGTCCCTTTCGTGTGCAGTTCCAGCGCTTTAATTGTCGAAGGCCAAATCCCGGCACGATGGCGGCTGACGTCTGGAGGGATGACCGCTTCTGCCTGTATCATGGCTCGCTCGTGACACTCCCGAAGGCCCACCCTTTCGCCGGCTCGAAAGAAATCCTCAAAAGTGAGAAGCCATTTCAGGTCTGAGCTAAACCGCGCACTGTCATAGTAGCGGCCGTGCACGGTGGCAAGAGTATCTACGATTTGTTCCGCCTGCTGGCGGGAGATGGGTGTCGGCCACTTGCAGAACTGGGCCGCCCTGGTCGCAATCAGATCGTTGAAAAGGTGTACTGAACGTCCAGACTTGCGGTCCCATGCAGAGTGATAGCAGGTGGGCGCTTCAATATTCAGTTCAGGACGG
>NZ_JBAUYR010000086.1:0-136568 GCF_049584895.1 Binatus sp. (SeqCode)
GTTCAGGTGTCGTTAAGATGGTCGAGCACATCGAGCATCTCGACATGCCAATCGTCGTCGAAGCGAAGAATATGAACCGAGCCAAGCTCAACGACGGGCTCGCGGCGCGTGAGCTTTCGCACGATCGCGCGAATCACTCCGCGATGCGCCACCAAGAGCGCGACGCCATCGCGCGGTGTCCACGCAGCCAGCATGCGCTCCAGGCCGCGCTCGACGCGGTTGGTAAAGTCAGCGCGGCTCTCGCCCTCGGGATAAGTGTAGCCGGGCGCGAGTCGATCGATGTTCCATCGCGCGAACTCGTCGGGATAGCGAGCGCGAATCTCGTCCGCGGTGAGTCCTTCAAAGAGCCCGAAATGAACTTCTGCGAACTCATCGATCGTGACAAGCGGCGCCGAGTCACCCGCGACGATTCGAGCACCCTCGGATGCGCGCACCAGCGGGCTCGAAAAGACGCGGGCGAAGTTTACCCCGCCGTGATTAGTCTCGATCGCACGAGCCGCGCGACGCATCTGGTCGCGCCCGAATTCCGACAGCGCCACGTCGGTGCGGCCGTGATACCTGATGCTCGACTCGCCCTCGGTCTCGCCGTGGCGAACCAGGATCAACCGCGCGCCACGCGAATTCATTTGTCGTCGAACAGCGGATTCATCACGAGACCGGTGAGGAGCTTGGGATGGAAGTAGGTTGATTTCTCGGGCATCGTCGCGCCCGCGTTGCTGACGCGCTCGACATCGTCAATTGACGGCGGATTCATCAGGAATGCCCCGTCGGCATGCCCCTGCGCAACTGCGCCGAGCGCGCCGCCGATTTCGATCGTGTATTCGATATTTCCACCTTTGCGAATCTCGTCGGCGCGGAGCCCGAATATTCGATCGAACACGAGCGCGTGCAGAATCGATATGTCGAGGCGACGCACCTCGTCGGGCGTATTGGGCATCGCGTTTTCCATCTTGCCGGCGCTGCGCAATCGCAGAATCAGATAGTTGGGAGTTCCTTTCAGCGTTACGCCGATTGCGCCGGTGCCCGAATCGTTCAGGCGATCGCGAAATTCGTCGCGATGCGCGATTTCATCAACGTCGAACACCTCGCGCGCACGTTGCGTGAACGTCGCGATCGCGCTGGCGGGCAACGATTTCACCACTCGATGCGTCGGCAGGATCACGAGACCAGGATCGTCACATGCGACCAGCGTCATCATCGTGTAGTCATACGGCTCGGGCTCGCTCGACGGGTTCTCTTGCCGACGCGCGCGTCGATAGTTCAGCGCGGTTTCATACCGATGGTGTCCATCGGCGATCAAGATTCGCGGCGATTCAAGTTCGCGCTGTACGATCGCAATTTCGTCGGGAGCCTCGATCGGTCGCAGCTCGTTGCGGATTCCGAGGTCATCGACGAGGTCGATCAGCGGCTGGCGCGCGGCCACCTGCGCGCGCAGTCGATCGAGCTGGGGATGCGCGCCCGAATACAGCCCGAAGATCGAGCTCGTGTTGATCTGGAGCGCGGTGAGCAAGCGAAGACGGTCTTCTTTGGCGGCGGGAAAAGTTTTCTCATGAGGCAGGATGCGGCCGCGATCGAATTCCTCGAGCCGCACGCGCGCGATGTATCCCGTCCGATGCAGCAGCCGACCCTCGAGGTCAAAGGTTTGCGTGTACTGAAAAATAGCAGGACGCGCCGATCGCTCGAGTACGCCCCACGCGCGCCACTCCGCGAGCGTCTTCTCCGCTGCGACGTATCGGTCGGCCTCGCGCCCGAGTTCGAGGCGCACGACGTTGTACGGACTGCGCTCGTAGAGTTGATTCTGACGCGCGGCGCCGATGAGGTCGTACGGGGGAGCCACCACGCGCGATGGATCGCCGACAATTTTGTGATTGTACATCAGCGCGCGGAACGGCTCGATCCGTTTGCCGAGCCCGCTCATTTCAATGCGTCTCCCGCCAGCGCCATCGCGATCTGGCGTTCCGAAATCGCTCCCAATCTCACCATTTTCCATCCTGTCTGGTTTACCGCGACGACCGTGCTCGGTTCCGCCGCCGTCAATTTCCCACCTTCAAGGTATACTTTAACTTTTTCGCCGAGGCCCGAGCGCGCTTGCTCGAGCGTGCTTGCGGGTACGGCTCCGCTCAGATTTGCACTGGTCGCCGTAATCGGCCGGCCGATTCCTGCGCTGAGTGCGCGCGCGACCGGATTGGGAGATACGCGAACACCGACACCGTCGGAACCTGCCAGCTCCGGCGCGATGCTGTCGCGAGCGGGCAACACGAGTGTCAGCGGTCCCGGCCAGAATGCGTCGGCGAGTCTTCGCGCGTCGATCGGTATTTCGCGCGCAACCGAAAATGCCATCGCAGTGTCGGCTGCGATCAATCCAACCGGGCGTCCCGGTTCGCGCCCTTTCACTTGGAAGAGGCGTCGAAGGGCGATGGATGAAAATGCGTCGGCACCGATCGCATAGAAGGTCTCAGTCGGATAGACGACCAGCTCGCCGGCTTGCAGCGCCGCAATTCCGTCCTCGAGCCGAAACATCACGACGAGCCGAGAGCGCGGCGCGCGATATCGCGCCGGAAGTGGCGTCCCTCGAACTCGATCAGTTCCGCCGCCTCGTACGCCGCGTCGACCGCGGTAGCGAGTTCCGGCGCCATCGCAGTCACCGTCAGTACGCGCCCGCCGTCGGTCACGAGCTGCCCGTCGCGCATCGCGGTGCCCGAATGAAAAACCTTTGCGCGAATCTTTTTCATCGCCCATTTGATCTTGATGTCCGACGGGACGTTACCTTCGAGCCGGTCCAGCCCGCGAATCGCGATACCTTTTTTGTACTCGGCGGGATATCCGCCCGACGCGAGCACCACAGCGACTGCGCTTCGCGGCGAGAGCCTGATCGCAGCGTTGGCGACTTTGCCTTCAGCGGCAGCGAGCAGGTTCTCGGCAAGGTCGCTATCCAGCCGCATCATCAGAGCTTCGCATTCAGGATCGCCGAAGCGGACGTTGAACTCGAGCACGTTGATTCGATCGCCATCGATCATCAAGCCGACGAACAGCAGTCCGCGAAACGGAATCCCGCGCGCGTTCATCGCCGCCAGCGTGGGGCCGACGACCTCGCGCATCACGCGCGCTTCCATCTCGGGCCCGAATTGCGGCACCGGCGAATACGCGCCCATCCCGCCGGTATTGGGGCCGCGATCGCCGTCGAAGATAGCTTTGTGATCCTGGAACGTCCCGAGCGGGATCGCGTTTTCGCCGTCGCACAGCGCGAAGAACGAAACTTCCTCGCCGCGCAGGAACTCCTCGACAATCACGCGATTGCCGGCCGCGCCGAAAAGCTGCCGCTCCATCGCGTCTGCGATGGCTTCCAGAGCTGTCGTTATGTCGTGGCAGATGACGACGCCTTTTCCGAGTGCGAGGCCGTCTGCCTTTACGACCATCGAGCCGGTGCGCGCGTTGACGTAGCGGCGCGCGGCCTCTGCGTCGTCAAAAGCGGCGAAGTCAGCGGTTGGCACACCAGCTTCGCGCATGATCGTCTTTGCGAACGACTTGCTGGTTTCGAGCTGCGAGGCCGCCGCGGTCGGACCGAATATCTTCAGACCGGCGCGTGTGAACTCGTCGACGATTCCGGCGGCGAGCGGATCCTCGGGTCCGACGATTGTCAGATCGACTGACTTCGACTTCGCGAAATCTGCCAGCGCCGCGACGTCGGTCGGCGCGATCGGCACAGCTTCCGCGATCTGATCGATGCCCGGATTTCCGCTCGCGCAAAAGATCTTCCAGACGGTCTCGCTCTGATGGAGCCGCCAGACCAGCGCATGCTCGCGGCCGCCTTTTCCTATGACCAGTACTTTCATCGCGCGAAGTGCCTAATGCCTGAAGTGGCGCACCCCCGTAAAAACCATCGCAAGCCCGAACTTGTCGGCAGCCTCGATCACTTTGTCGTCGCGCAACGAGCCACCCGGCTGTGCAATCGCAGTCGCGCCCGCCTCGGCCGCGAGCGTCGGGCCGTCGGGAAACGGAAACAACGCCTCCGACACCAGCACGGAACCCTGGAGCGCGACTTTGAGCCGCGCTGCTTTCTCGCGCGCCGCGTACACCGGATCGATTCGCGAAGTGGCGCCGCCACCGACCGCCAGCGTGCGATCTTCCGCGACGAACGCGATCGCATTGGACTTGACGTGCTTGCAGACCTTGATGCCGAAGGTCATGGCGCGAATCTCGGCGTCGGTCGGCGCTCGACGCGTCACGACCTTGCCTTTGTGAGGATCCTCGATGGTCAGATCCGGGGTCTGCACCAGCAGTCCGCCGAGTACCTTTTTGAGGTCGGGCTCGTTGCGATCGACCGCCTTCGAATTGAATGTCATGACGCGCCGATTTTTATTCTTGCGCAGGAACGCGATCACATCGTCAGGATACGAGGGACCGATCAGCACCTCGGTAAACAATTCATCTACGGCGCGCGCGAACTCCATGTCCCACGGGCGATTGGTGATGATGATACCGCCGAAAGGAGAGTCCGGATCGGTCGCGAACGCCTTGTCCCATGCCTCTTTCAGCGTATCGGCGATGCCGACTCCGCAGGGAGTGTTGTGCTTCAATATCGCGACGACCGCGCGCCGCTCGTCCTGAAATTCGAGCATCAGGTTCATCGCCGAGCTGATGTCGACGACGTTGTTGAACGAGAGTTCCTTGCCGTGAAGCTGATGCGCGATCTCGAGGAAGTGGCCGTAGAGTGCGCCCGTCTGATGTGGATTCTCGCCGTAGCGCAGCGCCTGTTCACGCTCGAGCGAAAGATTGAAGGTCTCGCCGAGCGAAGACTCATCGGCGTCGCCGCTGTGTGTGCCGAGATAGTTCGAGATCGCGGCGTCGTACGCAGTGACGCGCGCGAACGCCTTGCGCGCGAGGCGCCATCGCGTGTCGGCGCTTATCGCACCATGGTTTGCGTCGAGTTCGGCGGCGATCGCATCGTAGTCAGCAGCGTCGACGAGCACCGCGACATCGTCGTGATTTTTTGCCGCTGCACGGACCAGCGTGGGACCGCCGATGTCGATATTTTCGATCGCGTCCGCAAGCCGGGCGTGAGATGCCGCCACAGTTTTCTCGAATGGATAGAAATTCACGACCACCATATCGATCGGCTCGATATTATGCTGACGCATCTCGCGCTGATGATTCTCGTCGGCGCGCCGCGCGAGGATTCCACCGTGAATCTTCGGATGCAGCGTCTTGACGCGACCGTCGAGCATCTCGGGCAAGCCGGTAAAATTCTCGACGGTTCTGACTTTCACTCCCGCCTTTTCCAGAGCCGCGGCCGTGCCTCCGGTAGATACTATTTCAACCCCGTGCCGCTCGAGGGCGGTGGCAAAGGCCGCGAGACCCGCCTTGTCCGAGACGCCCAGCAGCGCGCGCCTGATCACGACCCTTTGACTCTTCATCGTCAGCTAGCTCCGAATCACACGCGGCACTCGTTTGCCGACCGTGCACAGCATCTCGTAAGAAATTGTCTGCGCCAGGCGCGCGACGTCGTTGACGCTGATGACCTCGCCGCCGGATTCGCCCCACAAGATTACCTCATCGCCGACCGACGCGCCCGCAATGTCGGTGACGTCGATCGTCGTCAGATCCATTGAGACCGCGCCGATGACAGGCGCGCGCGCGCCGCGCACGATCACTTCGCCGCCGTGTTGCAGACCTCTGCGGTAGCCGTCGGCGTAACCAACCGGCAGCACTCCGATCAAGCTCTCGCGCGGCGCGACGAATGTATGCCCATAGCCGACGCCGCTGCCGGCGGGCGCGCGCTTGACTTGCATCAGCCGCGTCTTGAAGGTCATGACCGGTTGCAGGTCGACGCGCTCGCGCACGGCAGTGACGGGCGGCAGCCCGTAGATCGCCAGCCCGGGGCGAGCCAGGTTGAAGTGCGAATCGTAACGCAGCACGAGCGCCGCCGAATTTGCGACGTGGATCACCGAGGGCCTCATCCCGGCCGCTTTCAGCGTCTCGATTGCCTTGTTAAAGACGGCGAGTTGCGCGTCGGTGATGGGACTCTTCGGATCGCCGGCGTTGGCGAGCAGGGTGCACACGCCCTCGAGGCGTATTGCCGACGCGCTCCGCACGGCCTCGATCACGTCGGGAAGATCCGCGGGCATCACGCCCAGCCGGGTCGCGCCGCTGTCGATTTTTAGGTGAATCGGAAAATCGGCTCGGCCGGCCGACGCGGCCGCGCGGTCGAGCAGCCCGATCATCGGCGCGTCGAAAACGAACGGCGTCAGATCGAGGGCAACGATCTCACCTGTCTGTTCGGCAAAGAAACCCGCCTGCAGATACACGCGCGTGCGAACGCCTGCGTCGCGCAACTCGCGTGCCTCGTCGAGCGTGGCCACTCCGAAATGACGGCAACCTTCATCGATCAAGGTGCGTGCGACCGTCACCGCGCCATGGCCGTAAGCGTCGGCCTTGACCACGACCATCAATTCGCCGTGCGATGCCACCGCACGCAGCGCGCGAAAGTTCGAGCGCAGTGCGCTGAGATCGATCTCGGCGACGGTCGGGCGTTGCGTTTCGATTGCCATGGATCGCTGAATTTCCATCTTAGCGCGCGAGGACGCAAGCCGTCAGGTTCTTGCCCCTGTGGATGCGTTCGCCGCGGCCGCTCCCATCAACTTTGCGAGAATGCAATTATCGCCCGAGATGAACACTGCCATCGTGACGGGCGCTAACACGGGCTTGGGCTTTGAGTGCGCCCGAGCGCTCGCCGAGACCGGCTACTGGCACGTCGTCGTCGCTGGTCGCAGCGCCGAAAAAGGTCGCGAGGCGGTCAAGCGAATCGTCGCGCAGACAGGGCAGAAAGAAATCGAAGCCAAAGAAATCGAAGCAATGACGCTGGACCTCGCTTCGCTCGAGTCAGTGCGAAACTTCGCGCGCGACTACGCGGCTGAGCGGCGTCCGCCGCTGCGCGCGATCGTATGCAATGCGGCGACGCAAATCGTGACCGGCAGAACCTTCACCGAGGATGGCTTCGAGACGACCTTCGCCGTTAATCATCTTGGGCATTTTCTGCTGGTGAACCTGATGCTTGCGCAGATGTCGCCGTCGGCGCGCATCGTCGTCGTCAGCAGCGGCACGCACGATCCGGCGCAGACGACCGGGATGCCAGCACCGCTCTACCGACGCGCGCGAATTCTTGCGCGTCCGGATGAAGATTCAAAGCCGCTCCACGATCCCCAGGGGACAGCGGGCCGGCGCGCATACACTACGTCGAAGCTGTGCAATGTTCTGTTCACCTACGAACTCGAGCGCAGGTTGCGCGCCGAAAAAGCAGCCGGACAAAATGGCGCTTCGATTACCGTCAACGCGTTCGACCCGGGGCTGATGCCGGGGACTGGGCTGGCGCGCGACTATGGCAGGATTGCACGATTCGCGTGGCGATTCGTGCTGCCGGTGCTGCGCCCGTTTGTGCCGAATGTGAACAGCGTCGCGCGATCGGGGCGTTCGCTTGCGAGCATGGTCACCGATCCAAGATTCGAGCGCATCTCGGGAAAATACTTCCAGGGCGCGCGCGACGTGCCGTCGTCCAAGGACTCATACGATCCTGCGATGGCGGCGGAGTTGTGGGAGTCGAGCGCCGCGATGGTCAAGCTGACGCCCGATGAGACGATTCTACGGCTGAGATCGACTCCCTCGGCAGCGTAACCGGTGCCGCGGAATACATATCCAGTAGTATTCTCAGTTGATTATATTTTACTCGGGTTGACACTAGTAAATTACTAGTTCAAGCTAGAGAAAGCCGGAATCGATATAAGAGTCGAGTCTCGGCTTGATCCAGCCTGACAGTGGCCCTTTGCTCGCCTTTGACCACGTTCCGCTAGACCAACGTCATTAGTACGATCGCAAGGCTTGAGGAGGCCGCATGGCAGAACCTCGTCGCCAATCCCTCAGAATCGATCTATCGGCTGCGTCGGAAAAATTGAGTTTGATCGCCGGATTGAGCGCTGGCCTCGGGTACTCGATCTTTGCCAGCTTTGTCGCTAACGCACTCACCCCCGTCACGGGACACCTCGTTGAGACGGACTCCTTCCACCGCCTGGCGTCTGGGCACTACCTGGAAGTTTTCAACCTAGACGGCGCCGTTCCTACTGTTGTCGCGTCGCTCATAGTTTTCGTTCTGGTTTGGTGGTCGATGCGCGTGATTCTCGAACACTGGAATCGCGAAAACTGGGGACGCATCGGCGCAGTCGATCGTAGCTTATCAAGCGGACCGATGCTCATACAGGTGACCGTCGCGCCTCCGGTATCTGTAGTGAATAAGTAATCTGTAACTATATCGAAATCTCAGTTCACTGAAAGGAGAATGACTAATGAATGGAACAACTGACAAAATTAAGGGACGCGTCGAAGAAGCGGCCGGCGTATTGACTAATGACAAGAAACTGAAGAATCGCGGAAAGGTGGATCAGGCCGTCGGCAACGTCAAGGATGCAATCGCAAAGACGATTGACAAGGCGGTATCGGCGGTCAATCGCGACAAGCGCTAGAGCTTTCCCCGCGACAAGCGCTAGAACGTTCCCAAGGCTCGAAAACGCAAGCGTTCTTTGCTTTCGCAGCGCGACGGCAAATGGTAAGAGTGCGATATTGCTTGTGGGTGGGAATGAGAGCAGACGGAAGAGAGACACTCTGATTTAGCCGGAGAAGAATTATGGAGCGCAAGCTACGCACTACCTTTGTTACGGCCGCGTCCGGACTGTTATTACTGGTAGTAGGACTTTCGGGATGCTCGATGTTCTCAACGTCGAACGATCCAGTCGATTGTAACATCGTGAAAACGCAGAGAGCGGCGGGACAGACCGACGCGCAGATCGCATCTAACTTGAATGCGACGGAAGATAAGGTCGCCGCCTGCAGCAGCGGCTCGGAGCACGACACTAACAAGCAGACCGTCGTTCCCGAAAAGGGATACTAGGCGGAAGCATAGTCTGAACTTCACGCGCCCGGGATGATCCGCGGCGAGTGGAGGATTTACCAAAACCGCCGGCTCCGTGCGATACTCGCCGCCGAGGGATGAAATCATGAGCAGCGAATATCGCATTCACGGCATCGAGCTCTCGCCGTACTCTGTAAAAGTCCGATCGTACTTCCGCTATAAAGGGATTCCCCATCGATGGATACCGCGGAGTCTCGACGCCGACGGCGAGTATCAGAAATACTCGAAGCTCCCGCTGGTGCCGCTGGTCGTCACGCCCGAGAACCAAGGCATCCAGGATTCCACACCGATCATCGAGCGGGTCGAAGCAGGTCATCCTGAGCCTTCGATTCATCCAGTCGATCCGGTAACAAAATTCATTTCGGCCTTGATAGAAGAGTTCGGCGATGAATGGGGGAACAAGTGGATGTTTCATTACCGATGGGCGCGCGAGGCCGATATTCTTTCGGCCGCTGGGCGTATCGCGCGCTCGATGATGCCCGCAGTCGATGAGACTCAGCTCGCCAACGGAATCGCGATGGTCCGCGAGCGAATGGTCCCGCGGGTTTCTTTCGTCGGTTCGAATCCCGTGACTGCGCCGCAGATCGAGGACTCATTCCGCGATACGCTCGCGATTCTCGAACCTCACTTCGCCACGCGCAACTATCTGTTCGGCAATCGTCCAGCTTTCGGCGACTTCGCGATGTGGGGACAGCTCTACAACGCATGGACCGATCCGACTCCCGGCGCGATTATCAATGCGACCACACCAAATACGCTCGCATGGATCCATCGCATGCTCTGGCCCAGGGCCGACGGTGACTTCGAGCCGTGGTCGAGCCTCGCACCGACTTTGACGCCATTGCTCCAGCGTCAGGTTGGCAGACTGTTCATGCCGTGGACGGTGGCCAATGCGGCTGCGATAGCGAAAGGCAGCGACGAGTTCAGCGTCGAGCTTGGCAGCCGCACCTGGACTCAGAAGCCGCAGAAGTATCACGCCAAATCGCTGATAGCTTTGCGCGAAAAATATCAAGCCGTTGGCGATAAGAGCGCTCTGGATCCGATTCTGGATGCGTCCGGTTGCCTGGCAGGATTACGCGGCTAAGGATCGAGCCCGGCACCGTTACGATGTTAGTGAAGCCTTCCAGGCAGTTGGTTATCTCGTTCGCGACAGTGGTCCTGCTTTGCCTGGGCGTGACCTTCGCAGCGCCAGGTCCTATATCGTCCGATGAGGCAACGTTGGAGCGCAACTTTGACGCGCTCATTCATCCGGACGAGATGCGCGACTGGATGAAGCTGCTCGCCGCTCAGCCGAACCACGTCAGCTCTCCTCACGACAAGTCCAATGCCGACCAGATCCTTGCATGGTTCAAGGACTGGGGCTGGGATGCACACATCGAAACTTTCTGGGTGCTATATCCCAAGCCCATAAGCGAGACCCTCGAGCTAGTGGGCCCTCAGAAGTTCAGCGCCACGCTTCAAGAGCCACCGATCCCCGGCGATTCCAGTGCCACTGCGACTGATCCTGCGCTTCCCGCCTATGCCGCCTACCAGAGCGACGGCGATGTCACTGCTGAGCTGGTCTACGTCAATTTTGGGATGCTCGACGATTACAAGATGCTCCAGCGGCTGGGTGTAAGTGTCAAAGGCAAGATCGTAATTGCGCGCTACGGTGGCGGCTGGCGTGGGTTGAAGCCCAAGCTGGCGTACGATCATGGCGCGATAGGTTGCATCATCTACTCGGACCCTGCGCAAGACGGTTATTCCATCGAGGAGACTTATCCCAACGGTCCTATGCGCCCGCCTCACGGTGTGCAGCGCGGATCGGTGCTCGATATGGGTCTCTATCCCGGCGATCCACTAACGCCAGGCATAGGTGCGACCAAGGACGCAAAGCGCCTTGAGAGGTCCGACGCGCCGACCATCATGAAGATTCCCACAATACCGATCTCCTATGCCGACGCACAGGTCTTCCTCGCAGCACTTACCGGTCCTGTTGTTCCGCAAAACTGGCGCGGCGCGCTGCCGATCACCTATCGAGTAGGACCCGGTCCTGCGCTAGTCCACCTGGCAATAAAGTCCGACTGGCAGCAACAGCCGATCTATGACGTGATCGCGACGATGAAAGGCTCGACCTGGCCGGACCAGTGGGTCGTTCGCGGCAATCATCACGACGGCTGGGTATTCGGAGCTACCGACCCGTTGTCGGGTCAGGTCGCGCTGCTTGCAGAGGCTAAGGCCTTTGGCGGTCTCGCGAAGCATGGTTGGCAGCCCAAGCGGACAATCGTTTATACAAGTTGGGACGCCGAAGAGCCGATGCTCCTGGGATCGACTGAATGGGCCGAGCAGCATGCGGACGAACTCAAGAAAAAAGTAGTCTTATATATTAACTCGGACTCCAACGAACGCGGCTTCCTAGGTGTAGGCGGCAGCCACGACTTCCAGCATCTGATGAACGAAGTAGCAGCGGACGTAATCGATCCTGAGACCGGCGTGTCGATAGGCACTCGCGAACGCGCGAAGATGCGCATAGCAGCGCTCGCACCTACTGCCACCGAGCATGCCAGGGCCGAAGCAAAGATCGCGGCGGACCCCGACAAGGACTTTCCTATTGAGGCGCTTGGGTCGGGCTCTGACTTTTCAGCTTTCATCGATCACTTGGGCATACCTGTGCTGGACGTGGGTTTCTATGAAGAAGGACACTCAGGAGGCGTATATCACTCTCGTTACGACACCTTCGAGCATCACAGCCGGTTTGTCGATCCGGGTTTTGTATATGATGCATTATTGGCGAAGACAGTCGGTCGAATAGTCTTGCGCGCGGCCGATTCGGACCTTCCACTCCAAAACGCGAGCGGTTTTGCAAACGCGGTCTCGGACTATCTCGATCAGGTGAAGAAGCTGGTTGACGACGAGCGCGAGGAAGCCGAGACCCAAGCAAGACTGCTGCATGATCGCGCGTTCCAGCTAGCAGCCGACCCAACCAAGCCAAGCGGCTTGCCCACGGCGCTCGATCGCGTTCCGCATCTCGAGTTTGCAGCCTTAGAGGACGCGGTCGATCGCCTAGAGCGGAGCGCCAAGTCCTATGACGACGCGCTGGCAAAGAACGGCTCACACCTATCCAGCTCTCAGATAGCACAGGTACAAGTCCTGATGTTGAACATCGACCAAACCTTAGCACCCGAGAATGTAGGACTGCCTGGAAGGGATTGGTATAAGAACCTGGTTTACGCTCCGGGGCGCTACACGGGCTACGAAGGCAAAACCCTCCCCGGCGTCCGTGAAGCAATCGAAGACCGCCGTTGGTCCGACGCCAATCGTTACGCCAAGCTGACTGCACAGGCCCTAAACGCGTACAGCGACCGCCTGAACGCCGCAACAGCCGTCCTCAACGGCGGCTGAGGGTTTCATCGTGTCAGTGGGACTCCGAGACTTGAACCCCTAGCGCTTTTGCGAATTCCTTGGCGAACGGTTTGGCATGCTCGCTCGATTTGAAGCCGGCGAAGTACTGCGACGGAATCGCGACCTGGCTTCCATCTGCCAGTTCCAGCCGGACCTCGCAATCGCCTACCTCGCCGCCGAACGACGGGACGATCCGCACGCTTCGAACGGTTCCCGCCGCGCATAATTCTTGTTCGCCGTAGCTGACGCGGCCTCCATTTTTGACGTTGAGCGGAGTGTTGCGAGTTCGCCATGCCCGTATCGCCATCGCGGCGATCAGAACTCCTGCGAGAAGGAGAGTCACGCCAAACAGTGTGTTCGCAGATCGAATGAAATAAGTGGACAGGTAGAGGTAAAGTGCGCTGCCCGCGACGAAGCCGCCGATCATCAAGCTGGCGAGAGTCGTGGAGGGGACGAATTCCCATCCGTCGTCGCGGCGCTTGACTACAATTGGGGCTAGCATCCTTTCTTCCACTGAGCGATCTCAGTACAGCCCGCCGCGGGTCAGATCGCGTGTCAGTGAATTAGCGAATTCCAGCCCAAGCAATTGACTAAGTTTCGGCGTCGCGCGTGCGAGCACATAAGCCGGTACCTTCGCGATCTCGGAATCGAGCGGCCGAATCACCTTCAATCCATAGTTGATCAAGAGAGCCACGCGCGGATCGCTGGTGTGATTTTGCGAAGTGTCATGCCACAGCAGCCCATGTGAAATGATCGCATCGCCGGCAGCGCCCGTGATCTTGATCGCCTCGCGCGCGAAGTCCTCGCGATTCGGCCGCGCGCATCGCAATTGGCTGCGCGGCGCGACCAGCGTGGCGCCGTTTTTTTCGGTGAAGTCTTGCAGCATCAAAATGACTTGCAGCATGAGCGGCGGCCGCAGCGTGAACGGCCCGCGCATCGCCCAGTACGGATAGTCGATGTGAACCCCCATCTCGATCGCGCCCGGGTACAGAATCCGCGCTGAGTATGCGCCGAGCGTCATATCGTCACCGAGCATTGCCTCGGCGATTTCCAGAAGCGCAGGATGCTGCACGATGCGCTCGAAAATCTCACCGTGTCCGAGCAATCCGCGAACATGCTGCTGGCCGATTTTTTCATTGAGCTTGCCGAACGCGGCAGCGGAGGGCGATGCGGCGACTTCCAATGCTCGCGAACGCGCCTGCGCCGCTTCGGACGGGTCGATCAAATTCGGCATCAGCACGAATCCCGGCCCATCGATGAGCTCGTCAACAATCTCGGATGTCGCTGGCACAGCAATCTCCTTCATTCTTCTGAGGATCGATTTCGCATAGCACAAACGCGCGGACTCGATCGAATTGGACATGAATTGCCGAGGCGCACGGCCAACTGCGCAACGAGTCGATCTTTCGAGAAACGCAAATTCACACTATCTGTTGTGGTTTGGTGACGGCCTGCCACTATCGGTAGCTTCGTTCCGTCAAAATTGCTGTTTCGGAGCAGGATCCTGAGCCGACGCTGAGTGTTGGACGGGTGATCTGAAGCCGGGTTTGCATTTAGTCGCGAAGGTAAAGTGGGCAGTACCAGAGAGCTATCCATTAAACTATCCTGTACGGTAGCACCTCAGTGGCGGCGCGTTCAGGCTGAAAAGTTCATCCCCGAATCTGGCCGTTTGCGTTAAGATGGACGAAGGCACTTGTGATCAAAGATCCCCGCCTGATTTGCGATGATCGACCTTTACGAACATAAAAATTCCGGCGATGGTAAAACTGTCACCTTTTTTCCAGGTAAAGAGAATTTGGATCGACGAATAGCGACGGCTGAAAAGATGTTGGCCGGTGCGACGCCTCCGTACAAAGAGAATTTTGTCAGACCGCGATAATATTTGTGGATTGGAACCCGGTCTTTCCGCGGCTTGCAGCCTTCGCTCCCGAGACCGAAAAAAAGCCTGCGCTCGTGATCAGATCGGGGCTCGGATTTTTTGACTCCACGCGGCGGTGGTCGTATAGTTGAATTGGCTGGGGGTGTGCGTTAGCGCACTGAGAGCTCCTGCGGGAGAACCCCTTGAACCTGATCCGGATCATGCCGGCGTAGGGAAGCCTTTGGCGCGCCGTTCGTGGCTGCGCCTGAGCCGCTTCCTCTCACCGGGGAAGCGGCTCAATAATGCCTGACTCCATCGCAACTTCAATCACACTCAACGGCGATTCGTACCCGCTCGACGCCGATACTCCGCTGACCGCGCTGCTCGAGCGCCTGAATATGCGCCGCGGGCGCGTCGCGGTCGAGATCAATCGAGAGATCGTGCCCAAGGCCAATTACAATGCGACGATCGTGCGGGCTGGGGATCACGTTGAGATAATCAACTTCGTCGGGGGCGGCTGAATTTAGCCTGCGGAAAGTAGAATCTTGAATCGCGCGCGGAAAAATCGCGCGCTGAATAAGGTTGACGGAATAAATTCCGTCCTATTGTCGGAGAAAAGATGCAGGACACTCCATTTGAATTAGGCGGCAAGAAATATAGTTCGCGGCTGATCGTCGGGACCGGCAAATATCGGGACTTTGCCGAGACCAAGGCCGCGGTCGAGGAAAGCGGCGCCGCAATCGTGACGGTCGCGGTGCGTCGCGTGAACATCACGGATCGCGGCAAGGAAAATCTGCTCGACTATCTCGATCCAAAGCGCTACCAGATTCTGCCCAACACTGCCGGATGCTTCACCGCCGAAGAGGCGATTCGCACCTGCCGCCTCGCGCGCGAGGTGGGAGTCGGTGAGCTGGTCAAGCTCGAAGTGATCGGCGACCAGCAGACGCTGTTTCCCGATGTGGCCGCGACGCTCGAAGCGGCTCGCGTACTGGTCAAGGAAGGATTCAAGGTGATGCCCTACGTCACCGACGATCCCGTGACTTGCCTGCGGCTCCAGGAGATCGGATGCGTGGCGGTGATGCCGCTGGCGGCGCCGATTGGATCAGGCCTCGGAATCCGCAATCCATTCAACCTCGCGATCATTATCGAACAGGCGAAGGTTCCGGTGATCGTCGATGCGGGCGTCGGCACCGCGTCCGATGCGGCCGAGGCGATGGAACTTGGATGCGACGGGGTGCTGATGAACACGGCGATCGCGGGCGCAAAAGATCCAATCGCGATGGCGCGCGCGATGAAACTGGCGGTCGAAGCGGGCCGTATCGCGTATCGTGCCGGAAGAATCGAGCGCAAGCTGTACGCGACGGCGTCGAGCCCGTTGACGGGGCTGATAGGGTAGGAAGGAACCTAATAATCGCCTGCGCGGCGGGCGGCAGGGGTGACCCCTGCACCCAGTGAGAAAAGTGAGAAACGCAAAGTTGCGCGCGGCGGGATTTCGGCTTTATCTGATTACTGATCGACGCGTCGTAAAGAGTGGTGACCTGATCTCGGCGTGCGAAGCCGCGCTGTCGGCTGCGGCGCCGGGGACCGTCGCATTGCAGCTTCGCGAAAAGGATTTGCCGGCGCGTGAACTCTACGAACTCGCGCTTCGGCTTCGGGAAATCTGTACGCGCGCTGATGCGCCGCTGATCGTGAACGATCGGGTTGATGTGGCGATTGCGGCGAATGCTGATGGGGTGCATCTGCCGTTCGATTCGATCGGCGTCAGCATGGCGCGCAAGCTGCTCGGTCGCAGCAGGCTTATTGGAGTGTCGAGTCACTCGCCGCCCGACGTATCAGGTGCCGCTCGCGAGGGCGCCGACTTCGCGGTCTTCGGGCCTGTCTTCGATCCGCTATCCAAACCTGCGACCGGTCCGGCATGGGGTGTGACCGGCCTGAAAGCGGCATGCAGAGCGGGTGCGATTCCAGTGTTCGCGCTCGGCGGCATGACAGCTGATCGCACGCGCGAGGTGTTCGCGTCTTTTGAGGACACGGCGCGGCCGGCCGGAGTGGCATCGATCGGTGCGATATTTGCGGCTGATTCGCCGGCTCTAGCTACTGCGGAAATGCTGCGGGCGCTGGATGCGTCGTCGACTCGCGCGCAATGACAGATTTCGCGGCGTCGAGAAGAGTGTCGGGTCGCGGCAGTTCGCGATAGTAGGGCGACGTGAAGATCCATCGTACGACGCCATCTCGATCGACGATAAGGAACGCGGGTATCGCGTTGTCGGGTTCGCCGTTGCGATGGTGTTGCACGAGACCGAGCGGCGCGATGAGCGATTCGCTGTTGTCGCTCAGCAGCGGGATTTTTGTGCGCAGGAAGCCTGCGAGCATCTTCGATCGTTCGACCTGGTCGGTACTGATAGCAATCGTGTCGAGGCCGGCGCGGTTAAACTCTTCACGGTGCGCGGTTAATTCGGCGAGCTCGAATCGCGCGAACGGATCGTAATCGCCGCGATAAATATAAATCAACGTCGCGCCCGTGTCGGATGCCGGTCCGTGATGAATCGAGTCATTTTGATCGATGAGCGCGAAGCTTGGGAATTGTTGTCCGACCGCGAGCTTCAGGGTGAATGGCGGATTGAGCGTCGCGCGCATCACATAACTGACGAATCTGCCCCCGCCTGCACCGACTACGATGCATGCCAGGAATGCGAACAACCCGAATCCCAGCTTTGCGTGCGGCGAATACAGTCCTAGCGCGAGTCGCAGTCCCGCAATCGAGAGCACCATCGCGGCTGCCAGGATCGCGAACGCGGGCCATGGGATTCGTTCGTGAATGCCCATCCACGGCACCGACCAGAACGATACCAATACATATTCGTAGAGTCCGAAGCCGCCCGCTATCAGGATGAGCGCAGCGATCGCGCGGATTGGCTGGAATGGCGGGGTAATCCAGGGCTCGTCGTAAAATTCCGGAGCGTGCTCGTCATCTGCGTCGCGGTCGAGCGGTTCAGAGTCGGCCATCAGTTGAGCATCCGCAGCTTCAAATCCTCAAAGGTGATCAGCTCGACGCCCTCCTGCTGCAATTTTTCGTGGAAGGTTGGCGACTCGGTGCCGACAATCGCGACGGCGTCCGTGACGATATGGAGTTTCGGGCCGACCCCTACCAGCGCTGCGATCTCGCGCGATACGCATGCCTCGGTGTAGACGCCGTATATTACGATGTCCTGGTATGGATGCAGCACGAGCCGCAGGATGGCGCCCAGGTGAGGGTTGTCGGCAAGCTTCTCGAATTGCTGGCGGCGAAAAACGATCTCTCCCTTGTGGTCGAGGATTTTTTGAATTTCGTCCGGCGTGTATTCCCGGGTTTCCAGCGTCAGAGGATTGAGCGGCTTGGTCTCGTCGATTTTCTCCTGGCCGGGCGTGCCTGCCATGCAATGATCGGGATATGGACCGCCCCAGCTTTTCAGCTGCGGATCGCCGGGAACGTGACAGTCGACCGAGCATACGATGCGCACTTTCTGATCGCGCGCGAGATCGGTAATCGCCTTCCACGTCGGCACGAGATTTTCAGCACCCTCGATATGAAATTTGCCGTCGTGCAGAACGAGGTCTCGCTGAGTGTTGATGTCGTAAAATATTGTCTGATCAGATTTCATCAGATCGACTCAGAAATGCTCGGGCTCGTGCTCGCGCCGATTGTTACATTCGAGCTGCAACGTAAGATGATGAATGTCGAACTTGCTCTGGAGCAAATGGCACATTTCGGCGAGCACGCGATCGCGATCCGCGTCCGCCGCGACCACCGCATGCGCTGACAGCGCGATCTGCCGCGTCGTCAGACACCAGACATGAAGGTCGTGGACTTCTTCGGTACCGCTGACGGCGAGCAGGTCGGTGCGCATTTCGTTGAGGTCGATATGTCGAGGTACTGACTCCATCAGGATATCCACGCCCTCACGCACGAGCCCCCACGACCCGTACAGCACCAGGCCTCCTATCAATATGCTCACGGCAGGGTCGGCCTGCATCCATCCGGTGAAATAATTCAACGCGCCGGAAGCGAGCACGCCGATCGAGCCGATGAGATCGGAAATGACGTGGACGAATACGGCGCGCATCGCCATTCCATGCTTGTGACCGCCGTGAGACTCGGTCGAGGTCATCCACGCGGCGAAAGCATTTACGCAGATTCCAACGAGTGCGATAGCCATTACGGCCAGCCCTGAGACTGGACGAGGGTTTCGCAGCCGCTCGAACGCTTCGATCCAGATGAAGACCACCAGCACCCAGAGGAACAAGCCGTTGAGCAGTGCGCCGAGGATTTCCGCGCGAATGTAGCCGTAAGTTTTCGCCAATGATGCGGGCCGCGTCGAGATCCACAACGTCAGCATTCCAAGGCAGAGCGCGGCGATGTCGGTGAGCATGTGGACTGCGTCGGACAACAGCGCGAGGCTGCCGGTCAGATAGCCGCCGACGAGCTCGCTAAGGAGATATGCCGACGTGACGCCGAGGACGACTAGCAGGCGGCGCTGATCCGACCGCGCAGGCGCGCGCGGTTCGTGATTGTCGATCGGGGTTCGCATTGTTTAATCATAGTGGATCAGCGAGAAGCAGTTCACTGGCGCGAGGCGCTCGCGTCCCTTGAGCGCGTCAAGCTCGACCACGAACGCGCATCCGATCACGTTGCCACCGAGCTTTGCAACAAGGTGAGTCGCTGCCGCGGCCGTGCCTCCCGTCGCCAGCAAGTCATCAACGAGTAGTACGCGCCCCTTGCCGGAGAGCGCGTCCTGATGCATCTGCAACGACGCGCTGCCGTACTCGAGATCGTACGCCTGATCATAAGTATGGAACGGGAGCTTGCCAGGCTTGCGCGCGATCGCCAGGCCCACGCCCAATCGATACGCGACGGGCGCGCCGACGATGAAGCCGCGCGACTCGATTCCGACCACAGCGTCAACTTTGCCGAGGTAAGGCTCGGCCAACTGATCGACTACAGCGGCGAAACCGCGCGCATCGGCGATCAGCGGCGTGAAGTCCCTGAACATTATCCCGGACTTGGGGAAGTCCGGTATGTTGCGAATCAGTTTTTTGATTTCTTCAGCAGTCATCCTTGATTCCATCGCACTGGTTTCATGGAACAGTCTCGCGTGCGGTGGTCAACGATACTAGCTGCCACCGGCCGCGGCAAAGCTGATTCCATCGGAGGTCGCGGGCTCGGGCAGATATGCCAGCGGATTCTCAGCGATGTTGTCACGACGAACTTCGAAGTGAAGGTTCGCGCCGGTGGTATGTCCGGAGCGCCCGATCTCTCCGATCTCCTGTCCGCGTGTGACGCGCGCGCCTTCGCTTACCAGGTTGCGCGAGTTGTGCCCGTACACGGTTGCGTACTCGTCGTCGTGACGGATGATCACCGTGTTGCCGTAGCCGTGAAGTGTGCCCGAAAAAATCACGACGCCGCTGTCGGCTGCAAGCACGGGAGTACCGACTGGAGCCGCGATATCGACGCCGCTGTGCATCGCGCCGTTGCGGATTCCGAATCCTGACGACACCACTCCTTGCTGCACCGGCCATAAGAATTGGCGCGACGCCCGTTCGCCGGCGTATCGATGCACTCCGCTGGACGCAGTCCCGATCGACACAGCGCGATACGCGCCCGGGATTGTCAACACCTGGCCGACGCGCAACTCGCGCGGGTCGCTGAGTCCGTTCGCCGACATCAGGCGTCCAACGCTGACGCCGTATTCAGTCGCGATACGGTAAACCGTCTCGCCTGGTGCGACGACGTGAGTCACTGCGCGCTGCGGACCGATGGGAAGTTGCGTCGAAGGCGATGAGCTGTCACCGCATCCGGCGAGCGCGATCGAAATCGCAAGCGCGAGCACCACGCTCGCGCGCGAAATTCGTCGCGTATGTTCAGTCCCCGCCCGGGTCACTTCATCCGCCGTCCGTCACCGCCCCGCACCACATCCCTGCGGGTCCCGTGAAATAGGAAATATCAGTACGCTAATCCTGGAAGCCGTGCTTGCCGGTCATCTTTACGAATCGGCACTCGCCGAAATATTCCTCATTCCAATGCCCGGTCTTGTGACTGATGCGCACCAGGGTCTGGAGTTCGTCTTCGCCAATCGGCGCAATCAGCCGGCCTTGCGGGGTCAACTGATTCAGCAGCGGCAGCGCGATACCGGGCATGGCCGCAGTCACCATGACGACGTCGAAGGGCGCCTCCTCGGGCCAGCCGTCGGAGCCGTCGCCGCATCGGAGATAGACGTTGCCGACGCCCATCGAGTTGAGAATCACGCTGGCGCGATCGTGAAGATGAAGGTTGAGCTCGACGGAATAGACGGCGCGCGCGAGCTGCGCCAGCACGGCAGTCTGATAGCCCGAGCCGGTGCCGACTTCGAGAACTTTTTCGGTGCCCGTCAGTTCGGCGACCTCGCTCATCAGCGCGACCATGTACGGTTGCGAAATTGTCTGCGAGTCGCCAATCGGCAGGGGCCCGTCGTCGTAGGCGTGGTCGTGGAGCTCCGCGGGAAGAAATCGATGGCGCGGGACCGTGCGCATCGCGGTGAGCACGCGCGGATCTTTGATGCCGCGGCGTTCGAGTTGCTCGAGCACCATCCGTTCGCGCGCGTTTTCGAGATCAATCGCCATCGCCAGCATCATTATACAGATACGTCGGCCAACGATTAAGGTATCAGGCGAGATTGCGCGCAGGAGATTTGGGGATGCCGTTTTTCGATTCGGCGGGAATCAAGATTCACTACCAGGACGCCGGCTCGGGCGAGGCCGTGATGCTGGTGCATGGATTTGCTTCGACGGCGGAGCACAATTGGGGCGGCACCGGATGGATCGCGACGCTGTCGGAGAAGTATCGCGTAATTGCAATCGACGTGCGCGGGCACGGACTCAGCGACCAGCCGCATTCGTCCGAGGCGTACGGCTACGCCGGCATGGGTGCGGACGTGACGCGACTCATGGACCATCTTGGAATCGAGCGCGCTGTTCTGATCGGCTATTCGATGGGCGCGAGCATCGCGATCGAGCTGATGCTGTCGCATCCGGAGCGCTGGCGCGCGATAGTGCTTGGCGGAATCGCGTACGACGATGGCCTCGAAGACAAAGCGGACCGCGACGCGATTGCGGAGGCCTACCGCGCTGACGATCCGGCGACGATCAAAAGTCCGGTGGCAAAAGCGTATCGGCGATTCGCGGAGTCGATGCCGAACGACCTGAAGGCGCTGGCCGCGTTGATAGAAGCGGAACGCTCGCCGTTCGATCCCGCCAAGCTCGCGGCAGTCCAGACGCCGGTGCTGATTGTTGTTGGGACCAACGACAATGCGATCGGAGATCCGAAGCCGCTGGCGAAGATAATCCCGGGAGCGCGGCTAGTAATGCTCGAAGGGCGCGACCACATGACGGCGCCGGCGGATCCCAGATTCAAGAAGGCGGTACTCGATTTTCTTCGAGCTACTCCCCTCTAGAAGACGAAGATGCGAGAACTGTACAAAATGGAGCGCCTATTCAATCGGCACTGCTCAAAAAGTTTGCAGCAAGTATGACTGTTAGCTTCCTCTGATCGACGGCCTGAGAGGAATCCGGCCGTTCCAAGTGTATTGCAATATGAAATCGCACGCATTGTATGCTGCATTGTTTGTGAATTGACCAAGTTCGAGGTGGGCGGTCGAACAATTCAATTTGCAAAGCTGATGATTGCTTACCGTTAGCCGTCCTTCACCGATTACTTTTGCTCATCAAACTGGCGCTAGTGGCATAGATCCTGCTGCCGTCCGGCGGAAGAGAGATCTATTGGGGAAAGTCCTAGAACTAGCCGGGGAGTTGAGAGCAACGCGCAACCCGAGCCCAAACACAAAGGTGTAAGGATGGCCGAATCAACAGAACCAAAGATGAAACCGACCTTGGGATTGACCGGAGTTACGGTCAACGCGATGGCGCTGATTGCGCCGGGAGCCTTCCTATGGATTACGTTTGTAGTCCAGGCCGGTTATGCGTACCCGTCCGGCATGGCGATGTGGTTTGGAATTTTCTTCGCTATTCTGCTGGCGTACGCGACTGCGATTTCTTACTCGGAACTCGCCAAGCTCTATCCGGGGGCTGGCAGCTCCTATCTCTTCGCGGAAAAGGCCTTCCTCAACCATTCGACGAACTTCAGGTTCGCGCGAATCGCTAAGTTCGCAACCGGATGGGCATCGCACCTCTACTATTGGGTTTACCCCGGCGTGATGGTCGCGACGATCGGCATCATGATCGGATACATCGTCGGCAGCATAGCTCCCAACTACATGAATGCGGGAATTCCGGGGCCTGTATTCATGGCGCTGATCGCCGTTATTTCAGCTTACGGAATCTCCTGGATCGCGTTTAAGGGTGTGGTCGGCTCCACCATGGTCAATCTCGTGATCAACATAGTTCAGTGGATCGCGCTTCTGTTCTTTACTGCGCTGGCGATCGCCTACAGGATGGGACATCCGGATGGTTCCACGGGTATGGCCCTGGACGGCACGAGCAAGGTGCTGCACTACGCGTTCAACGGCGACGCGCCGGCGCATCCGACCGCGCTCTCGGTGATCATGCCGCACAACTTCAACTGGATGATGCTGCAGGCGACGATCGCAATCCTGCTGCTGGTCGGATTCGAATCAATAACCTCTTTGGGCGAGGAAGCCAGGAACCCGACAAAGGACATCCCGCGAGGGGTGCTGCTCTCGATTACGATCCAGTGCCTGTTCATGTACCTGATCGAATACTTCGCCGCCAACTATTTCATGAACAGCGCTTATAGCTTGGCCGACGCCAAAGGCTCGGCCGCGCCGATCGGCGACATGATGGTGATCATCGGAAATACGTTGCTCGCCGGTCACGGCCAGGCGTTCATGCTGCTCGAAGCGGTGACTGTGTTCCTCGCGCTGATCGGAACGACCCTGGCCTGCATCAACACCGGCGCACGCGTCACCTATGCGATGGGCCGCGACGAGGAGGTGCCACAGCACTTCGGTCTGCTGCACGGCGATAATCTCACCCCGCATCGCGCAATCTGGACGCTGGCGACAATCTCGGCAGTATTGGGCGCTTTCGCCGCACTGTTTTTCTTCTGTGGTTCGGCCGCACCCGACGACAAGACCATGGCCACGTTGCCCCACAGCATCTGGTACGCGGTGGGTTTAGGTTCAAACGCAACCCTGTCTGAGCTGCCAAACGGACTTTCGCTGGTAACGCTGATATCCAACTTTGGCACGTTCGCGCTTTACGGCATGACCAACATCATCTGCATAGTGGCCTTCCGCGAGCATCACTCATTTAGCGGCTTCAAGCACATGATGGTGCCGGTATTCGGCGCGATCGCGAACTTCGGCTGCATGGCGTTCTACATCATCGGGCCTCTGGAAGGACTTGGAAGTTGGAAGGAGCCGATTATTGCAGTGGTGCTGTCGGTTATTTGGGGAATATATGGCGCGTACTATTTCTCGCGCAACTCAAAGAAACTTGGAAGGGATACGCTGACGGCTAAAGTCACAACTGCTTGATGAACTGTGCCTCCGCTGTGCGGGTCGGCCCACCAGCAAAGGTTTTACGGGGACCGGTGGGACCACCCGCACGGTTTTTTTAATCGGCACCTCATTCCCTGGACTCAACCCTAGACGAATAATCACCTGCGCGGCGGGCGGCAGGGGCGACGCCTGCACTCAGTGAGAAAGTGAGAAACACAAGTTGCGCGGCGCGCTACTTTGCTCTCACTGCGGTGGCAAGGGGAATTGGAGGTTACGGGCCCCAGCAGGGAGGGGGACCAGTAGGCTGGGGCCCGAGCAGGATCGCAAGGTTGTTATTGGACTATGACTCGTTGGACGGCGGTGATTCTGGCGTCGTCGCCGAAGGCGCGGCGGAGGTCTTCGGCTTCCTCCCATGCCTCATCCTCGTTGTCGGTCTCGACCAACAGGCCCATCTGTTTGCCGCCGTAACTGACACTCACGTAATGCCATTGGCTGTCGAGCAAGCCAGGCTCGTCGTTAAAGAAATCGCCGATTGTTGCCGCGCTGTCGTTTTTATTCATCAGACTACTGCCTATGGGTTGGGACCTATTGTCTCTCTGATCGTTGCGGTCAATTCGCCCGGCTTGAAGGTGGCGATTACCAGCAGGAATTGCTCGAAGGTCATGCCGAGATTGCGAAATCCACCTTGGCAAAAGAGAAATGCGTAAAGGTCGAGGACTTCGTCCCGGATAGCCACGGGCATGCTCGGCGCCGTGGTTGCAATCGGGAATTCGCGCAGCTCGGGGCCATGGAATTTCTCACCGATGATCCTGAAACGCTTTGCTTCGACTGGCTTGTCCTTGACTGTCGGTAACAGCGAAGGGCTGGCTTCTGGGGACATTTTGGCTTCCTCCCAAAATATGTCGTCCGGTATTCGAGATGGCGGCGAGCAGGCGATTGGGATCGCCCAGATCGCTCCAGGTGACGCCTTTGACGGGCAGAACCGAGAACTCCGCTGGAAATGCAGCCAGCACGCTGGCTGAGAAATCCGCGGAAGGTAGATGACGATAGACGGTTTGAAGAATTTCCGCTTCGGCAGCGCCACCGAAGAATGGGCGGATGCCGGCGAAGGCGGCGTACAATTCAGGCATCGCTTTGGCGATCAAGGAGAGCAGCGTTGTGGTGTTCGCGATGAGAACGAAGCTGTTCCAGAGATAGTTGCGGTCGTACAGTTGGCGCGCGACCTCGCGCGAGGGTTTCTCGAGGAAGCGGCGAACCCGGCTGATCTGGCAGGTGCCGGCAGCGGGCAACGATAGAGGAGAGCCCGGCTCGATCCATCCGTACTCAGTCTCAGGACCGTCGGGCGCAATTCCCAACAGCACCGTCAACTGGGGCGAGCATTCGACCGCGCGCAGGGCGGTGTAAACATGGTGCATGAAGAGGGTGTCGTCGCTGATGTAGTGATCAGAGGGAAAGATCGCGACAGACCCCGTGTGTCCAGTCTCGGCAAGGCGAAGCAACGCGCACAGGATGGCAGTAGCTGTGCCACGATTCTCAGGCTGGACGAACAGATTGCTGGACGGAGTTCCATGGAGGAGCGGGGTGTAAAACTGCCGATGCGCGCGATTCAGCACGGTCAAGGTTTGCGACGGAGGGATCAGCATCGAGACCCGACGCGTCGTCTGTTCGAGCAGGGTCTTATCCTCGAACAGCGGACAAAACTGCTTGGGCAGGTGATAGCCGAAAACTTCGCGAGTGAAAGAACTGAGGCGTACGCCGTCCCCTCCGGCGAGAATCAATGCCGCGTATTTGGAGTCATCGAAATTTGAGGTCGTCAGGAGGCGCGGTTCTAGTTTCCCATCGTGACTGGTCGCTCCGGGCATTTTTACTATCTCTCCCTGTCTATGCTCAGTCGGGCGGGTCAACGAGATTTTTCTTCGGATGTAGCGGCAATGAAGCAAGCTATATGCCGCGATATAATCGAGGCGCCGCAATGGATAGCGGTCATGCTGAGTTGGAAGCCAGTAGTTTTTTCTTGATTAGTAGGGATTACATGATCTGACCTGAGCCGATTGCATCATGATGTCGTCGGAGTAGGCCTACCAGTACGAGCTACGATCCACTCATGACGCGGATAGGTAATTAATTCATAGTAGCTTTGGAGTTTGTAAATCTTACCTGCTGCTATTTAAAAAACCTCAGAGTTTACGAACAATTTGTTGGCCTTGCTCTTGCTGATTCAGCTTCGGCCCAACGTGTTCACCTACAGACAGCAACCTGTGATCTCTTGGCGAGATGTGGTCCTCCCATGAATGGCACAATCAGAACGATGCCCGGGAACCCTTACCCGCAGGGGGCGAACTGGGACGGGGCGGGCGTAAACTTTTCGCTGTTCAGCGAAAACGCGACCGGCGTAGAGCTTTGTCTTTACGATGATCGTGACGAAAACCTGGAAATCGCCCGAATAGCAATTACCGAACAGACCGACTGTGTCTGGCATATCTATTTGCAAGGGGCGAAGCCGGGCTTGCGATATGGCTATCGGGTGCAGGGACCTTATGATCCGAATAACGGGCATCGGTTCAATCCGTCGAAGCTGCTGATAGACCCGTACGCCAAATCGATCGACGGCACACTGCGGTGGGACGATGCGCTGTTCGGCTACACGATTGGGCATCCCGATCAGGATTTGAGCCGCGACGATCGCGACAGTGCGCCGTTCGTTCCGAAGAGCGTGGTGGTCGATCGCTACTTCGACTGGCGCAACGATTCGCAACTGCACATCCCGTGGCATGAGACGATAATTTACGAGCTGCACGTCAAGGGCTTTACGATGCAGCATCCGGAGATACCGGCCGACCTGCGCGGCACCTATGCAGGGCTGGCGCATCCGGCGGCGATTGACTACCTGAAAAAACTTGGAATCACATCGGTCGAGCTGATGCCGATACATCATTCGGTCGCGGACAGGCATCTGCTGGAGCGCGGGCTTACCAACTACTGGGGCTACAACTCGATCGGATTTTTCGCGCCCGACGCGCGCTTCTCAGCCGCGGGCTCCGCCGGCGATCAGGTGGCGGAATTCAAGAACATGGTGCGGACGCTGCACAGCGCCGGCCTCGAAGTAATCCTGGACGTGGTCTACAACCATACTGCGGAGGGTAATCATCTCGGGCCGACGGTTTCGTTCAGGGGTATCGATAACACGGCGTACTATCGTTCGGTGGAAGGGAATCCGCGCTACTACATGGATTACACCGGATGCGGCAACACCTTGAACATGCGGCATCCACGGGCACTGCAGTTGCTGATGGACAGTTTGCGCTACTGGGTCACGGAGATGCACGTCGATGGGTTTCGATTCGATCTCGCGGCGGCGTTGGCGCGAGAGCTACACGAAGTCGATCGCCTCGGCGCGTTCTTCGATATCATTCACCAGGACCCTACTTTGTCGCAGGTTAAACTGATTGCGGAGCCGTGGGACCTGGGCGAAGGCGGCTACCAGGTCGGCAACTTCCCGGTGTTGTGGTCGGAGTGGAACGGGCGCTATCGCGACTGCGTCCGCGACTATTGGCGAGGATCCGATCAAGGCATAGCGGAATTTGCGTCGCGCCTGACCGGCAGCTCTGACCTGTACGAATCGGGGGGGCGCAAGCCTTACGCCAGCATAAATTTTCTGACCGCGCATGACGGCTTCACCTTGAACGACCTGGTCAGCTACAACGAGCGGCATAACGAAAACAATGGCGAGGAGAATCGCGACGGCGAGTCCAATAATCGATCGTGGAATTGCGGCGTCGAAGGACCAGCGGGCGACAATCGGGAGGTCACCGTATTGCGCGCGCGTCAGAAGCGGAATTTTCTCGCGACACTGTTCCTGTCGCTGGGCGTTCCGATGCTGCTCGCGGGCGACGAATTGGGGCGTACGCAACGAGGCAACAATAACGCGTACTGCCAGGACAATGAGATTTCGTGGCTGGACTGGGAAAATGTAGATCTTAAGCAGCTCGAGTTTACCAAAGAACTCATCCAGTTCCGCAAGGAACATCCCGTATTTTGCCGGCGAAAATGGTTCCAGGGAAAATCAATTCGCGGCGGCGACGTGAACGATCTGGCGTGGTTTCGTCCCGATGGAGAGCAAATGTCGGATGAAGATTGGGGCGCCGGTTTCGCGAAGTCGCTGGGCGTGTTCCTCAACGGCGACGAAATTCCAAGCGTCGATGCGGCCGGGCGTCGCGTGCTCGATCAATCTTTCTATCTAATCTTCAATGCTCATTGGGAGCCGGTCGAATTTATACTGCCGCCGGAAATCTGGGGGCAAAGCTGGACGCGGGTGCTCGATACCAGGAACGGGGATGCGCCCGCCGAGGACAATTGGCAGCGAGCGGCGGGAACCAAGATCAATATCGAATCACGTTCGCTCGTAGTGATGAGCCGTGTTGCGTGAATCGCGATCCGCTATCCACCTACCGCATCCAACTGAATAGCCAGTTCGGGTTCGAGGATGCGGCAGGAATCATTCCGTACCTGGAAGAACTAGGTATCGACTATCTCTATTGCTCACCGCTTTTGCAGGCGGCGCCGGGCAGCACTCATGGCTACGACGTGGTCGATCACTCGAAGGTGAACCGCGAGTTAGGCGGCGAGCGCGCCTACGATCGAATGTGCGCAGCGCTCGAGCGCGCGAAGATGGGCCAGATGCTCGACATCGTGCCGAACCACATGGCGATCCATCGCGAAAATCCGTGGTGGTGGGACGTGCTGGAGAATGGACCGTCGAGCGCGTACGCGGAATTCTTCGATGTCGATTGGGAACCGCCGGAACACCGCATCCACAATACGGTGCTGATGCCGGTGCTCGAGGATCAATACGGAATCCTGCTCGAGGCGGGAAAATTGAAGGTCGTGCGCGAGGGCGGCGCCTTCGAAGTGCGCAACGGCGACAAAGTGTTCCCGGTTGCGCCGCGATCGTTGCGGCAGATTCTTGCTCCGGCGGCGCAGAACAGCGGAAGCGATGCGCTCGCGTTTCTGGCCGACGGATTCGACGCATTGCCGTCGCCTGCGTCGACCGATCTCGCGAGCATCACGCGGCGGCATCGCGACAAAAAGTTGTTGGCCGAAATGTTGGCGAAGCTGCTGAATGAAGACGCCTCGGCCGCCAATGCGGTTGACCAGGTGCTCGAGCAATTGAACTCCAACCCCGAGCTGCTACACGAATTTCTCGAGCAGCAGAACTATCGCGTCGCGTATTGGCGGATGGCGGCGCGGGATCTTGGTTACCGCCGGTTTTTCGATATCAACTCGCTGGTGGGTCTGAGAATCGAGAACGAACGGGTGTTCTACGCAACCCACAAGCTGGTGATGCGGTGGGTTGCCGAAGGGCGGTTGCAGGGACTCCGGGTCGATCATCCTGACGGATTGCGCGATCCGCTGGAATATTTTCAGCGCTTGCGGGCCGCATGCCCTGACACCTGGATCGTTGCCGAAAAGATTCTGCTTGGCTCTGAGAGCCTGCGCCAGTCGTGGCCGATCGAAGGCACAACAGGCTACGACTTTTTGAATATCACGGGGCGATTGTTTGTCGATCCGGCCGGCGCTCAGCCGTTGACGGATTTTTATCGAGAGTTCACCGGTGAGTCGGCCGACTATGCCGCGCTGGTTCGAGCGCGCAAGCAATTTGCGATGCGCGATACGCTTGGCAGTGAGATCAATACGCTCACCGCGATGATGCTGGACTTGTGCGAGGCTGACCGGCTGCATCGCGACTACACGCGTCACGAAGCGCACGAGGTTATTCGGGCGACGATGGCGTGCCTGCCGATTTACCGCACCTACGTTCGGGAGTCCGGCGAAGTCGCTCCTGAAGATGAATGTCAAATATCGAGTGCGGTCGAGGCGGCCAAAGCGTACCGGCCAGACCTTGATGCGCGACTGTTCGATTTCATGCGCGATATTCTGTCGCTGCAAACCGGCGGAAAGATGGGTGCAGAGCTGGCGCTTCGATTTCAGCAGATTTCGGCGGCGGTGATGGCGAAGGGCGTCGAGGATACAGCTTTCTACTCATTCAACCGGATGCTCGCGCTCAACGAAGTCGGCGGCGATCCGGATTGCTTCGCCGTCGCGCCGGCGGAGTTCATCGCGTGGTGCCGCAAGATGCATCGTCATTGGCCGCGCACGATGCTGGCGACGTCGACCCACGACACCAAGCGCAGCGAGGATGTGCGGGCGCGGCTGTTCCTGCTCTCGGAGGAACCTCAGCGATGGAGCCGCGCGGTTAGCCAATGGGCCGCGATCAACGAACGTCATCGCGTCGGCGAGATGCCGGATCGAAATTTTGAATATCATCTATACCAGTCGATGGTAGGCGCGTGGCCGATCGAAAAATCGCGGTTGATCGCATATGCAGAGAAGGCGGCGCGCGAAGCCAAGGTCCACACGTCGTGGACCGACCCGGCGCCCGCTTACGAAGACGCGGTGCGGAAATTTATCGAAGGCATCTACGACGATCCTGCTTTCATCGAAGCGCTGAATGAATTTGTTGCATCGCTGATTCATCCCGGGCGGATAAATTCGCTCGCACAAACTTTGCTGAAAATTACCGCGCCCGGTGTGCCCGACTTTTACCAGGGCACCGAGCTATGGAATCTCGCGCTGGTCGATCCGGATAATCGCCGGCCGCAGGATTTCGATCTGCGACGACGAATGCTGGCCGATCTCCGAAGCGCAACGCCCGAACAGGTTATGAAACGCTTCGACGAGGGCATGCCCAAGCTGTGGCTCATCCGGCAGGGCCTCGCGCTACGCAAGCAGCATCCGGAATGGTTCGGCGCGAAGGCCGGAATCGAACCGCTCGAAGTTCGCGGAGACCGCCGCGATCACGTCGTCGCATTCATTCGCGGGGAGTCGGTGGTGACTATCGTGCCTCGGCTGGTGGCGAAGCTGGGCGGCGATTGGCGCGACACTGAAGTAGAACTGCCGCGTGGCGAATGGATCAATCATATGACTGACGCGCGATTGCGTGGCGGACGCATAAAGCTCGCCGAGCTGATGCGTCGATTTCCAGTTGCGTTGCTCGCGCGCGAAGGAACCTAGTCGTGAATCGGCGGATTGTGTGGGCGCCGTCGGCGGCCAGCGTCGCGATGGTCACGGCGAATGAGCGCGTCGAGATGCATCGGGCGAGCGACGGATGGTGGCGCGTGGAATTGAGTCCCGAATTATCGCGAGCCGACTACGCCTTCAGTCTCGACGGCGGTCCGCCTTTGCCCGATCCGCGATCGCCGTATCAGCCGCACGGTGTGCACGGTTTGTCGCGGCCGGTCGATCACTCGGCTTTCGAGTGGCGCAATACGAAATGGCAAGCGGCGACGTTGTCGTCGGCGATCATTTACGAATGCCACATCGGAACGTTCACGTCGTCGGGGACGTTTGACGCCGTGATCGAGCGTCTTGGCCATCTGCGCGAGCTGGGTGTGACCCACATCGAGTTGATGCCGGTGGCCGAGTTTTCGGGCGCGCGCGGGTGGGGCTACGACGGCGTCGATCTTTTCGCACCGCATCATTCGTACGGCGGCCCGGACGCGATGAAACGCTTCATCGATGCGGCGCATGGGCATGGTCTCGGCGTTATTCTCGATGTCGTTTACAATCATCTCGGCCCGGAGGGGAGCTATCTCGCCAAGTTCGGTCCCTATTTTACTAATCGCTATCGCACGCCGTGGGGCGACGCGGTTAACCTCGACGACAGAGACAGCGACAAGGTCCGCCGATTCTTCTGCGACAACGCGTTGATGTGGCTGCGCGACTATCGCGTCGACGGTCTGCGCCTCGATGCGATTCACGCAATTTTCGACGCCTCCGCGATTCACTTTCTCGAGCAGCTGGGCGCGGAGGTTCATCAGCTGGAAGCCGAAGTGGGGCGCCATCTGTTCGTGATCGCGGAAAGCGACCTCAATCAGCCGCAAATCGTCGCGGCGCGCGAGGCGGGTGGCTACGGCCTGGACGCGCAATGGAATGACGATTTTCATCACGCGCTGCACACTATCCTGACGGGTGAGACCGCCGGCTACCTGGCGGACTTCGGATCGATCGCGCAGCTCGCGAAGTGCGTTACGCGCGGCTTCGTTTACGACGGTACGTATTCGAAGAGTCGGCGGCGGACGCATGGCAGGCCGGTGCTCGGGCTTTCGGCGCATCGATTTGTCGCGTTCATGCAGAACCACGATCAGGTTGGCAATCGCGCGATGGGCGAGCGTCTTGGGCATCTGGTGACTATGGAGCAGCTCAAGATTTCCGCGACGCTTTTGATGACGTCGCCGTTTATCCCGATGTTATTTCAAGGCGAGGAATGGAACGCGTCGAGCCCGTTTCAGTACTTCACCGATCATCAGGATTCCGCGCTGGCAGAGTCTGTACGCAAAGGCCGGCGTGCGGAATTCGCACATTTCGTCGCGGATGCGTCGGAGGTTCCCGATCCACAGGCATTGCAGACGTTCGAGCGATCCAAGCTGGACTGGGACGAGCGCGAGCGGGACGAGCATCGCGAAATATTCGAATGGTATCGGCAACTGATTGCTCTTCGCCGACGCGTTCGCGACTTCGAGAAGGGCGAGCTCAACCTTGACGCTGTAAAGTTCGACGAAGCAGCGCGCTGGATATGCGTAAGTCGCGGCGAGTCCCTCGTGATTTGCAATTTCGCGACGAGTCCGCAACGCATACCAATTGCGCAGGAGGCAAATCGCTTGCGCGTCGCGCTCGCGTCGAAACACGGCGTTCGAGTGGACGGCCTCGCGATCGAGCTGCCGCCGGTCTCCGTCGCGATCCTGGCGCCGGAAGACGGCGCTCGTTCAACGGGAGGGTTCGAGTGAGTAGTCCGATCGAAAACTATGCGCTCATCGGAAACCTGCGAACGGCGGCGCTGGTCGATCGGACTGGTTCGATCGATTGGTTATGTTTGCCCCGGTTTGATTCGGGCGCATGCTTCGCGGCGCTTCTCGGAGACGAGACAAACGGTCACTGGCTCTTGGCGCCAAAAGGCGACGTCAAGCAAGTCCGGCGGAAGTATCGCGATGAGACGCTAATCCTCGAAACCGAGTTCGAGACTGAAGGCGGTGTTGCGACAGTCATCGACTTCATGACGGTTGAAGAGCGCCCGGAGCGGGTCGAAGTGATTCGAATCGTGAAAGGAATTCGGGGGCAGGTGCCGATGCGCACGGAATTAATTTTGCGGTTCGACTATGGCCGCACGATCCCGTGGGTGCGAAAACGCGATTATGGTCTCAGCGCGGTCTCGGGGCCGAGTGCGATCGCCTTCCGAACCGCGGTACCTCTGAGTAGCAAGGACTATACGACCTTTGGCGAATTTACTATCAGCGAAGGTCAAACTGAGACGTTCAGATTGACCAGTTATCCTTCGCACGAAGACGAACCGGGTGACGCGGATCCGCTCAAGATGCTATCGGCGACCGAACAACGGTGGCGAGACTGGTCTGGCCGCTGCAGTTGCCAGGGCGAATGGCGAGAGCCGGTATTGCGGTCGCTGATCACTCTAAAGGCTCTCACATATAGGCCAACTGGAGGTATCCTTGCGGCGCCGACGACCTCGCTCCCCGAGAGTCTCGGCGGTGCGCGCAATTGGGACTATCGATTTTGCTGGCTGCGCGATTCTACTTTCACACTTTACGCACTATTGATTTGTGGCTATATCGATGAGGCGCGCGAGTGGCGCGAATGGCTACTCAGAGCAATAGCCGGTCATCCACAAGATACTCAGATCATGTATGGAGTCGCGGGCGAACGAATGCTCATTGAGTCGGAGCTTCCGTGGCTGTGTGGCTATGAGAACAGCTGCCCAGTGCGTATAGGCAATGCGGCGCATCAGCAGTTTCAGCTCGACGTCTATGGCGAAGTGATCGACACGCTGCACGTGGCGCGCAAGTACAAACTGGAACGCAACGATGACGCCTGGCGCTTGCAGACTGCGCTGATGGATTTCCTCGAATCGGGCTGGAAGGAACCTGATGAGGGAATCTGGGAAGTGCGTGGTCCTCGGCGGAATTTTACGCACTCGAAGGTGATGGCGTGGGTGGCAGTCGATCGATCGGTGAAAGAAATTCACCACGGCTTCGGCGATGGTCCGATCGATCGATGGCGAGCGCTGCGCAACGAGATTCATCGCGACGTTTGCAGCCATGGCTTCGATCCAGAGCGCAATGCGTTCGTCCAATACTATGGATCGAAATCGCTCGATGCGTCGCTGCTGATGATTCCGCTGGTCGGTTTCTTGCCGGCAAATGATCCGCGCGTAGTGTCGACGGTCGCAGCAATCGAACGGGAACTTATGTACAAAGGCCTGGTGCTCAGATATCCGACCGAGACCGGCGTCGACGGCCTCCCGCCGGGTGAGGGGGCGTTCATTCCGTGCACGTTCTGGCTCGCTGACAACTATTCGATGGCAGGCCGTCATCAGGAGGCGCGCGATCTCTATTTGCGTCTGCTCGATCTGCGCAATGACGTCGGCCTGCTCTCCGAAGAATATGATCCCGTTCTTCGCCGCCAGCTCGGGAATTTTCCGCAAGCCTTCAGCCATGTGTCGCTGGTCAACACGGCGCACAATATTATGCCGGCTGAAGGTCCCGCGGAGCATCGAGCCGAACATTGATCGTCGAACCGATGCGAGAGGGCAGCCAATGCGAACATCGACGCGACTTCTCGCCCTGGCGCTTGCGACGTTGCTTTATGGATGCCATGCCTCGCCGGAGCCTGATCAACTCAATATCGCGCTGGCGGTCTTCCCTGACGAAGCCGCGCGCTATGAGTCGTTCGTCGCCGACTTCGAATCGCAGCACCACATGCATGTGAAGGTGTTCGCGCAGACTTACACCGACATACTGCAAGCGATGCGGGTGCAAGCCGGGAGTCATGGATCGCTCGACCTGATTGAACTCGATCTCGCGATGCTGGGCGAGGCGCATAGTTACGCAGAACCGATCGACAAGGTCGTGTCGCCGACTGCGCGGGGGTTGTTTTCAAAAGAGGCGTGGGATGCCGCGACGATCGATCGGCAACTCTACTTTGTTCCGCACCGGTTGATGTGGCAGGCGATGATCTACAATCACGTTGAGGTGCCGAATCCGCCGGCGACGTGGGATGAGCTCGAGCGGTTCGCGCGCGAGCATCCGGGCAAGCTCGCGCTGAAAGGCGCGCGCTACGAGGGCGCGATTTGTGACGTGATGCCGTTCGTGTGGACGGCGGGCGGCAACGAATGCGCGCCGGATTCGACTGGATCGATCCGCGCGCTCGATTTTCTGCGGCAACTGGCGCCGGACTTGAATGACGAGTCGGCGGTGTTTCGCGAGATGTCGGTGCTTGAAGCGCAAGCGCGCGGCGCGGTCTGGATTCATTTCAACTGGCCGTTCGCGATTGGCTATCTGCACACGAAAGGCCTGGCCCCCAACGTAAATCTGAGCGCGCCGATTCCGGCCGGGCCTGACGGCAGAGCAACCGCGCTTGGTGGCGGCTACCTTGCTATTCCGAATTCCGCGCCTCATCCGAAGCTCGCCGCGGAATTCATCGAGTATCTTCTGACGGCGGACACGCAAGCGAAGTTGAGCCGCGAACTTGGATGGTATGGGAGTGTTCCGCCGGCGCCCGGAAGCGAAGACGCGATACTCTATGCCGGCTACACCGCAATGCGACCGTTTGTGCGAGCGCGTCCGACGGTCGATTGCTATGCCGATCTGAGCGATCAATGGCGGCGTGCGATACGCGCGGTGCTCTTCGATGACGCTGCGCCGGCCTCTGCGGTCAGGTCCAACATTCTAGATGCGCATGACCGATGCGACTGCGCGCAATCGCCTTCAGGTTCACAGCTGTGAATCCTGCCGCAAAGAGACTTCGCATCGTCTTCGTCGTGGTGCCATGCATCTTCATGATCGCGATGCTCGTGTTGCCTGCGTTGAACGGCCTGATTCTTTCTTTCGATCATAACGGTCCGTCGCTAGCCAACTACAAAATTCTTTTCGATGATTCGATGTTCTGGCGCGCACTAGCGAACAACCTGCTGGTGCCGTTCGGGAGCGTCATTGTCGAATTTGTACTGGGACTCGCGCTGGCATTGGCGCTGACGGCGCGGCGGAGCCGGTCCGCAATTATAGAAACCGCGGCGATACTGCCGTTCGCGATTCCCGAGATCGTTATCCTCACGCTTGCGCGCTACATCTTCATGCCGCGCGGATACTTGAACGGCGCGATCGCGATGACCGGGATGCATCTGCTGCCGTGGCTGAGTCCGCGCAGTTCGCTGGCTATGTTCACGGTCATCGTGGTTGACGCGTGGCACGTGACTCCGATCGTGATGCTGATGTTGATGGCGGGTCTGCAGACGATCCCCGACGAACTCTACGAAGCGGCACGCCTCGATGGTGCTGGAACGTTCGCCACGTTCAGGTTCGTCACGCTGCCGATGCTGACGCCGGCAATTGTTGGAGCGCTGATCCTGCGTGGAATCGATGCGTTGAGGATTTTCTCAACCGTGCTCGTACTCACTGGGCCAGAAGGGGTTCCTGTGCTCTCGACTTATTCCTACGGCTTATGGGATGACGCACAGAAACCGCACGAAGCGATGGCAGCTTCGATGATCCTGGCACTGATGGTCACGATGATCGGAGTCGGCGGTCTCGTGGCAGCGCGCCGATTCTCGCGCGACGATGGAGCGTTGGCGTGAAGCCTGGAGCGAAAGGCGATACCGCCGACCGCAGTCTGCGGGCCGCACGCCTCGCATTGAACGCGTTTGTGATTGTGGGCGCCGCGTTGCCGCTCTACATTCTCGCGAAACAGGCGGTGACGCCCGAGCTCGAGACCTTTGCGTGGCCGCCGCATTGGACGCCGCATCATCTGACGCTCGCACATTTCATCAGCGTGTTTGCGGTCAATGAGCTTCGCAGCGCGGTGCTTAGAAGTCTCGGCGTCGCGGCGGTTTCGGCGGCGATTGCGACATTGCTGGGTGCGATGCTGGCGCACGCGATGGCGCGCAGCTCGTTGGCGCAACGCGTCGGATTTTCTACGGTGTCAGGGATAAGGCTGCTGCCGATGATCGCAGTGGCGATTCCGCTGGGGATTATTCTGGCAACTTTTGGAATTTACGATTCACCGACTGGAATCGGGCTGGCGATCGTTCACGCTGCAATCGCGATTCCGACGGCCGCGCTGACCTTGTACGCTGCTTTCGTTGCGATTCCGCTCGAGATCGAAGAGGCTGCGTGGATCGATGGTGCCTCGCCCTTGCGAATATTTCTGACGATCGATCTGCCGATGGCGCGCGGCGCGATCGCGACGGCGCTGATCCTGTGCTTCATCCTGAGCTGGGATGAATTTGGATTTGCACTGCTCGTGCAACAGACCAATCGCACGCTTCCTCCGCTGCTTTACTACTACACGGTGTTCGGCAACGTCGGTCCCGCCAGTGCGCTCGCGCTGCTGATGATGGTTCCGGCGATCTGTGTAGTTGTCGCGCTGGGTCCGTCGTTGCGCGGAGCGCTGACGGCAGGGAGTTCGCGATAAGGCGCCGCCGACATGGCAGACCTCGTCGTTCGAAACCTGACGCGTCGTTTCCCTTCTGGCGGCGGCATTTTTGACGTTTCGCTGTCTGTCCAGAGCGGCGAATTCGTGGTTCTCCTTGGTCCTTCGGGATGTGGAAAGACCACGTTGCTGCGGATGATCGCCGGGCTTGAGTTTCCTGACAGTGGCGAAATTCAAATCGGCGGAACGAATCAGGCCGGCAACACGACACATCGCGAGGCGATCGCGATGGTGTTTCAGAATTTCGCGCTCTATCCGCACATGACGGTGTTTCAGAACATCGCGTTTCCGTTGAAGCTGCGGCATGTCGCGCGCGAGGAGACCGAACGGCGGGTGAAGGAGAGCGCAGCCAAGGCGGGACTCACTGTCGATCTAACACGCTATCCGCGCGAGCTGTCAGGGGGGGAACGGCAGCGCGTCGCGCTTGCGCGCGCGCTGGTGCGCGAGCCGGAAATCATTTTGATGGACGAGGCGCTCGCGAGCCTCGACGCACAATTGCGTGCATCGCTGCGGATCGAACTGAAAGATTTTCAGCGCCGCACCGGCCGCACTTTCGTGTACGTGACGCACGACCAGGTCGAAGCGCTCGCGCTGGCGGACAGACTGGTGGTGATGCGCAAGGGGAGAGTCGAGCAGGTGGGAGGCCCTCAGGAGGTTTTCGATCGGCCGCAGAGCGAGTTTGTCGCTGCATTCGTGGGCAATCCGCCAATGAATTTCTTTGTTGCGGAGAGGGCAGCGAGCGCAAGCCTCATCGCCGATGGCGTCGATTTTAAGATCAAAGCGCCGGAGGGCTATGCGCAAATCAAGGTCGGCATTCGTCCGAATGATTTGGCTCCGGAAGTGGGCGACGGGCGCGTTGCGATCGAGGTCGTGGTCGAGAGCGTCGAATTCTCGGGCGCGACGTACATCGTCTACGCGAAGTTAGGAAGTAATCCGATTCGAGCGGAGTTGTCGCGACGGGTCGAAGCAGGCGCGCGTCTGACGCTGTATTTTGAACCCGCGCGAGCACATCTGTTCGATCCGTCGACGGGCCGGCGGATCGGTCCTGCTTAGTTATTCCACCGCACGTGGATGATGGTGTCGGCGTGGAGGAACATATCGCTGGCTTTGACTCTGTTGTAGCTCGTGCTGCTGCCACGCCCACAATCCAACGGCGAGCGCACCGACGACAGCGGCACCGATCAGCGCTGAGCGTTCTGTGTTCGGGTCGACGTATCGATTATTCCACTCCGGCGGCGGCGCGCTTTGAGGATAGTAGTTTTGCGGCGGAATGGGCTGCGAATAGCCTTGCGATGGAACGGCCGAAGTCGAAGGTCCGTCACCATCCTGGTGCATGTAATCATCGACACTGCCGAGATTTGCTTCCGCCAACTGGATTGGAGGATTAACTTCGGCGCTTACCGTTGAGCCGCTGAATTCAGGCGAAAGATTGGCGAAGGCGCGCGTAGTCGACATCACCCAGACTGTCAGAGCGATCAGTATCGCGAGCACCAACGTGCAAAATTTTTGTCGATCGCAAATTTGATGTAACCGCAACACACAACTCTCCCGCGTTATATAGACGCGGTCGCGGAAGATCTGGTTACGGCGCGGGGACCTCGAACCAGACGGTGCCGAGGGGGGGTAGCCGGAGAGATAGTGAATAGGGGAAGGCGTGCCAGGGAATTTTTTCCGCGGTCACCGCGCCGGCATTACCCTGATTGCTGCCACCGTAGAGAGTCGAGTCGCTATTGAGAATTTCGCGATAGACGCCAGGAGTCGGAACGCCGACACGGTATCCGGCGCGCACGACCGGCGCGAAATTACATACGCAGATCACTTTGCGGCCGCTGGACGGCGCGATCCGCATGAAGGCGATCACGTTCTCGTCGGAATTGTTGGCATCGATCCACTGGAAACCGGACGGCTGATGATCGGCTTCCCACAGGGCAGGCTCGGCGCGATAGATGCGATTAAGATCGCGAATCAGGTTCTGCAGGCCGCGATGGTCGGACTCATCGAGCAGATTCCAATCAAGGCTGGCGTCATGATTCCATTCGCGCCACTGGCCGAACTCTCCCCCCATGAAGAGAATTTTTTTCCCCGGGCGCGCCCACATGTAACCGAACAGCGCGCGCAAGTTGGCGAACTTCTGCCATCGATCGCCGGGCATCTTGTCGAGCAGCGAGCGCTTGCCGTATACGACCTCGTCGTGGGAGAGGGGCAGCATAAAATTTTCGAACCATGCGTAGACGAATCCGAAGGTCAGATCGCGATGATGAAATCGGCGATAGATGGGTTCCTTCTCGAAGTAGTCGAGAGTGTCATGCATCCATCCCATGTCCCACTTGAAGCCGAAACCAAGACCGCCGACATAAACCGGGCGGCTGACACCGGGCCATGAAGTGGACTCCTCGGCAACCATCATGACGCCCGGCTGACGCGCGTAGATCTGCAGATTCATTTCCTTGAGAAATGAAATCGCTTCGAGGTTTTCGTTGCCGCCGTGGATATTCGGAATCCACTCGCTGCTTTTGCGACCGTAGTCGAGGTAGAGCATCGACGATACTGCGTCGACGCGAATCCCGTCGGCATGGAATTCCTCGAGCCAGTACTTCGCGTTGCCGAGCAGAAAGCTTCGGACTTCGTTGCGGCCGAAATTGAAAATGAAGGTGTTCCATTCGGGATGGAAGCCCTGGCGCGGATCGGCATGCTCGTAGAGAGCGGTGCCGTCGAAACGTCCGAGGCCGAAAGAATCGGTCGGAAAGTGCGCGGGCGTCCAGTCGAGAATCACGCCGATACCATTTTGATGAAGACGATCGACCAGGTAACGAAAGTCGTCGGGCGATCCGTAGCGGGCAGTGGGCGCATAGTAACCGGTCGTCTCATAACCCCAGGAACCGGTGAACGGATGCTCCATGACGGGAAGGAATTCGACGTGGGTAAAGCCGAGGTCGACCAGGTATTCGACGAGTTCCGCGGCGAGTTCGCGATAGGTGAGCGGCCGGTTGCCTTCCTCAGGCACGCGGCGCCAGGAGCCGAGATGCATTTCATATATAGCGGCAGGACTGCGCAATGGATCGCGGCTGTTTCGATTCGACATCCAGCCGGCGTCATTAAATGAGTAATTGGACTGATATACCTTCGATGCAGTAGCGGGTGGGCATTCGGTGGCGAACGCGAAGGGATCGGCCTTAATAGTCAGTCCGCCGGTTTTAGTACGAATCTCGTATTTGTATTTCGTACCTGCAGTCAGGTCGGGGAAAAATATTTCCCAGACACCGGAGTTGCCGAGCATCCGCATCATGTCGAGGCGGCCGTCCCAACTGTTGAAGTCGCCAACCACGCTGACGCCATCGGCATTCGGCGCCCAGACTGCGAAGGACGTCCCCTGAACGCTATCCACCTCGCGAACGTGCGCGCCCAGCTTGTCCCAGATGCGTTCGTGTTTCTGTTCCGCCCATAAATAGAGATCGAGCTCGCCTAACGTCGGCGGGAACGGGTAGGGCTCGCGAATCGTGACGACAAGATCGCCGGAGTAGTGAATGCGAAGCTGATATGGGAAGACCTGACGCCGGTCAGACATGAGAATCTCGAACAGGCCGGGCTCGGGGCGCTTCAGCATCTCGCGCGGCGGCTCACCGTCAATGAGCAGGGATATTTTCTGAGCGTCGGGACGATACGCGCGCACAATTACTCCGCGGTCGGTCGGATGCGCGCCCAGTATCGAATGTGGATCGTGATGCCGGAGCGCCAGAAGGCGCTTGAGTTCCTCGGATGGAATACTGGAGACGGTTAAGTCGCCGGACTTCGCGATCGGCTGTTCATGCTCGCGGACTTTCATGGATACCAGGATTGGGGACGATCAGGTTTTGAGTATTAGTACTTTCCAGGCCGAGCGATTGTCCAAGACTGAGTAATGGAATCAATAGCCAGTCGGGGCGATTGTTTAGTTCGTAGCCAAGTTCGTAGATAGCCTTGTCCATCACGAAGGCGTCGAGCACGATTCTCAATTCTTCGTCACTCTTCGGAATGAAAGACGCGTGGCCGCCGGCTTCCAGATAGCCTTTCATGAATGCCCACGATGACCAGGTCCGCCAGAAGTTCGACCACGGCACCATGCCGGCAAAATCGAACTTGCCCAGTGCTCCGATTCTCAGCTGCTCGACAGTCGAGGTGAGGGCCGCGTAGTGAAATGAGCGCAGCATCCCGGCGACGTCTCGCAATCCGGCGCGCTTGAGCCGGCGCTCGCTCAGCGGACGGGCAGGCTCGCCCTCGAAATCGATTATGGCGAAGTCGCGGCCGGTGTACAGAAGCTGGCCGAGATGCAGGTCGCCATGAATGCGCATTCGATCGATGGTCAAGCGGCATCGAAGAAACGCGTCGAATCGTGCGGCGATCTCCCGCTGATGCGAGGAGACCAGTTGCGCCAGTTCGCGCAAATCTTTCGGAACGATCGACGCGCGACTGTTGAGCATGCGCATCACGCGCGCGAGCAAATTCTGCATCGATTGATAGGTCGAGCGCTGGTAGAGGGTCGAGTAGGGCTCAGGCGCGAACTCGGGATCATCGCTAGTTGATGTTAGCGCGTGATGAAGTTCGGCGAGACGCTTGCCCATCAATCGCGCCGCGTCGAGATAGTGACCGATCAACTCGGCGGCAAGCGGATCTGGCTCCTGCACCGTCAGCAACTCGTAGAGAGTTTTGTCGGTCGTCGGCGGCGGTTCCGATCTGGTGGCGGCGTTCTCGAGGTAGCGATGCATTTCTCCGAGCGTGAACTGCCACGCATCGCCTTCGTTGGGCACGAAGCCCTGCAGCACGGCGATATTTTTTCGATCGCCGTTTTCGGAGCTGTAATCGATCCATCCGGCCAGCGGAGGCACGTGCGAAAACAGCGCGTGGGTCGTCAGGAAGCGTCCAATCTCGAGGTCGGGATTCAGACCGTCTTCGATGCATCGAAAGAGCTTGATGATAAAGCGGTCGCCGTACACGACCGAGCTGTTGCTCTGCTCCGCCTTCAGGACGCGCGGTTCGAGGGGAGTTTCGGGATTTCCGCGCAGCTGATGAAACGCCTGAGTGACACCGGGCAGAAGCTCGCCGAGCGAACCGCGATGACGACGGCGCCGCGCGATGATCTCGAGGAGAGTAGTCAGGAAATCCGGATCGACGGCAGCGTCAAAAAGGATTCCGTCGCTGTCGCCGTTGCGTCGCGAACTAGTCACTTCGGCAATGACGTGCTCCGGCCAACGCGATCGTAAGTCGCGCGCTCGATCGCCTGTCGCAATAGCCAGTGGCAACAGGTAAGTCTCGGGCTCGCTGTTTGAGTATTCGACATTGAGCAGAGTGAGGTGCGCAACGGCTGGTCCCTCCGCCATCGGCATGGCCTCCGCGATGTGAACGGCGGTGATAGGCCGGGTCTTCGAGCGAAACCACCGACAGTGTAGCAAGTAGGCGGGCAAGAGGCGTTCGAGTTGCTGGCGAGATTCGCTGCGTAGGAAGCCATCGAAACTCGCATTCATCTCGATGCGAGGAATTTCGTACTCGGAGCGATCGGCAGCGGTGGTTGTCTTGGGCTGTTCGATCGAGAACCAGAAGAAACCGTGCGGTCCGAGAGTCAGCAGGTAAGGCAGATCTCCGATTGGGGGGAAAGGCGTGCGGCCGAATAACTCGACCGGCGTCGTCCCTTTGAACTTGGCGAGATCGAGCTCGACGTATTGGACGAATCGCGAGAGATTGGCGACTACCAAAATTTGTTCGTCTTCATAGGCGCGGATAAAAGCCAGCACGTGTGAGTTTTCAGGACTGAGAAACTCCATCGTGCCGCGGCCGAATGCTTTGATCTGTTTGCGCAGCGCAAGCAGTCGACGCATCCACCACAGCAGCGAATGACGATTGCTCTCGTGCGCTTCGACGTTGACGCTCTGGTAGTGGTACTCGGGATCGATGATCACAGGCAGAATGAGACGCTGCGGATTGGCGGTGGAAAATCCGGCGTTGCGATCCGCGCTCCACTGCATCGGCGTGCGCATTCCATCGCGATCGCCGAGGTACACATTGTCGCCCATTCCAATTTCGTCGCCGTAGTAAATGACCGGCGTTCCCGGCAATGAACACAGCAAGGCATTATTCAGTTCAATAGTACGTCGATGATTTCCGAGCAGAGGGGCGAGCCGGCGGCGAATACCCAGATTGACTCTCATTCGCGCGTCCTGCGCATAGGCGCGATACATATAATCGCGCTCCTCGTCGGTAACCATTTCGAGCGTCAGCTCGTCGTGATTACGCAGAAACAGTGCCCACTGGCATGTCGGATCGATCTCGGGAGTCTGCGCCCAGATGTCGGTAAGCGGAAATCGATCCTCCATCCGCACCGCCATGAACATTCGAGGCATCAGGGGAAAATGGAATGCCATATTGCATTCCTTGCCCTCCGCCAGGTACGCGACGGCGTCTTCCGGCCACTGATTCGCCTCGGCCAGCAGCATCCGGTTGGGGAACTTCGAGTCGATGTAAGCTCTCAATTCACGCAGGAATGCGTGGGTTTCGGGCAGGTTCTCACAATTCGTGCCTTCGCGCTTGAAGAGGTAAGGAACCGCGTCGAGCCTGAGACCATCCACGCCGAGACCGAGCCAGAACGAGATCACTTTTCGAATTTCGCGGATGACTGCCGGATTGTCGTAGTTGAGATCAGGTTGATGGGAATAAAATCGGTGGAAGTAGTAAGCCTTGGCGACTGGATCCCAAGACCAGTTGGACGGCTCGAAGTCCTGAAAGATTATTCGCGCTTCCTTGTACTTCTCAGGCGTGTCGCTCCACACATAGTAATCGCGAAATATACTTCCGGCGGGAGAACGGCGGGCGCGCTGAAACCATTCATGACGATCCGAAGTATGATTCAATACTAACTCAGTGACTATCTTGAGACCGCGCCGATGGGCCTCGCGCACGAATATCTTGAAGTCGCGCAAAGTCCCGCACGAAGGATGGATGTTGGTATAGTCGGAAATGTCGTATCCATCGTCGCGCATCGGAGAAGGATAAAAGGGAAGCAGCCAGAGCGTGGTGACGCCCAACGCGTGCAAGTAGTCGAGCTTGGCGGTCAGACCGGGGAAATCGCCGACTCCGTCGGCGTTGCTGTCGAAGAAGGAGCGGACGCGCAGTTCATAGAAAATAGCGTCCTTGTACCACAAAGGATCAGGCTTCGAATTGTTTTCAGGCTGGTTGGTCGGCACGAGTGGAACTCAGAGGCGCTGTTCAACGCGCAAGATGTGCGCCGGTTCGACGGCTGGATCCAGCCGCACGTAGTTGCGATCGGACCAAACGTACTTTGCGCCGGTCAGCAAATCAGTGACTCGATAACTTCTGCCCGGCGCGACGCCAACCACCTCCGGCGGTACGAACGCGGTGCAATAGTGCGCGTTCAATGGATCAAGATTGACGGCTACCAGAATGACATTCTTGTTATCCGGCGTCGCTTTCGAGAAGAACAGGATTTGATCGTTGTCGGTGGTTAGAAATTGAAGATTGAGAAACTGTTGGAGCGCGCGATTCTCGCGGCGAATCGAGTTGACGCGGCCGATGAACTCCTTGATATTTCCGGGTTGGTTCCAATCGCGCACCTTGAGCTCGTACTTCTCCGAGTTGAGATACTCCTCGGTGCCTGGTACCGCCTGGTGTTCGCACAATTCATAACCGCTGTAGATACCGTAGGAGGGCGACAGGGTTGACGCGAGTACGAGCCTCATCTTGAAAGCCGCACGTCCGCCAGTCTGCAGCACGGGGGAAAGAATGTCGGGAGTATTGGTAAAGAAATTAGGACGAAAGTACTCTTTCATCGGCGTTTGCGTCAGCTCGGTCATATACTCAGTCAGCTCAGACTTGGTATTGCGCCAGGTGAAGTAGGTATACGACTGAGTAAAGCCCGCTTTAGCCAGCGCCTTCATCAGTTTCGGACGGGTAAATGCTTCGGCCAAGAAAATTACTTCAGGATTGGTAGCCTGCACTTCATTGATTAGCCAGTTCCAAAATTGGACCGGCTTGGTATGCGGATTGTCGACGCGGAAGATCTTCACGCCGTGATCGCGCCAGAATCTCAAAACTCCCAGCATCGCTTCGAACAGTCCGCGCTGATCGGGAGTGTCGAAATCGATCGGATAGATATCCTCGTACTCCTTGGGCGGGTTCTCGGCGTACTTGATGCTGCCGTCGGGCCGGTGGTGAAACCAATTCGGATGCTCACGCACCCATGGATGGTCAGGCGAGCACTGGATCGCGAAGTCGAGCGCCACCTCCATTCCTAGGCGGTTGGCGGCAGCGTTGAAGCGATCGAAATCGCCGAGCGTACCGATCGACGGATCGATCGCAGTATGCCCACCGGCCTCGCTGCCAATCGCCCATGGGCTGCCCGGAGAATTTGATCCACCGTTCAGCGAGTTGCCTAGGCCCTTGCGATTGGTGTGGCCGATCGGATGAATCGGCGCGAGATACACGACGTCGAAGCCGAGGTCGCGAAGCTCGGGCAGGCGGCGCTCGGCATCGTGGAAAGTGCCGGGCTTTCCGGGCTCGCGGCCCTGCGAGCGCACAAACATCTCGTACCAGGTTCCATAACGAGCCTTCTCGCGATCGACGACGAGCTCGAGGTTCGGCTCGAATCGGGTCAGGCCGAACCGCTCGCCGACGCGTTCTGTGACGGCCGAAATCTCTGCTTCGCTGATTGACGCGAGCGCTGTCGGACCGTCGCTGGTTTTGCGCAATCGCGCGAGTAGTCGCTCGAGCGATTCGCGATCGGCTCCTTTGGCACTCGAGAACATTTTCTCGACGAGTGCAATCCCTTCCAAAATATCGGATGCGACCGGACGCGCTGCGTTCACCTTCTTGGTGAAGTCCGCGAGCCACGAGGCGAATAGATCGGTCCATGCTTCGATCGTGAAAACGTAGCGCGTATTGTCGGTAGGGATGAACTCGCCGCGCCATCGATCATTGTCGAATGGCGCCATCGGCGCCTCGTCGAAGACCTCGTCTCGCTTGCGGCGCCATTTGACGGCGGCGCGCAACACCTGATGACCATCGCGAAAGATATCCGCTTCGACGACGCACGGTTCGCCGGCGATCCGCTTGGCCGGATAACGGCCGCCATCAACCGAAGGCGTTACCTCTTCGATAATGATGTGGCTCAGCCGCGGAACGGGCGAGATGAGCTGAAAATCGGTTCGTGTTTGATATGAAGACATCGCCGATCGGAATTACCAGGGATTTTCAAGTTTAGGTTTCGGCTCGCCGGTGCAGCCCGTGGTTACTCACCACATTAGCTACAATTCAAGCCAAGATCATTTAGAAGTTTGAAGCAACTCGGAAACCAGCGAAAAAAACTACCTGGATTCGGCGCGCCGGCGCGAGTTCCTGACTGAGCGGCGTGCGTGGCATCGAGCGAAAGAAAAAGGATTTGTGGAGTATGCGAGAAGGCGCTGGACTCTTTTCTCTACCGCCGAGATTCCAGCAGTTCGCTGACTGACACTCGCGACGACCGCGCGCAGCGAGCCGCCGTGGTAACTACTGATCACCGCCGGATGAATATAGCACTTGCGGCACACCGCGACGGTATTGCCGAGTTGCTGCGCGACGCTTCTGACGACCTCGAGCTCGCTCTTCTTTGTGGGCTTTTCTTCTTTCAAGGCGCAGAACGCGACGATGGCGAGGTTGGTGCCGGCCCAGGTGCGAAAATCCTTGGCAGTGATATCGCGGCCTGAGGCGTTGCGCAGGTAGTCATTTACGTCGCTCGAATCAATGCTGTGTCGATCGCCGTTTTCGTCCAGATATTGAAACAGTTCCGATCCTGGAAGGTCGCGACAGTGTTTGAGGATGCGCGCGAGCTTCTTGTCGCTGACCACGCGACGACATTGCACGCCGCTTTTCGCGCGAAAATCCAGCGTGATTTTATCCCGTTTGATCGTGACGTGGCGATTTTGCAGCGTGGTAAGACCGAAGCTTTGGTTCTCTCGCGCGTATTCAGCATTGCCGACGCGGGCGAGCGTTCTTTCCATCAGTCGTACTACCGCGGCAAGCACTTTTTCTCGCGGCAAATCCGGGCGTGAGAGGTCATGCTGAACGCGTCGCCGAATAGCAGGCAGCGACCGCGCGAAATCGAGCAGATGCTCGTATTTGTTTTCGTCGCGCACCGCACGCCATCGCGCGTGGTATCGATATTGTTTGCGCCTGCGAGCGTCGCGACCGGTCGCTTGTAGATGGCCGTCAGCCGACGCGCAAATCCACACGTTGGTCCACGCCGGCGGAATTGCCAGCGCCTTGATGCGATCGAGCACCGCGGCGTCGGTGATTTCTTTGCCCGCACTGTCACGATAGACGAAGCGGCCATGCTGGCGCGCTCGCACGATGCCGGCGTCCTGGTCGCTGACGTAACGCAGCTTTGCGGATTTGGCGGCGAGAATGGCCTCGGGATCCGGTGAGGAACCGTTTAGCGGTGCGAGGGCGGCGCTCATCGTTCGATAGTTACCGCTGGCGAGGATCCGCTCCTTCTCATCGGTAAATCAATGAGAAGGAGTGGATCGTGAACTGACTCAGGCGATTATTGATTCTGCTCGACCTTCTCGCTCGAGTGATGCTCTTCGTGTTCGGTTTCCGTCGAGCCGGGAGCCATCTTCGAGTCGTTGCTGATTTCGTTCTGATGACGCTCCGACGTCGCGCCCATCCCATTGTCCGCATTCACAGTCTCGGTGGTCTTGCTCTCTTCGTGCTTTTGCTCGACTGCGCCGGGAGCGGCGGGGGCAGCATCAGCAGGGGCGGGGGCGACGTCAGTACCGCTTTGCATCTCGTTGGTCTTCTGCTCGGTCGTCTTCTCCTCGGATTCCTGCTGCTCCACCTGGGCAAGCTGGATGGGGCTGGCGTCGATCCGTGTGATCGTCGAACCGGTAGACGCGGTGGTAGCGGTGGCACCGCACGGAACTGCGAAGGCGCTTAGCGTAAGAGCGGCGAGTCCAGCGACCAATGTGTTTCCATATTTCAAGTTCATTTTGATTCTCCTGCTAGTGAATTTGCTGAGAGCGCGATTAATTCAGCAAGAATGGGGCCGAGCAAAATTGTGCGAGGAGGCGAAGGAACCGTCGCGGGAGTTACAGAAACTCCTTTCCTGAATCGGTAGCCCTGGAGATCTTACACGCTGCGCGCTGCTGCTTAGACCGACGCCAGTCGGTGACGGAAGCCTTGTGCTGGTTCCGGTTCCAGCGACAGTCCGCGCGCTTGCTCATTGAAGAGCCGTGCATACGCGCCTTCGCGACGCATCAGTTCCGCGTGCGTGCCGGTCTCGACGATTCGGCCATTGCCCATGACGACGATTAGGTCGGCGGTAACCGCGCTGCGCAACCGATGCGCGATCATGAATACGGTTCGGCCGGTCATCAGCAGTTCCATCGCGCGGTGAATCTGGTTCTCCGATTCGGAGTCGACCGCCGAGGTCGCTTCGTCGAGGATGACGATCTTCGAGTCCTTCAGGAACGCGCGCGCGATCGCCAGGCGCTGACGCTGGCCGCCAGAAACCTTGAAGCCGCGCTCACCGATGATGGTATCGAGTCCGTCGGGCAGACTTTCGACAAACTCTCGCAGGCTGGCCATCTCGAGCGCCCGCAACAGCATTTCGTCTGTTGCCTCGGGGCGCGCATAGCGCAAGTTGTCTCGGATACTTGCGCTGAACAGCAGCGCGTCCTGTGCGACCAACGCAACGTGCTCGCGCAACGACTTGAGCGTGTAGTGGCGCACGTCGCGGCCGTCGATCAGAACGCGGCCGCGAGTCGCCTCGTAGAAGCGCGGAATCAAACTCGCCAACGTCGTCTTGCCGGCGCCGGATCGGCCGACGAGAGCGACGCGGCATCCGCCGGGGACGTGCAGATTAAGATTCTCGAGGGCAAACTCGGTGGACGCGCCGTTGCGCGCGCTGTAGGCGAAAGACACGTCGTCGAACTGAACGGTCCCGTTGCGCACCGCAAAAGGACGACTGAGGGCGTGATCGGTTATCTCGGGTTTCAGATCGAGAAAGCCGAAGATTCGCTCGATCGCCGCCATCGACGCGGAGACCACGACCGAAAGTTGCGCGAATCGTTCAAGTGGCAGATAGAGAAAACCGAGATAAGAGAAGAACGCGACCATCGTGCCGAGCGTCATAGTGCCGCGAATGATCATGAGTGCGCCGACCCAGATCACGACTGTCGGTGCGGCGCGAGTGAGAAGTTGAATCAGCATCTCCTGGCGCGCGGCGAGTCTCACCTTGTCGATAGTGCGTTCGAGCAGGCGCTCGGTCTGACCTCGGAATTGCTGGACCTCGTGATCCTCGCGGCAAAAAGACTTGATCGTGCTCGCACCCGCGACGCGCTCGTGCACTTCGCCGGCGATCTCTTCGACGGTCTCCTGCATCCGATGGCTCACCGATTTGATCCGCGGAGAGAAGAACCGCATGAATGCAACCCAGAGCGGCGAGATGCAAAGTGCGACGAGTGCGAGATGCCAATTGAGCGCAAGCAACGCAGCCACTACCAGCGTCAACGACACGGCGTCCATCCACACATCGATCAGCACCGATCCGACCAGTTCATTGGCCTGTTGAACGTCATTGAGAACGCGCGAGACGATCGCTCCGCTGGGATTCTGATCGAAAAAAGAATGCGGCAGACTTTGCATGTGCGAAAACAAACGGCGCTGAAGATCGAAAATCAGTTTGTTACCGGCGAGGCCAGCCCAGTAGTTGCGATAAAAACTGGCGAGCGATTGAAGCGCATAAAGCGTCAGCATCACCAGACTTAATGCGGCCAGTTTGTTGGTAGGCGTCGCCGTGTAACCGACGAGTCTGGTAAGGCCGATGCACCAGCCATCGATTGAGCGCATCAACCCGTCAAACTTCGGCGGCGAAGTCAGTAAAACGTCGATGACATATTTAAACGCAAGCGGAAAGGCGAGAGGGAGCGTAAATTTGCCGACGCCCATCAGCGCTGCGCCAATCACCAACCGCAGATACGGTCGGAGGCATGCGGCGAATCTAAAAATTACCGACTTGGAAAATTTTTCCTCGTGCGGGTTCATACAAACATCCTCAACAAATTCCGGAAGGCACGTGAGCAGGGCAGGTTAAAAAAGCGGCCTTGATGGCAAAGCAACGTGTATGCCTGTCGCCGGCCCTGATTGCTAGCGAGGTTTTTGCCTGCGAGTTACTAGGAGAACGCATCCTGTGAAATTTTAGACGTTCCAAATCGTCAAGCCGATTAACCCATATGGGAAGATGAACGCCGACGACAGGGATGCTGGCTTAGATGCGTTGGCTCGGAATTCGCTTGAATTTGCGTCGGAGTGCTCTGTGGCTAAGCAAAAGACTAAAGCTAAGGCAGGAAGCGAATCTTCCGCGAGCCACGCCGCGCAAGCGTCGCGAAGTAGCGGCCCGAGGTCGAGCACTACAGTCGGTGCGATCGTAATTCTACTACTGTACCAGGGTTACACGCTGTCGATCGTCGGCATCGCGTCGCCGTGGATAGCGAAAAGTTTTGCGCTGGATGAAGGCAAGCTCGCCAGACTTTTTGCCTGGATGGCGATATCGGCATTCGGCTCGCTGGCGCTCGCGCGACTTGCCGATCGGGTCGGACGCCGGTTGGTGATTCTCGCCGCTCTGATACTCGCGCCATTGTTCTCGGCTGGAGCCGCGTTGGCTCCCACGGCCAACGTATTCGCCGCGTGCGAGATAATGGTTTCCGCACTGCTCGGCGGATCAGTTTCGTCGGCGATCGCGTTGCTCGCCGAAGAACTCCCGGCCGAGCAGCGCGCTCGCGGGCAGGCAGCGGCAGCATTGGCGAGCGCGATCGGCGGCGTGCTTGGCTATCTGATCATTCCCGCTTTGCTGGCGTGGAACTATTCGTGGCGCTGGCTGCTGGCGCCGTCGGTGGCTGGAATATTGCTCGCAGTGCCGGTGTCGATGATGCTGCCTGCGCAATCGAAATGGTCGAGCGCTTCTTCGAGCGGATCCGCGAAGCGCAGTCACTTCTACGATATTTTTCATCCGATCTATCGACGCAGATCGCTCACCCTGTTGACCTGCGCCGCGCTCGACACGATCGCTGGCACGGCGGTAAACGGCTGGCTCTACTATCAATCAGTCTCGATCCTCGGCCTCTCGCCGGTGGCCGCAAGCACGCTGGTGGTGACAGGGATGGGAGTCGGCATGATCGGATTTCCTATCGGCGCGTGGATGTCGGACAAGTTCGGCCGGGTGCCGACTGTTGTCTATGTGGGCGGCGCGGCATGGCTTGGCGCCTTCGCCTTCTACTACGGTCCGCCCGCGTTCGTGCAGTGGCCGTTCATGTACCTGGTGGTGGTGTATTGCTGGTTCAAAGTCGCGTCGGACGTGATGACAGTCGGCGCGAATTCCGCGGCGACCGAACTTTTTCCGGCTGCTCTGCGCACCACGATGATCGGCGCGCAGGGAATGACCGCGGCGGTGTTCTCGATGCTCGCGCAGATCTTAATTGCCGCTTTGATCGGACCGTTGGGCGGACTCGCGAGCGTCATTCGCTATCTAGCCTTGCTCGGCATTCCGAGCGCGGTGATCTTCGGCCTGTTCATCGATGAAACGCGCGGGCTGACGCTGGAACAATCTGCGCTCGAAGATAAATGGAATGAAGTCCGACACAACCCGTGGCCGTCGGAGGCAGAAAGTCCCCGCCAGGCGACCGACAAGGTGAGCGGATGAGAGAACGTCGCAAACTTTCACCCGATCCGAGGAGCATGCGCACGTTGATTCTGTGTACGATCGCTCTCGGCGTAATGTTCGCAGCGGCCCTCGCTGATGAACGGCAGAATTCCAGCACTACCCCTGAAGCGTCGCCTTCGTCTTCACCTACGCCCGCAGTCGGCGCGTTGAAGCCAATTGTGTTGATTGCAGGTGGGACAGGTTTGGTCGATATGCCAACCGGAAAAAGTCCGGGAGTGCTCAATTCTGCCGAAATTTACGATCTCGCGATTCACCGGTTTCTGCCGATCGCACCGATGAACGAGCGGCGCGACCAATTCACCGCTGCTGCGATCGGTATCGACAGGGTTTTGATTTTGGGCGGCATCAACACTCTGCTGGTCCCGCTGAACGTATTTCCGGGACCGGCGATGCCGTGGATTCTGCGTTCCGCCGAGATTTTTAATTCAGGTGATGGCAAATTCGTCGCGACGCCGAACATGAAGGAAGCCCGCGACGATCCTACTGCCACGACTTTGCAAAACGACAAGGTTCTCATTGTCGGCGGCGCATCGCCGACCGCCGAACTTTACGATCCTGCGACGAACGCCTTTGCCGAAACCGGCGCGATGTTGTCGAGCCGGCATGGTCAAACGGCGACGATGCTGCGCGACGGTGGCGTGCTGATTGCGGGAGGTGGATTTCAGAAACTCGAGATTTACGATCCCGCGAGCGGAAAATTTCACTTCGCCGGCACGCTCAACGACAATCGCGTGTATCACACTGCGACGCTGCTCGAGGACGGCCTCGTTATGATAGCCGGCGGCTGTCCATTCGCGAGGAGCAGCGCGGTCGACACCAGCGAGATTTTCGACGAATCGAACGGAACGGTGCGCGAGGGGCCGAAGATGACTCAAAGCCGTGCCGGGCATACGGCGACGCTGCTCCCTGACGGACGGGTTCTGATCGCGGGCGGACGCGGGGACAAAACGTCCGAGTTTTACGATCCGCAATCGCACCAGTTCGTCGAGGGACCCGAGATGGTCGCAGCGCGTTCCGGACATTCGGCGACGCTGTTGCCGGACGGAACCGTGCTGATCGCGGGCGGTTGGGATCCGGATTACAAGCCGCTTTCCAGCGCCGAGATTTTCGATCCGGTGGCGGACCGATTCGTTACCACCGGGGAGATGAGCGATGCACGCGTGGGACATAGCGCGACGCTCATCTTTGGACGTGAGCCGATCACCTGGATTCGGCCAACACCGTCGGCGACTCCAACTCCGAGCATCACGGCGACGGACACTTTGACCCCGACGCCGTCGATAACGCCAACGATCAGTCCGACGCCGTCGATAACACAGACCCTCACGCCGACGCCGTCGATCACGCCAACGAAATCATTGACGCCAACGATCAGTCCAACTCCGAGTGACAGCACGATCGCGACACCATCTCCAACCGACACGCCGCAGCATTAGAACGGATCAGATTTCGACGCGGACGCCGCTGGATTTATCTTTCACTTCGATCGCGGCGCCGTTGGGGGAGCGCCGCAGCACGAACGAGACGCGGCCGTCGCCGACGCGCAACTTGTCGATGCTGAGCCAGTCCAGCCACGATGGAATCAAGTGTGTGTCGAAAAAGACGCGGCGCTCGAATCCCAGCACCCGAATCCCAAGCATCGCCTGCAGTATCATGAACACGCTGGCCGCCGACCACGCTTGCGGATAGCACGCCACAGGATATGGAACAGGGCCGAGGCCAATCTCGCGCCGGAAGCCGCAGAAGAGTTCAGGCAGACTGGAAGTGTTGAGCTGCTCCGACGCGTCGAACAGACCTTCGAGAACCTTGAGCACGCCGGTATGATCGCAGGCGCGCGCGAGTCCCAGCGCGGCCATCGCGTTGTCGTGCGGCCACACTGATCCGTTGTGGTAGCTCATCGGATTGTAGCGTTTTTCTCTGCCCGAGAGTGTCCGGATTCCCCATCCGGAGTACATGTCGTCGGCGAGCAGCCGCTTACACATCGCGGTAGCGCGCTCGCCGTCGACCAGCCCGGTCGCGAGGCAATGAGCGCCGTTCGAAGTCATCACGCGGCATGGGCGCCGGTCGGCGTCGAGTGCCAGCGCGATCATGCCCTCGGGCTCGAGCCAGAAGTCGCGCTCGAAAGATTGTTTCAGTGCTGTCGCGCGCGTGAGTAGCCGATCCGCGACGCTGCCGCGCCCCAGGCGCGCCGCGACCGACGCCACGTCCATGCACGCCGCGTACACGTAGCCCTGCACTTCTGCGAGCGCGATCGGAGGACGCGCAAGCTCGCCGTCCTTATGAAAGATCGCGTCCTCGGAATCCTTCCAGCCCTGGTTGGCCAGCCCGCGCGGAGTTTCGCGCAGATATTTGACGTAACCGTCACCCTCGCGATCGCCCCATCGTTCGATCCATTCGATCGCACGTTCGACATTGGGCCACAGCTCGTCGGCGAACTGAAGGTCTCCGGTGGACTCGACGCAGCGTCCGTATAGCCACAGGAAGAGCGGGGTCGCGTCGACGCTGCCATAGTATCGGCCGAAGGGCACTTCGCCGGTTGCGGCCATCTCGCCGGTTCGAATCTCGTGCACGATCTTGCCGGGCTGTTCGTCACGTGCCTCATCGACAGTATCGCCCTGAAGCTTCGCCAGCGTCCGCAGGGTTCGAACCGCGATTTGCGGATAGAACGGAAGAATCGACAGTGCCGTGATTATGCTGTCGCGTCCGAAGAGAGTGGCGAACCACGGAACGCCCGCCATGATGAACGCACCCCTGCTGTCGCCGCGCGCAATGATCGAAGTCAGGTCGACGCCCGCGTGTCGAATCATGGTAGCGAATTCGTTATTGCTGGCCGAGATGACGGCCCAGTCGCTGCGGAATTCGGAAAGCTCGGATTGCCGTTGCTCGAGCGCCTGGAGGAAGGTGGGCGCCCGATTCACCGCAACGGCGGAGTAGGATGGCGATTCACCGCTGGCCGCGATCCGGCATTCGAGCTCACGGTTTTCGCCCGGCTCGAGGCGCAGCACGAACACGGCATGCTGATCGTCAATCTGTCTGGGCGTAATATCAAAGCGGATTTCGGTCGCGCGCACAGAGTTGTCGAGACCGCGATAGCGAAGCTCGACCCTGCTGGCGTCAACCGAGGGATTCAACATTTCACCGCGGCGCTTGCGGCGAAGGCCGCGGACCTCGAAGACGTCGGCGAAATCGACGCCGTAGAAAAAATCGATTTCAATGTCGACCGGCGTGTCAATGTAGTTGTGCAACGTCAACCGATGGTAGAGCGCGGCGCCACTCAGGACCCATCCGCGGTTCACTCTGATCGAGTTGCGTGGCAGCCAATCCTGCCGCCCCTTCTTCCCCAAATCAGCGTTGGTAAGAGTGGCGCGGAACTGCGCGCGGTCGTCGCTGAGGTAAGAGTTCAGAAAGTACGGTGCGGCGCCGGCAATCAGCATCTCGAAGCGGCTCAGATGCCTCGTATCTGAATCGAAAAATCCCTGCGCCTCGAGCGGTGAATCAATAATGTCGCCGGCCGTTTCGAAGACCGCGAAACTTCGCCCGTCCGCAAGCACCTGGCTCGCGCGACGCGACGCGAGCGAGGACGCCAGCACATAGTAGTCGGAGCCAACCTTGACGACGGTCTGCGCTGGCTCAGCGGTAGCCCTGCGTTCTGCCATGATGCGTTAGAAACGCCGCGAATACGGAATCGGCGTCCTGATTACACGCAGTCTAGCATCGAAGGTTTGTCAGTCCAGCTTTGACCGTCTAGCGGCCAACAGCAGCTTCCTGTGTTTCGAATTCCGGCGTTATTGCGTCCGCGCCGATCAGCCTATGATAGATGCGCTCGTATTTCGCGACCATCACTTCCGAAGTGAAGCGTTCGTCGAACTCGCGACGGCATTGTTCGCGTGAGATCGAATCGATCCTGCCAACGGCTGCCACCAGCTCATCGATTTCCTTTGAGAGAAACCCGGTGACGCCGGGCCTGATGACTTCGGGAACGGATCCGCACGGGCGTGCGATGACTGGAGTGCCGCACGCCAGCGCCTCGATCATCGCAAGGCCGAACGGCTCGGGCCAATCGATCGTGAAGAGCAATGCGAGTGCTCCGCCGAGGAATTCGCTCTTGTGCGCATCGTCGATCTCGCCGATGTATTCGATCATTGGCGGCTTGATGCGCGGCTTGATCACTTGGTTGAAGTACTCGTGGTCAACGACGTCGACTTTAGCGGCAATCTTGAGCGGCACTCCGGATCTGAGCGCGACCTCGATCGCAACGTCGATACCTTTCTCGGGCGAGATGCGTCCGATGAAAGCGAGATACTTTCCGTTCTGTCCGTTGAAGCGAAGCATGTCGCGCGGCATGCCGTGATACACCGTGCCCGCCCAATTCATCTGCGCCAACGGAGCGCGCTGGGAATCGCTGATAGAGACAAGGGCCGCATCGGGAAATCGATGGTACACCGGATGAAGGTCGGGGATGTCGAGGCGTCCGTGCATGGTGGAAACGGTAGGCACTCCGGTGAGCTGTGCAAACGGGAACGACCAGTAGTCGATGTGCGAATGCACGATGTCGAAACTGTCGGGGGCCATTTCGTAAACCTCCGACAGCATCGCCAACTGCAACGATGATCCGAGATCAGGCTTCCCCATCAGACGCAGTGCCTGCGCACACGCGGGCATCAGATTCGCGCGGGTCTGCGAATCGCCCGCCGCGAACAGCGTCACCTCATGGCCACGACGCACCAGTTCTTCGGTGATATACGAAACCACGCGCTCGGTGCCGCCGTAGAGTTTGGGCGGCACGCTCTCATATAGAGGAGCGATCTGAGCGATGCGCAAACGCCTGGAACTGGCGCCTCCGAAACTTCCGTTGGTATCCAAATTGATCTCTCCGCGCTTACGGCTGAAAAAATTTAGCGGCAAGAAAACTCCCCTTTGGAAAGCGTCAATGCGCTCCGAAAATCAAAAGGTAGCGAGCGCACAAGAAGCGAAAACCATGCCACCGGCTCGTGTGACGAAGAACTCGCAATGCCTAGAGCGGGAAACCAGCGTCGCTTAATGGTTTTTGGAAACTGCGAAAAATTTACGCGATGGCGTAACGCGGAACGAAAGCGAAATCAAAATTGAAGGCGTCGCACGATTTGGGTGTCGCGCTTCCCCATACGGTGAAGCTGGTGCGGCCCGTGATCGTAGCTGATTAAAAAAGTTGCAACGCCGAAATTGCGACGAGTGGACTTCACCAAAAAATTGAAATGGTCGGGGTGGCCGGATTTGAACCGGCGACCACTCGCACCCCAAGCGAGTGCGCTACCAGTCTGCGCCACACCCCGACGCGAGGAAGATTATATATCCGCTCCCCGCAAGACCACACCCGCATATGAGCAGGTGCGCGGCGATCAGACTTTTTTCTTCGGCGCGACGCGCGGACGCCATTGCACAAACGCGCGCATGTCGACCTGGAAGGTCCAGGCGCTTTTCGACTGATTGATCAGGTGCACGATCTCGTCGCATATCGCCGCAGGCGGCACGAAGTGCGACGGATCCACGTCGGGCATCGACTCGCGCACGCGCGCACTATCGACCGCGCCGTCCACGTCGATCGTGGCGGCATGCACGCCGAGATGCATGAATTCGTAGGCGACTGACTCCGCGATCGCGCGCTGCGCCACCTTCGACGCATTGTAGGCCGAGTACTGTGCCGGTCCGCTGCGTGATTCCGATCCCAAAACGAAGATCACCGCGCCTGATTTGCGATCAGCCATCTTGCCGATAACGGCCTGCGTGCAGAAGAACGGTCCGTACGCGTTCACCTTGAGCTGGAAATCGAAATCTTCTTCGGTGATTTCGGTGAAGCGTTTGCGCAAGTATGCGCCGGCGTTGTTGATCAGCACCGAGATCGGTCCGAGCTCGCGCTCGACCGTCTCGACCGCGGCGACGACCTGGTCGCGGCGCGATACGTCTGTGGGAGTCACGACGGCTTTGCCGCCTTGCGCGCGAATCAGTTCGGCGGTTTCGTCGAGCTGCGACTTGGTCCGCGCGATCAGCCCGACCGCGTAGCCTTCCTTTGCCATTCGAAGCGCGATGTCGCGGCCGATGCCGCGGCCCGCGCCGGTTACCAGTGCGACTTTTGTTTCTGACATAGGGCGAAATCTTAGCCGCTCGCGGCGTGCGTGCAAACCGTATGCAAGCGCTCTACAGATTTCGTCTTGGCGCTGACATCAATCGAGTGGTAGTGTCGAAGAATGAGTACGGCACGGTCGTCGCGATTGATTGTCGGGATTGTTGCAGCCCTTGCGATGACTGTCTTCGTGAACGCGCGCTTTGCATTTTCGCAAGAGGCGCCCGACTCTGGCACGAGCGTCGATGCCAATTGGGATAGCACCGGTCCCACTATCGATGAGGACGCGGCATCGGCGGACAAGGTACTCGAGATCCCTCAGGCGACGTGCAATAACGACGGCACTTCCGCTCCGTGCGACGGTCCCGCTGCCAGCGGCACTGACGACGACGGCCAGGCTATCAACGCTCCGTCGCCGGGTGCTCCGCCTCAAGTCTACGATGACGATACCGCCAGCAGCGGCGCGCCCGATGAAGATTGGGGCACGGCGGACGACTATCAGAATCAGCAGGTCTACGCGGTTCCGTACGGCGGTTATGGTTATCCGTACACGATAAACACTCCGCTGACGATGAACCGACCCTCTCCCGTTCCTGCGTCGGCCTACGCGCCGATGAGCAGTCCTCTGACGGAGGCCGCGCGTCCATCGCTGAATCAGGGACCGTGGATGACGCCGCCTACGATGTCCGCATTCAGCCGCCCCGCGGGCAGTCCGATGATGGGGATGGCGAGTTCGCCGTTCGGGTTCCATCATTAAGCACTGACGGCGCTTCGTCAGCCGTTTCATTTACAGCGAGTTTGCGCGCTATTATCTGTGCCCGATCGCGTCGCTATCGACGACGCCCGTCGGACGGGGATTTGTCATGCTGATAACGGTTGACGTCGGTAATAGCCATACCGTGATTGGAATCTACGAAGGCGAGCGTCTGCGCAATCACTGGCGTATCTCGACCGTTCCCGATCGCACGACGGACGAGCATGGCGCGCTGCTCAATACGCTGCTCGCGGGCGCAGGTCTCGAGGGCGGGGTCAGGCCTGAGGGCGTTGCGATCGCATGCGTGGTTCCTCCGCTCAACCAAGTGATGGAGCAACTGGCAGAGCGCTACTTCCATTGCACGCCCCTGATGGTCGGTCCGGGAATCAAAACCGGGATGCCGATCCTTTACGAGAATCCCAAGGAAGTGGGAGCGGATCGAATCGTCAACGCGGTCGCCGCCTTTGAGCGTTACTCATGCGCGACGATCGTGGTCGATTTCGGCACCGCCACCACTTTCGACTACGTGACCGGCAAGGGCGAGTATGCCGGAGGGGCGATCGCGCCGGGCCTTGGGGTTTCGATGAACGCGTTGATCGAGCACGCCGCAAAGCTGTATCGAGTCGAGCTGGTTCGCCCGCGCGAAGCTGTCGGCCGCACCACAGTCGGCTCGATTCAATCGGGACTTATCTTCGGCTACACGGCGCTGGTGGACGGACTCGTCGGCCGCATCCTGAAGGAGCGCGGCGAAAAGGCGCGCGTCATCGCGACCGGCGGTCTCGCCGACCTGATTTCGCCCGAGAGCGAAACGATTGAAGAGGTCGACGAGTTTTTGACATTGAAAGGACTCCGGCTGATATTTGAGCGCAACCGGCGCTAGCCGGTGAGGGACGTTTGATGAGCAAGCAGACGCGAGTCGTGACCGATTCGATGATCGGTCTTAAGATGCCGGACTACTCGCGAATCTCGCCGCGGGTCGCGACGGTGCTCGGCCAGAATCCGAGTCCATTCACCGGACCGGGCACCAACACCTACATCGTTGGAACCTCGAAGCGTCCGATCCTGCTCGACACGGGCCAGGGCGTCGCGATCTACGCCGACCTGCTCGAGACGGCGCTCGAGGAACTGTCCAGCAGCACCGAACTCGAACGAATCGTGCTGACCCATGCGCACGTCGATCACCTGGGAGGCGTCAAGCAGGTCACTGAAAAATTCGGCGAGATGGAAGTGCTCAAGATGCCGTGGGAAGGCCACGACGCTCCCGCCGGCGAGATATCGGCGATCGGTCACGACGCGGTCGTTCATACCGAAGGCGCGACGCTTCGCGCGGTTTTTACTCCTGGCCACGCACCCGATCACCTGTGCTACTATCTGGAAGAAGAGCGCGCGCTGTTCACGGGGGACGTCGTGCTGGGAGCGGGTACCACAGTCATTCCTGATGATACTGGCGATTTGGGCGAGTACATGGACTCGCTGAGGCGTTTGCTCGCGCTTGATCTCGAGACGATTTATCCGGCGCACGGGCCGGTAATCCGCAATCCCAAAGAAAAGATCGGGGAGTATATTGCGCATCGCGAATTGCGCGAGCGCCAGGTGCTCGAGGCGCTCGCCGACGGTGCGGGACCGCTCGACGCGATGGCAATCGTGAAGAAAATTTACGTCGGCTATCCGGAATATCTGCATGCTGCGGCTGCAAGCTCGATTCGCTCTCATCTGAAAAAGCTCGAGCGCGAGGGCCGCGTGGTGGAGCATGAAAAACGCTGGAGCGTTAGCTAGCAAAGCGAGGGAGCACCACGCTTTCGGCGCGTCGCTCGCGGCGATGCTGCTGGTTGTGTTCGCCAGCGCGCTCGCGTGCGCCCAGTCGAGCGATACCACCGCCTCTGAAACCTGGAAGTCTGCGGCGGCGTCGGCGGCGGCCGCGAGTTCGACCTCCGCCGGTCCTACGAACCTGGTACCGACTCCGCTGGACAACGTCGAAGCCGCGGTTCCTGACACCGCAGAGATTTCGCCCTCGTCGCAACAGCAGCCATCGGGCACTGCCTCCGATTCGCAGACCTCCGCAGATTCGCAGCCTCCAAATCAGAGCAACGACATCGCGCGCTACCAGGAAGAGCAGAGCGGGGTGCCGCCGCAACAGCTCATGCAGCAGCAGTTCGACAACGACGGCGAGCTTTCGACGCCATTCGGAATGCAACTGCGCGAAGCGAGACGCACGCTCAAATCCGGCGAGGAGGCAGACGGCCTGCTCATCACGACGGTGGAGAAAGGCGGCCCAGCAGCGACTGCCGGTTTGCATTCATACAGTCACGTCGTGCATGACGCCCTTACCGGTGTGGCGATGGCCGGCGCGTTGCTCCCGTTCGGGCAGGCCGCCATTCTGTTGATACCGGTGCTCGATGTCATGCAAGTCGGCGAGAGCTACGACATGATCATCGGCGTCGATGGCTCGAGGGTGACGAACTTTCTGGATTTCCAGGACCGCATGCGCGATTTGCAGCCGGGCGAGATCGTTTACCTGAGCGTCGTGCGCAACGGTAAACGCCTCCAGGTAACGCTGCCGGTGACGGCCAACACCCTGCAAGCCAACAACTGATCCGGTCCCTCGCCCGTTCGTTCACGGGAGAGGTCAGGTGAGGGTTCCGGGTGCATCGACTTTTCCCATTCCCCGCTTTACGGACCGCCCATCTTTCTCTATATAGTTGAATTGGTCCGTCGAGGATTTTTCCCGGCGAGACGGTGTTGAGAGATTTGATTTCGTAGTCTGCTCGCGCCTGGATCCGATAAGGACCGGGACTCCGAGTGATTCGAGCGCTCGTTCATTCGAGATTGCTCTGATGCGGGGTTGCCGGTACGCGGCAGCCCCGATTTTCTTTTAGTGGGAGCAACTGACTCGAATGAGTGAGAAAATGGTGCAAGAAAAAGTTCGCGTGCCCGATCTCGCGCGCATGAAAGCCGCGCATCAGCCGATCACGATGCTGACCGCGTATGACTTTCCATTCGCGCGGATCTTCGACAACTGCGGCGTCGACGTGCTGCTCATCGGAGATAGTCTCGGCATGGCGGTGCGCGGCGAAGACACCACGCTCGCTGTCACGATCGACGAGGTCATCTACCACACGCGTGCGGTCGCGCGGGCGCGGCGTCGCGCGCTCGTCGTCGCCGACATGCCGTTCCTCTCGTACCAGGTGAGTCCCGAAGACGCGCTGCGTAACGCCGGGCGCCTCGTCAAGGAAGGCGGGGCGGAGGCGGTGAAGCTCGAAGGGGGAATCGCGATCGCGGAAGCGGTGGCAAGAATCGCGGCGGTCGATATTCCCGTGATGGGTCATGTCGGGCTGACGCCGCAGTCGATACATCGGATGGGCGGGCATCGCGTGCAAGGCCGCAAATCGGGCAACGCTCCCGGATGCCGTGAGCGACTGCTCGAGGACGCCGCCGCACTCGAAGCCGCGGGCGCATTTGCGATCGTGGTCGAGGGCGTGCCGCCGTCGCTGGCGCGCGAAATAACTGCGAGCGTCACAATCCCGACTATCGGCATCGGCGCCGGCCCGGAGTGCGACGGCCAGGTGCTCGTGATGCACGACATGCTCGGCCTCTACGAATCGTGCGCGCCGCGCTTCGCCAAGCCGTTCGCGCATTTGTGGAATGATGCCACCGCGGCGGCAAACGCGTACGTGCGCGAAGTGAAAGAGCGCGCATTCCCGGCGCCGGAACATTGCTACGCAGAATCCAGGAGGGCTCCTCGATGATCGTCATCACCTCGCCCGACGAGATGACCCGTTACGCAGAGAGCGCTCGCCAGAGCGGCGAACGAATCGGGCTCGTTCCGACGATGGGCTTTCTGCACGACGGTCATCTGACCCTGATGCGCGAGGGACGCCGGCAATCGTCGGTGCTGGTCGCGTCGATCTTCGTCAACCCGATGCAGTTCGGCCCGGGCGAGGACTTCGCGCGCTATCCGCGCAACTTCGAACGCGACTGCGCAATGCTCGAGAGGGTGCCGGTGGACGTGGTGTTCGCGCCCGAGCCCGCCGCGATGTACTCAACCGACGCGCAGAGCTGGGTCGACGCCGGCGACATAACCAGCGGCCTCTGCGGCGCGCATCGCCCGGGCCATTTCCGGGGAGTAACGACGGTAGTCGCCAAGCTGTTCAACATCGTCAAACCGCATCTGGCGGTATTCGGCGAAAAAGATTTCCAGCAGCTCCGCGCGATCCAGAAAATGGTCCGCGACCTGAACTTCGATGTGGAAATTCTGCCGGTGCCGATAGTGCGCGAAAAAGACGGGCTCGCGATGAGCTCGCGCAACGCTTACCTGTCGTCAACTGAGCGCGAAGACGCACTCGCACTGAGCCTCGCACTACGCGCCGCCCGCGAAAAGCATCGCACCGACCCATGCTGCGCTGAGGAAGTAGTGTTCGCCGCGACGCGCGTGCTCAAGCGGATGAAGGGCGTCGAGATAGAATACGTCGAAGGAGTGGACGCCGAAACGCTGTCGCGCCACCCGTCGCTCGACCGTCCAATCCTGATCGCGATAGCCGCCCGCGTCGGCAAAACGCGCCTGATCGACAACGTCGTGCTCAACCCGTAGGAATGGCACGAAAAAGCGACGAAATAAATTTCGTCCTACTGGCGCAGAAAAAAGTAGGACGGAATTTATTCCGTCATTTCCCTAAGTCATCAACAAAATCACTAGGCCGCCTGTCACGATGAAGCCGCCGCCTAGCAGGATTCTGTCGTCGGGGATTTGCTTGAAGAACAGAAACGAGATCGCTTGCGATACCACGAAGAAGATCGCGATGTAGATTCCCATCAGGCGGTTGAAATCGACGCCGCTCTGATTGACCAGGATTCCGTAGGCGAACAGCGCGAACGCGCCTGCTGCCAGCGAGTAGCCGTAGGTGTGCAGTCCTATTCGGACTAGCGCGTCGCCGCCGACCTCGAGCAGCGCGGCGAGCACCAGCACCGCGAGAGTCTTTAAGATCAAAGCCGGGGTGGCCTATAGCCTAATAGTAATCGACCGGATCGATCTGTCGCTTGGCACCCCAGTAGAAGAGCATGTTCTCAGTCAGGCCCTGCCAGGTGAACTTTCCGGGCGGCATCAGGAGGCGCTTGAACATCGACTTCAGCGAGTAGAATTCCTTGGTGCATCGCCACACGCCTTCTTCGACCTCCTGCGGCGACATGTTCTTCGGCACGAACATGCAGCGGAAGTTGTTGGTGTACAGGTCGGCGTCGGGGATTATCACGCGGCCTTCGTTTTCGAGCTGCGTGCGCATCGGAGTGCCGACGCGCGGCGTCACCGTGTTGAAGAAAGCCTCGGGCGCCTTGACCTCATGCAGGAACTTCAGCGTGTCGTCGAAAATACCTGGATGATCCTCTTCCAGCCCGAACAGGAAATTCAGCGAGTAGTAGATGCCGTATTTTTCGAGCTTCTTGAGCAGCTTCTTGTACTGCCCCGCGTGATTCTGAATCTTGTTCATCGACAACAGGCTGTCCTGGCTGATCGATTCCACCCCGATGTTGACGTGGAAGATTCCCGCCTTGGCCGCGAGGTCGAGCAGCTCGTCGTCGTGATTCGAGTTGATCGTCCACAGGCAGGAGAAGCGGATGTTGAGCGGCTCGAGCGCCTTGAACAACTCGCGCGCGAATTTGTGCTTGCCGGTGATCTGATCGTCGATGAACTGAAAGCGTTTGAAGCCGGTCACCTTCATGACCTGCTTGATTTCCTCGACGATATCCTCGATTGGCCGCGTCCGATACGCGCCGTCGTAGAACACCGGAATTTCACAGAACGAGCATCGATAGGGGCATCCGCGGCTCGCCTGCACCGGCACCGCCTTGAACAGGTAGCGATTGAGCTTGAGCAGCTCATGTCGCGGGCGCGGCAGGTTCTTGAGATCGTGCACCTTGTCGGCTTTGTAAATCGTCTTGAGTTTTCCGTCGCGCCAGTCCTGCAGCAGCTCGGGCCACACCAGGTCGGCCTCGCCCTTCACGACGGCGTCGCAGTGATGGAGAGCCTCTTCAGTCTGTAGCGTTGCATGGAAGCCGCCGAACACAACCGGGATGCCGCGTTTGCGGAACTCGTCGCCGAGCTGGTACGCACGCAGCGACGCGCCGATGGTGGTCGTCATCCCGACCAGGTCCCATCCGCCGTCGAAATTGATGTTCTCGAGGCGCTCATCGCACAGCGTCACGTCGTAATCGTCGGGCGTGAGTCCCGCCATCAGCGGAATCATCAGTCCCATGATTAGCCGCCACCGGGTTTTGTGCGGCGTGCCGTCCAGATGGACAGTCGTGGGTTGCACCAGGAGAATTCGTGGCTTCTTGCCGTTCATACTTCCTCACCCTCAGGCTTCATTGACGATTCGGTCCGGCCAGTAATCCAAATAAGGACCAAAGCAAATACGTACGTTCCAAACGCTGTTCCCCAAGCGAAGTACTCTAGCCGATTGATTAGAGCCAATACCACGAGCAAATAGGCGAAATCGCGCCCGCTCCAGCGATCGACTTTGTCCAGCCATTCCGCTGCCCGCGCGCCTTTGATCTTGAAAGCGCGCCACGTCGCGTATGCGCACATTGTGAACCCGCCGAGCAGGATTGGAATCAGGTACAGGTAAGCGCGGCTGTGTTCGATGCGATAGCATCCGACAAGCAGACCGATGAAGACGGCGGCATGCACGATATTGTCGGTGATGACGTCGAGCGCGCCGCCAAAATCGCTCTCGACCATCTTGAGCCGCGCCAGTTCGCCGTCGACGCCGTCGATCGTGATCGAAATCAAAAAGAAAATCGCCGCGAACAGCCGCATCCAATAGTTCGGCACCGAGAACATCAACGCAGTCGCCAGCCCGAATATCGTGTTCGCGACCGTGACCATGTTCGGCGTTGCGCGGGTGTGCGACGCGAGCCAATAGCTGATGCGCCACGAAATGCGCCGGTCGACCCATCGCGCCATCGGCGCATCTTTGTGGGCCGATTCCTCGCGAATCGATTTCGCCAGCCGCAGTTCTGCTTCCTCGCGATCTTCGGGCCGGCCGTTCAGCGCGAAGGGCAGCAGGCTCGCGGCAGACGCCGGGACGGTGGTTGAAATGCCGCCGCGCTTGAGAATCTCGCCGATCGCACCGGTCGCGATTTCGCCGCCGCGGTCATGGTCGGTGCTCGCGGACCGATGTATCGACTGAGGATCGGAGGCATGCGCGTCGAGGATCCGCGCCAGTTGCGATTTCGCAAATACCAGGTTTCCGGAAAAGGACACGCACGGCGACGACAGGTCGATGCCCAGTTCCTGTGCATTGTGCTGATTCAGAATCTCGCTGAACGACTCGACCATCGAGACCGTGTCCAAATTTTTGAACCGGCCCATTGCGCGTGCGACGTCCGAATAGCGATCGCGCGGCGCCGCGATGACGAACCGTTTAATCCCGACGCGCTCGCAATTGATCATCAGCCGCTCTAAAAGCGGACGTCCGAAGACCGCGTTGTCCGCGCGGTCAGGTGCAGCGATTAGAGCAGTTTCAATCAATGAAGTCTTATTAAAACCCAGTTTCCCCCGTCCTCGATCGCGCCAACGGTAACACAGCGGTAACGGCAGCGGAAGTAGCATTGCTACTAGCCTTATCCACTAATTATGAGTTCGTCTGCTTTTCGAGGCGAGTATTTTCAACACCTGAAAGATGCGGTCATCGACGAACGAAAACTGGAGGACGGTCACTGCGACTGGTAGAATGCTCGTTTTATGGCCACGATTACCGCTCTGCTATTCGATTTCGGCGGCACCCTCGATGGGCCGGCGCATTGGCTCGATCGATTTCTGGCCAGTTATCGCGCGGCAGGTGTTGATATTTCCCGCATTGAGCTGGACCCCGCTTTCGATCACGCGACGCGAACGGGGTACGGCGCGACCAGGATAGTAGCGCGCTTCGGGATGACGGACCTCGTGCGATTCCTCGTCGGCCATCAGTTCGAATACCTGCGGAAGAGTGGGCCGGAGGCGCTTCGCGCGACCCTCGAAGATGCCGGCGCCGCGGGACGTCATCGATTGGTCGAGGCCGTCACGAATTCGTTCGTTCTCGAGACGTCGGCGGGGCTAGCGCACAGTCGCGAAGTCGTCGGTCCGCTGAAAAGCCGTTTCAAGCTTGGTGTCGTGTCGAATTTCTACGGAAATCTCGACCGCGTGCTCCAGGAAGCAAAGCTCGATCGATTTTTTACCGCGATCGTCGATTCGTCGCGCCTCGGGATCTTCAAGCCCGACGCGGGCATCTTTGAAGCCGCTCTAAAAAAAATACAATGCGCGCCTGAGTCGGTCGCGATGATTGGCGACTCGATCGGCAAGGATTGTGCGCCCGCGCGCAAGCTAGGCATGCGCGCAGTATGGTTGTGCAGTGAACCTCGAGAGGGTGAAGATTCCGGCGCCGCTGACGTCACGATCCGAAGTATCGACGAAGTTGCGCAGATTCGATGGTGACGAAATTACAAGGAGCGATCATCGCCGCCGGCCGCGGTGAGCGCCTGCGCATCTCGACCCGCGACGATATTCCAAAGCCGCTCGTGAAGCTGGGCGGCGAGGCGATGCTTTCGCGCCAGGCGCGCGCGCTTATCGATGCGGGCGCCGAGTCGGTTGTCGCAGTGATCAATTCGGAGACGGCGCGCATTGCGGGCGAGATGGCTCTTGAGATTCCGAACTCGATTCGTTTGGTCGTTCGCGATACCGCCAATTCGATGGAGACGATGCTCGCGCTGGGCGATCTGCTGGAGCCGGGATGGTTTATCGCATCGACGGTGGACGCTGTAATTCCGCAGATCGAACTGGTGCGTTTTGTTAATGAGTCGCGGAAAAAAATCGAGGACTGCCGCGACAAAAATTTGCTGGGTGTGCTGGCAGTAACGCGATGGCGCGGCGAGGCCAAGCCGCTTTTTGCAGATGTAACAGAGAATGGCTTGATCCTCGGGCTGGGCAGTCGTCACACTTCTATGGTGACGGCGGGATTCTATTTCCTGTCGACCGGAATTTTCGACTACGCCGCTGACGCGCGCCGCGCGGGGCTCGACGCGCTCCGCCGCTTTCTCGCTATGATCATCGAACGTGGAATGCGGCTGGATGCGATCGAGATCGAAGGATCGATCGACGTGGACGAAGCGCCGGACCTCGACGCGGCGCGCCTCGCAATACGGAAGATGCCATGAGCCACAAAGCTTTGGGAATTTATCGGGAGCCCGAGTTTTCACCGGGCAAGGTCGAGGCCGACGCCGCGATTCTCGATGCCACGATGGCGGAGCTGAAGCGCGAGGGCGTCGAAATCCAGACGATCGATGCGGTCAGCTTTGCGGCGGGCGCTCCACCGCGTGCCGATCTCGTGCTGCCGATGTGCCAGGGGCCGCGCGCGCTCAAGCGGCTGGCAGCAGTCGAGCAGGCGGGTGCGATTGCGATTAACTCCGCGCTCTCGATTCGCAACTGCTACCGTGACTTGCTCGCGCCCGGGCTCGAGCGCGCGGGAGTGCCGACGCCGGCGGGCGCGTTGATTCCGGCTGACGAGCCGCTCGATGCGCGCAAGCTGGCCGGGCTGGATTTGTCGGCGGGGGTGTTCGTCAAGCGCGGAGATTTGCATGCGCTCGCGCCTGAAGACGTGCAGCGCGCGGCGGATCGCGCGGAGGTCGAAGCGATTCTCGCCAACTTCGCGCGGCGCGGAGTTCGCTTCGCGTACGTGCAGCAGGAAGTCGTCGGCCGCGTCGTGAAATTTTACGGCGTCAGCGGCGGCGCGCATTTCAGCGTGCATCCAGAGGGCGAGGAAGTGCCCGAAGCCGCTGTGCGCGCGCTCGCGGAAGCGGCGGCTGCAGCTGCTGGCGCGCTCGGCCTGCAGGCATGGGGCGGCGATGTGGTCTTGAGTGGCGATCGGTTTGCGATTATCGATTTCAACGACTGGCCGAGTTACAGCCGGGTGCGGGGAGCTGCCGCTCGCGCGATCGCGCGCCGTGCTATAAGTCTGCTGGGCCGATCGCGTTGAAATCGCGCCGCAAAATTCAAACAAGGATTCGAACCGCCATCAATTGAAGACCACGACAACCACTGGTAATAACGGAAAACTTCCCTCGATCAAGACCGCGGTACCGGGACCCAAATCGAAAGAGATCTTCGACCTCGAACAAAAATATATCGCGCCCGGCCGGCAGCGAATCTCGCTGCTGGCCGGTCTCGCATTCGATCACGGCGAAGGTGCGACCCTCACCGACGCCGACGGCAATACCTACGTCGATTTTTTCGCGGGCGTCGCGGTCGCAAGCCTCGGTCATGCGCATCCGGGGATGGCGCAGGCGCTGGCGCATCAGGCGTCGCGGCTGACTGTCGGTACTTTCGCAACCAAAGAGCGCGCGGCGGCGTTCAAGGCGCTGGCCGAAGTCGCGCCCGCGGGACTGAATCGCGCACATCTATACAGCGGCGGCGCGGAAGCCGTCGAAGCTGCGCTCAGGCTGGCGCGCTCTGCCACCGGCCATCACGAGGCCGTCAGTTTCTGGGGCGGCTTCCATGGCAAGACCGGTGGCGTCCTGGGTCTGATCGGCGACGAATCGAAGCAGGGCTATGGGCCGTTGCAGGGCGGGCAATACACTGTGCCGTATGCTGATTGCTACCGATGCCCGTTCAAGTTGAAGTATCCCGAATGCGGGCTGTACTGCGTCGATTTCGCGCGCCAACAGATTAAGATGAGCTCGAGCGGCGCGCTCGCCGCGATCGTCGCCGAACCGATGCAGGGAACGGCCGGCAACGTGATCCCTCCCGACGACTGGCTGCCTGCAGTTAAATCCGTGGCGAAGGATTTCGGCGCGCTGCTGATCGCTGACGAAATGATCACCGGCTTCGGACGCACTGGAAAATGGTGGGGCGTCGAGCATAGCGGCACTCGCCCCGATATCGTCACCGTCGGCAAGGGGATGGGTTCGGGATTTCCGGTCTCGGGCGTGCTGCTGAGCGACGAGCTGGGCAAGGCGGAGCCGTTCGGAAAGCCGAGCGCGTCGTCGTCGAGCTACGGCGGAAATCCGCTGGCTGCAGTGGCAGTGTCGGAAACGATCGGCGCGATCCAGCGGGAGCATCTGGTTGAGAACTCGCGCAAGGTCGGCGCGATGATGCTGTCGCGGCTCGTGCAGCTGAAGGAAAAATACGAATTTGTCGGCGACGTCCGAGGTAAGGGGCTTTTGATCGGCGTCGAGCTGGTGCGCGATCTCGAAACCAAGGAACTGCTCGGCAAAAAAGTCACCGAGCTGATCTTCGCCGAATGCCTGAAACGCGGACTGGTCACGATGGCGTACTTTCCCAAGATTCGGATCAATCCGTCACTGGTGATCACCGAAGCTCAAGCCGAGGCGGGCGTCGAAATCATGGACGAGGTGTTCGCGCACGTCCGCGATCACGTTGACTGGCGCCACGCATAGGCGAATCTTTTTTCCATGGTCAATCCGAATGGCAACGCGGCGCTGTTCCTCGATCTCACCGGCACGTTGGTCAGGCTCAACGAGAATCTCGAGATTCCGCTCGACGCCAACGGCAACATCGTAATCGAACTGCTCCCCGGCGTAGCCGAAAAACTCCGCCCCATGCACGACTACCTGATGTTCGTCGTGACCAATCAGTCGGGAATCACGCGCGGCCGCCTCAAAGCGGAAAAAGTGGAAGCCGCGCTGAAGGATCTCGACGCCCAGCTCGGCGGCATCCTGTCGGGATGGCAAATCTGCCCGCACACCGATGCCGACAATTGCGAATGCCGCAAGCCGAAGGGCGGGATGATCACAGAGCTCGCCGATTTGTACGGCGTCGATTTGGCGTCGTCGACGATGGTCGGCGATCAGGAAGTCGACCGGCTCGCGGGTGAAGCGGCGGGCGTCGCGAAGTTTGTCGCCGCGAAAGATTTTTTTGGCTGGGAATGAGAGAAGCGTAAAACTGATCTTTTGTCTGTCGTCTTTTCTTTATGTCATTCTGAGCGAAGCGAAGAATCCCGGATCCTTCCTTGCCGGGAAAAGCCGCCGCGAGGAGATCGAAAATGAAAATTGGACTGCTCACTCCATTCACCGGCAAGAATGCTCATCCTGCGGAATTTGCGCGTGTCGCTGAGTCACTCGGATTCGAATCGATCTGGGTGCCCGAGCATCCCGCGATGCCCGCAAATCCCAAGCAGCAGTTTCCCACCGGCGGTCCGATTCCGCCCGCATATTTCACGATGGGCGATCAGATGATAGCGCTCAGCATGGCGGCTGCCGTCACCAAGAATCTGAAACTCGCCAGCGGTATCTGCCTCGTGCCGGAGCATGAGCCGCTCACTCTCGCCAAACAGTTCGCGACGCTGGACGCATACTCGGGCGGCCGCGTGCTGTTCGGAATCGGCGCGGGATGGCTGCGCGAGGAGAGCGATCTTTTCGGCGTCGACTTCCCCCATCGATGGAGCGAGACTGCCGAGATTGTCGCCGCCATGCGCAAGCTGTGGACCGAGGACTCGGCGTCGTTCGAAGGCAAGTACGTGAAGTTTCCGCCGGTGAAGTCGCTGCCTAAGCCGGCGCAAAAATCAGGACCGCCGGTGCTGATCGGCAGCCTCGACAAGAACGCCCTCAAGCGCGTTGCCAAGTGGGCCGACGGATGGTGCCCGATTCAACTCAACGCGGGGCAGTTGAAAACACGTGTCGACGAGCTCAAGCGCGAGTGCACGGCGGTCGGCAGGAATTTCGCAGAGCTCGATATTACGATCATGGGCGGAATCCGCGGCGACCGCACGACGGTGCAGGATGGTCTGAAGGAGTTCGCGGAAGCAGGCGCGGGTCGATTCGTCGCTGGCCTGGGAGATCTGACTTTCGAGAATTCCGAAGGGATGCTGAAGAAGATCGCCGCGCTGTACGTTTAGGGAAGGGCGAATGACCCTTTTTCCGTCATCCTGAGCGAAGCGGAGGATCTCGCGCGCCAGCGCGTTCGTGGGCAGTGGCGCCGACGCCGGAGCGTCGTCGAGATTCTTCGCTACGGCAGCCTCCGCTCAGAATGACAACGATGAACTGATCAGCGCGTAGATGGCTTCGCGCTCAAATCTCGTCGCGGATTATTCTTGTCGCTATTACCAGCGCGGTGGCGCCGGCCGTGGACATCAGGATGGCGCCAATGAAGTTGTGCGCGCGTACGCCCAGGACCTCGAAGATCATTCCGCCGACGATGCCGCCGAGCAGGCCGAGCCCGATGTCGCACATCATGCCGTAGCCGTTGCCGTTGAGAATTTTTCCCGCCAGCCATCCCGAGATGAGTCCGATTAGAATCCATGCGAACATGATTCGCCTGCCTCCCTGTTTGTTGTGCGTTCGCTAGAGAGGGGAGCAAGAGCGCTGCCATCGGGATCCAGAGGATTTGCGAGTGATTTGGTCTAAATCGGACGGCTGCGATGCCGCTTTTCGACTGCACCGCCATCTTGCGACTGCGGGTGGGTTGCGAGGCAATCCGCTTTAGCTGACACTTGTCGGCGCTGATGGCGAATCGAACAAAATTGCGCGGGGCTATTTCCGGATTTGGCGAGGTTGCTGCCCGCGCGCACCTTGCTGGCTGGCGGACGCGCGAAAATATCGCAATCAGTGCGATTCACGATCCTGTCTCGGAGCGGCGGCACGAGGCCATCCACCTCATCAAGAGTGTCCGCGTTTATGACGACCTCGAACTGATGCTCGATGGCGAGGCTCCGGATTTTGTGGATGTCGCCAGTCCTCCGGGGCTCCATCAGGCGGCGGCGCGCCTGGCCCTGGCGGCTGGCGCGCACGTCCTCGTCGAAAAGCCGCTCGCGCTTTCGCTTGGCGAGTTCGACGAACTTGCGGCGGTTGCCGCGGAGAAGCAGCGCATCCTGATGTGCGTGCACAATTGGAAATACGCGCCCGCCTATGCGGCTGCGCGCCGAGCGATCGAGGCGGGGAGGCTGGGCGCGATTCGATTCATCTCGGTTGATCGCCTCCGGACCGAACCTGCCGGGACGGGAGGCAGCGGTGGAAAGTGGCGGGCGTCGGCGGCGTCGGGCGGCGGGATTTTGATCGATCACGGTTGGCATGTCTTCTATTTGATGAATTGGCTGCTCGGCGGCGAGGCGCCGACTTCGGTTTCAGCTCGGCTCGAGTCGCCCGCGGGCATGGACGTCGACGATGTCGCCGATGTGCGAATTCGGTTCGGTGATGGTGCGATCGGCCGGGCGCATCTCTCCTGGCGTGCTCCGGTGCGACGGACATCGGCGCTCATCTATGGCGAACGCGCAAGTCTCGAAATTGAAGGGGATCGAGTGTTCCTCACGGAACGGTCTGGGAAGACCGAGGACCTCTCGATTCCGGACATGGCCGACGATTCGTACCATGCGGCGTGGTTCGGCGGGGTGGCTGAGGAGTTCGAGCGAGCGGTCACCGAAGGAACCGATTCGCCGGTCGCGAGCCTCAACTTGGCGCAGGCGCGTGTTGCACTGGTGCTAATCGAGGCGGCGCGGAAATCGTCTATTAACAATGGTATCGAGATCGTAACTCCTTTTTCCACTGTAAAATCACATAGTTAAGCCGAAATAGCCCGCCAGAAACATTCTGGCGGCCGCTGACCGCCTGACCGCTCGGACTGTCGCTCTTGACTTTCGAGAATGTGACGGTAAAGTTTCAATTGACCGAAAGGTTAGCCGCATTTTCGAGACGCGCAGGTTACCGCTGCTCGAATTGGCGGCCATTGGACGCATTTTGTGGTTTCGGGCGACGACAGGAGTAGAGCGGGGGGGCATAGCCAGAATATGGGCGTGTCGCACATAAAAGTGGGTGTGGCGGAGCCGCGCACCGGATCGCAGGACTCGCGCGACGAGATTCTGAAGGCGGCGATGCGCCTTTTTGCCAGCCGCGGATTCCATGAGACCTCGATGTCGGAAGTGGCGCGCGAGGCGCACGTCAGCAAGGCGCTGATTTTTTGGCATTTCAAGACCAAGGAAGAGCTGTTCGTCGCAGTTTTGAACCGCCTGCTCGAACCGTACTTTATCGATTTCGCGGAAGAAGCGGCCGCGATGGACGAGCGCCAACAGATTCTAAAGCTGGTTGAGGCGTACCTGTCGTTCGTGCGCGACAACGCGAGTTCGGTGCGGTTCTTCCTGGCGCAGATGCTTCACGATCCGACGCTGTCCGAAGGTCTCAATGAGCAGGTACTGCAGCTCTATAGCGGCTATCGCGCGATGTTGGTCGAGCTGATCACGAGCGCGCAACAGAAGGGAGTCTGCGCGCGCCGGACTGCCCCGGAATCGGCGGCGGCGTTTCTGCTTTCGGCGCTGAACGGGTTGCTGATCGAACATTTATTTATGGGCGCAAATGCGATCGACCCCGAAGGGGCGGTGGCGATGGTGGGCGAGTGGTTGTTCGGTCCGTCGGGGACATCTTCATCGGAGGGCGGTGCACCGTCCGCCTGACTGTTTTCTTCAACATGGTTCCAGGAGAACGCAAAAGCTATGCGCATTCCATTGAGGCAGATGATCGATCTCGGCCGCTACATGCGCGCCAAGAAGAAATCCGGTGAGAAATATTTTCCACTGGTGCTGATGCTCGAACCGCTCCATGCGTGCAACCTTGCGTGCATCGGATGCGGGCGAATCGTCGAGTACAAGGACACCATCCGCGACATGATGCCGCTGGACGAGGCGTTGCATTCGGCGGAAGAAGCGGGCGCGCCGATCGTGTCGATCTGCGGTGGCGAGCCGCTGATGTACAAGCATATCGCGGCGCTGACGCGCGGACTGATCGAGGATCAGAAGCGTCACGTGATGATATGCACCAATGCGATCCTGCTCGAACGTTTCGTCAAGCAGGTGCCGCCGAGTCCCTATCTCAGCTTCAACCTGCACCTCGACGGGATGCGCGAGACTAACGATCGGGTGACCGACAGGGTCGGGCATTTCGACATCGTCGTGAAGATGATCAAGATGCTGAAGGAGAAGGGCTACCGCGTACAGACCAACACGACTGTCTTTCGCGAGACCACCGGTCAGGAGCTCGAGGACATGGTCAAGTACCTGACCAGCCTCGGCGTCGACGGGATGCTGCTGAGCCCCGGCTATCACTACCAGGTGCTGCAGAACGACGAGGAGTATCTCCGCAAAGACGAGATGCCCGCGAAGTTTTTCAAGGTTCGCGACATGGCGAACGATTACAAGATTATCAACACGCCGATTTACCTCGACTACCTGGTCGGCAAGCGCGACATGCAATGCAGTCCGTGGACCACGGTCACGCGCAATCCGCAAGGATGGAAGGGGCCGTGCTACCTCATCACAAACGGTCACTATAAGACCCTTAATGAGATGCATGCGGCGACGGATTGGGAATACTATCGAACCAAGCAGGATTTCCGCTGTCGCGATTGCAAGCTGCATTCGGGATTTGAGGGGACCGTGGCGCTCGACTTCGGCAAAAATCTGAAGGACTCATGGCGCATGGTGCGGCATTACGTGGCGTGACGTGTTCGACTTACACAGTTATCTAAAAGAGCGCGCGCAGCTCATTGAGCGCGCGCTGAAGCGAAGCGTCGAAGAGCCCACCGGCGCCGCAGCGCGCTTGCATGAGGCGATGCGCTATTCGCTGCTCGCGGGCGGCAAGCGCCTGCGGCCGGTGCTCGCGCTTGCGTCGTGCGAGGCGGTCGGCGGCAAGCTCGAGGCGGCGATGGGGCTCGCGTGCGCGGTCGAGATGATTCACACCTACTCGCTGATTCATGACGATCTGCCATGCATGGACGACGACGATATGCGTCGCGGACGCCCGACCAATCACAAAGTTTATGGCGAAGCGATCGCGACACTTGCGGGCGACGCGCTCCTGACGGACGCATTCAAGGTGCTCACGCGGTCGGCGGACAAAGGTGCGTCGCCGGCGCTCGTGCTCGAGACTGTCGCGGAGCTCGCGGCGGCGGCGGGATCGACCGGGATGGTCGCAGGGCAGGTGATCGATTTGCTCGGCGAGGGCAAGTCGAAGACGGTCGAAGAGCTCGAAGAACTGCACGGCAAAAAAACCGGCGCGCTGTTCCTGGCTTCGGTGCGCGGCGGTGCGCGACTCGGTGGCGCGAGCGCGTCGCAGATCGAGTCGCTCGACGCGTACGCGCGCGCGCTCGGGCTCGCGTTCCAGGTCGTCGATGATCTGCTCGACGTTCAAGGCACGCCGGAGCAGATGGGCAAGCGCACGCAAAAGGACGGCGAGCGCGGCAAGGCGACCTATCCAGCGATATTGGGAATCGAGCGCTCGATGGATTTGACGCGCGAGCTTGAAACGCGAGCGCATCGCGCGTTGCAAGGCTTCGGCGATCGTGCCGACGCGTTGCGGCATATCGCGACGTTTGTTGTGGAGCGCAAACTGTGAGCGCGCTCGAAGCATCGGCGAGAATTACCCAAGCGCATTCGCGCCAGGCGATGCTGGTCGAGCCCGGCCGGATCGAACTTCGAGATTACGTCGCCCCGAGTCCGAAGCCGGGCGAGTTGCTGATTCAAATTCGATGCGCGCTCAGTTGCGGCACCGATCTCAAAACATTTCGCCGCGGCCACCCGATGTGGAACCTGCCGATGCCGTTCGGGCATGAGTTTTCCGGCGTAGTAGCGGAAGCGGGCGAGGGTGTGACCGCGTTCAAGCCCGGCGACGAAATCATGGCGGCGCCGACTGCGCCGTGTGGAGTTTGCTTCTACTGCCAGCATGGGCAGGAAAATCTTTGCGACGACGCGGTCGGACGAATGGTTCATGGCGCGTACGCGGACACGCTGACGCTGCCGCCGCATGTCGTCGCGCGCAACACGTTTATCAAACCTGCGGACCTGCCGTTCGAGGAGGCCGCGCTGCTCGAACCGCTCTCGTGCGTCGTGCACGCGAATGATACGGCGCGTGCCGACAAAAATGAGACGGTGGTGATACTCGGTGGCGGCGCTTTCGGCCTGCTGCACATGCTGGTGCTGCGAGCGGCGGGCGTTCGCGAGGTGGTGGTGGTAGGGCGCGGCGCAGAGCGTCTGAAGTGGGCGGAGAATCTGGGCGCGGACCGCGTGATCGATGCGCGCGGGGCAGACGCCGTCGCGGAAATCGCACGGCTCAATGGCGGCTTCGGTCCCGATTTGGTCATCGAGTGCACGGGGCAAGTCGAGGGTTGGGAGGATGCGCTCGCGCGAGTGCGGCGCGGAGGCCGCGTAGTTTTTTTCGGCGGCTGTCCGACCGGCACCGCGCTGAGTGTCGATACGCGACGGATGCATTACGACAACCTTACCCTGATGTCGCCGTTTCATTATCGGCCGCGCGATGTGCGCCGTGCGTACGAATTGCTGGCGGGACGCGCGCTGAATGCAGGCGCGATCGTCAACGCTCGGAAGCGGCTGGGCGAACTCGCGGAAGTTTTCGACATGTTGGAGCGCGGCGAGGTTCTGAAATGCGCCGTGATTCCATGAGGGGTTAATATGAATCCGGCTGCTGAAATTGGAAACACGGCGATTGCGATGTCGCCACATGACGAGTTCGTCGCGAAGATTGATTACACCGTCGATTGCGCCCAACGCGCGCTGCTCGCGCTGCAGAAGCCCGAAGGCTACTGGCATGCGCCGCTCGAGGCGAACGCGGAGATGAACGCGGAGTTCATCATCTTCAATCACTTCATGGACACCGTCGATCTCGAGACCGAGGCGCGGCTGAGGAAGCACCTGCTCGACACGCAGAGCGCGGACGGGAGCTGGGCGCTGTACCAGGGCGGCGAGGGTTATCTCTCGACGACGATCGAAAGTTATTTTGCGCTGAAGCTCACCGGCATGCGCGCGGGCGACGAGCCGATGGCGGCTGCGCGGCGTTGGATTTTGTCGAAGGGCGGAATCGTGAACTGCGGGACGCTGGCGCGCTTCTACCTGGCGTCGATGGGACAGATCACGTGGGACGCGACGGCGGCGCTGCCGGTCGAGCTCTCGCTGTTCCCGAATTGGTTCCCGTTCAACATTTACGAGCTCGGCTCGTGGGCGCGCGGAACGCTAATGGGACTGATGATGCTGCAGGCGGCGCGTCCGGAGAAAAAAATCGACTACCAGCGCGGAGTGCTGGAACTCTTCATCGAGCCGCCGCATTTCACCAAGTTCAAACAGCCGCGCGGAAAGAATTTGTTGTCACTGCGCAACGCGTTGAATTTCGCTGACAAGGCGCTGCGCTTCTATGATCGGCACAAAATTAAGTCTCTGCGCGCACGCGCGCTGCGTCACACCGAAGAATGGTTGCTCGAGCATCAGGAGGCGAACGGCTCGTGGGGCGGGATTGAGCCGTGCTACCTGTTGAGCGCGATGGCTCTGAAAGCCAACGGCTACCGCAACGACCATCCGGTACTGAAGAAAGCGATCGAGGCGTCGCAGGAACTCATCTGGCATTTCAGCGACTACGACATGTACATGCCGTGCGTCTCGGTCAACTGGGACACCGGCCTGGCAGGGCGCGCGCTGCTCGACTCCGGTCTGCCGGGCGATCATCCGTCGCTGAAGCAGACCTCGCAGTGGCTGATCGATCATCAAATTTTCAAGAAGGGCGATTGGTCGGTGAAGCGTCCCGATCTTGAACCGGGCGGATGGGCGTTCGAGTTCTTTAACGATAACTATCCCGACGTTGATGATTCGGCGGTGATCCTTTCGGTGATGGCTGACTCGAAAGCCGATGACGCTGCCGCCAGGGAGCGTGCAATTCGCACCGGCGCGAACTGGGTGATGGGGATGCAATCGAAGGACGGCGGCTTCGCGGCGTTCGACGCCGACAATAATTCGACCTGGCTGAATCATCTGCCGCTTGCCGACGTGGAAGCGGTGACCGATCCGTCGTGTCCCGATCTCACCGGACGCGTGCTCGAGATGATGGCGGCGGTCGGGTATCGCACTGAGCATCCGGTGGCGAAACGCGCGATCGAATGGCTCAAGAAAAATCAGTCGCCGGCCGGTGGATGGTGGGGGCGCTGGGGTATCAACTATATCTACGGAACTTTCTCGGCGCTGTCGGGACTGCGTGCGATTGGCGTCGATATCAACGAGCCATGGATCAAGAAGGCCGTCGCATGGCTCAAGTCGAAGCAGAATCCGGACGGCGGATGGGGCGAGAGCCCGCTGTCCGACAAGGATCCGGCGTGGCGCGGACGCGGGACCAGCACCGCGTCGCAAACGGCGTGGGCGCTGATCGGATTGATCGCAGGCGAGGCCGGAATCAGCGAGCATGCGATGCGCGGCGCGCAATGGCTCTCAGAGCGGCAGAACGACGAAGGCGCGTGGGACGAGCGAGAATCGACCGGCAACGGATTTCCAAATCATTTCTATCTTCGCTACCACATGTACGCGCATTATTTTCCGCTGATGGCGCTGGGGCGCTTCCGCAAAAGATTGGCGGAGACCGCGTCACGCTGAGCGATTCGCGATGAAACCGATTTCAATTCTCGGCTCGACTGGATCTGTCGGCGTGACGACGCTGGACGTGGTCGGCCGCTTCAGCGATCGATTTCGCGTCGTCGCGATGGCCGCGGGACGCAATCTCGATTTGCTGACAGAGCAGGTGAATCGCTTTCATCCGGAGTTGGTATCGGTGGCGACGCCTGAGCTCGCGCGCGAACTGGCGACGCACCTCGGCGCGACTCGCGTGACGATCATGCACGGACTCGACGGCGCAATCGCCGTTGCGACGCATCCTGATGCGAAGTTGGTGATGTCCGCGCTGGTCGGTGCGATGGGATTGCAGCCGACGCTCGCTGCAATCAACGCCGGCAAGGATATCGCGTTCGCCAACAAGGAAGTGCTGGTCATCGCGGGCGAGTTGATTACGTCGGCGGTGCGCGAGAATCGTGTGCGATTGCTTCCTGTCGACAGCGAGCACAACGCGGTTTTTCAATGCCTCGAAGGACGCGGGCGCGAGTCGTTGAAGCGAATTATTCTAACTGCATCGGGCGGACCGTTCCGCGAATTGCCCGCCGATCGTTTCGAGGCGATTACCATCGAGCAGGCGCTGAAGCATCCGACCTGGGTGATGGGCAGCAAGATCACGATCGACTCCGCGAACCTGATGAACAAGGGTCTCGAGGTGATCGAGGCGCGCTGGCTGTTCGACCTGAAGGCTGGCGAAGTTTCGGTGGTGATTCATCCGCAGAGCGTGATTCATTCGATGGTCGAAATGATCGACGGCTCGGTGATCGCGGAGATGGCGATTCCCGACATGGCGATTCCCGTCGCCTATGCGCTCGCGTATCCCGAGCGGCTGCCGATGACGCATCTCAAACCGCTGTCGCTTGCCGAAAATTCGCGACTGACGTTTGAGGAGCCTGACCTGCGGCGGTTCCCCTGTTTGCGGCTCGCATACGACGCGCTCGCAGCGGGGAACACGATGAGCGCGTGCCTCAACGCCGCCAACGAGGAACTCGTCGCTGGATTTCTTGCGGGACGCGTACGTTTCATGGATATCCCGCGCCACATCGAGGCAGTGATGAATCGGCATCACAACTCGGCGGCGCGAACGATCGAAGATTTGCTCGAGACGGACGGATGGGCGCGAGCCGCGGCGCGCGAACTTATCGGAGCGCGACCGGTCGCAGCCTGAGACGATGGCAACCGCGCAGGCCAGCGAGCAGGGCGGGGTACCGTCGTACGCGTCGAGCACGGTGCGTGACGCGTCGATGCCGCCGGGAACCTTCGACGTCGCGAGCGCGTACGAATTCTGCACGCGGCTGGCGAAGTCCCACTACGAAAATTTCACGGTCGCGTCGTGGCTGATGCCGCGCGAGATGCGTCCGCACATGTACGCGATTTACGCGTACGCGCGGATGGCCGACGACTTTGCCGACGAGCATCACGACCGCGCGATGCTCGACGATTGGGAGCGCGAGCTCGATCTGGCGTACGCCGGCGGTCCGCGCCATCCGGTGTTTATCGCGCTCGCGGACACGGTGCGTCGTTTTGATATCCCGCGCGATCCGTTCAAGGATCTGCTGACCGCGTTTCGATCCGACGTGGAGTTCAAGGGCTTCGACACGCTGGACGATCTGCTTGGCTACTCGCGCTACTCGGCGAATCCTGTAGGGCGGCTGGTCCTTTACCTGTTCGGCTATCGCGACGCGGAACGGCAACATCTGTCGGACCTGGTCTGCAGCGGATTGCAGCTCGCCAATTTCTGGCAGGACGTTGCCGTCGATCTCGACAAGGGACGAATTTATTTTCCGCGCCGCGACATGGAACGGTTTGGCGTGACGCCGGCCGACCTCGCGGCGCATACGTCATCGCGCCAGTTTATCGATTTGATGCGTCACGAAGTCGGCGTCGCGCGCGCGATGCTGGTCGAAGGCGGAGAGCTGCACAAACGCGTGGACAAGCGGCTGCGGCGCGACATCGTGATGTTCGCGGGCGGCGGGCTGGCAATATTGCGTGCGATCGATCGCGTCAACTACGACGTGTTCCGGATGCGTCCGGAATTGGCGAAACTCGATTACCTGAAACTCGGATGGAGCGCTTTTCGTGGACGACTTGAAGTCTGACGGCGGCGCCGCAGGCCTCGCGGACGTATCGCGCAACGACGGCAGGTCGCTCGACGCCGACTACGAGCACTGTGCGCAAGTCACGCGGCGCTCGCGCTCGAGTTTCTACTACGCGTTCATTTTGCTCCCGCCCGAACGGCGCCGCGCGCTGCACGCCGTGTATGCGTTCTGCCGTTTCATCGACGATATCGCCGACGACGAAGCGATTCGCGAGCCGGCTCTCCTGCTCAAACGATGGCGCCAGGAACTTGACCGCGTCTATTCGGGCGCACCGACGCGCGCGCTTTCCCGCGCGCTGGCCGACAGCGCGCGACGATTTAAAATTCCGCGCGAGCTGTTCGAGGAAATCATCAACGGCGTCGAGATGGACCTCTCGCGCAAGCGCTACCAGAGCTGGGAAGAGCTGCGGCCGTACTGTTATCGTGTCGCGTCGGCGCTCGGCCTCATCTGTATCGAAATATTCGGCTATTCAAATCCGTCGGCGAAGCTGTACGCGGAGAATCTCGGACTGGCGCTTCAGCTGACGAATATTCTGCGCGACGTGCGCGAGGATGCCGAGCGCGGACGAATTTATCTGCCACTGGAGGATCTCGCGCGCTTCAGCGTGAGCGAAGACGAAATTCTCGGCGGCGTGTACTCGCCGAACTTCGTCAGGCTGATGGACTTCGAGGCGCGACGCGCGCGCGAGCTCTACGCGCTGGCGCAAAGCGAGCTCGCGCCGGAAGATCGCGCGACTCTGCTGACCGCGGAGGCGATGCGGCTCATCTATGCAGCGCTGCTCGAACGCATCATCAATTCCAACTATCGCGTGCTCGACCGCCGCCACAGCCTGTCCGCGCCGCACAAGCTCTACCTGGTCGGCCGCGCGTGGGCTGAAGGGCGCATCAGCGCGCTGCGCGGATAGATGGCATCCGCGCGGAAAAATGTGGTCGTCATCGGCGCCGGGTTCGCGGGCCTCAGCGCAGCGGTCGCGCTCGCGGAGCGGGGACTACGAGTTACGGTGCTCGAAGGAAAGCCTGCGCTCGGCGGGCGCGCGTATTCGTTTGCCGATCCTGACACCGGCGACTTCGTCGACAACGGCCAGCACGTCCTGATGGGCTGTTACGGCGAGACGCTCGACTTCCTCAAGCGGATCGGCACCTACGACCAGCTTGTGTTCCAGGTGGATCTGAAGATCGAAATGCTCGCGGGTCCCGGACAAAGCGCAGTGTTGAAAACGGCGCGACTCCCGGGACCTCTCCACATGATGGCCGCGCTGTTCGGCTATCGGCATCTGAGTCCTGCGGAGCGGATAAGTGTTATGCGCGGCGGGTTCCGCATGCTCGTGATGAGGCGATTCGGCGACGAGCTGCGTCGTCTCACCGTCGCGCAACTGATGGATCGCCTCGGACAGTCGGAGCACGCGCGGCAATGCTTCTGGTATCCGCTGTCGATCGCGACCCTCAACGACGAGCCGGAATCGTCGTCGTCACAGCAGTTGGTCGAAGTGCTGAGGCGCGCATTTTTTTCCCGCCACCGCCGCGACTCTGCGTTCGTATATTCGCGCGTCGGGTTGAGCGACCTGTACTGCACTGGCGCGACGCGGTTGATTGAGCGCGCGGGCGGGACTGTGGTTTCGCGCTCGATCGTCGAAATGCTGGAACTCGGCGCGGGCGGCAATGTCGCAAGCGTGCGGCTCCGCGACGGGCGGCGAATCGAAGCGTCGGACTTCATCAGCGCCGTGCCGGCGCCCCAGTTGCTCCGTATTCTGCCTGAAAACGCGGTCGCGGATCCATTTTTCTCGCGCTTCACGGGATTAACCAGTTCGCCAATCATCTGCGTCCACGTATGGCTCGATCGCGAAGTGACTAACTCACCGTTCATCGGCTTCATCGGCACGACTACTCAATGGCTATTCAACAAACGCCAGATATTCGCGCAGCGCGGCGAGGCGCATCCGGGTTACCTGAGCTTCGTGATCAGCGGCGCACGAAAGCTGGTCGATAGCAGCAACGAGGAAATTCTCGATATCGTGATTAACGATCTCCACGCGATGATTCCTGCGTCGCGTGAGGCCAAAGTCGTGAAGTCACTGGTGCTGAAGGAGAAGAATGCGACGATCGCGCCGGACCTTCGATCGCTTGAATTGCGTCCGAAGGCGAAGACGCCGATCGCGAACTTCTTTCTGGCTGGTGACTGGATCCAAACAGAACTGCCTGCGACGATTGAGAGCGCGGTGATCTCCGGGCGGGCCGCGGCGGCCGCCGTCCTCTCGCGCTCCACCGAATAGCTATTGACTAATCGCGATTGACTAATCGCAAACTAATCTAAATGACTACCAAGTTGGCACTGGTCACAGGCGGCAACGGATTCGTGGGATGCCACGTCGTGCGCGCCCTTATTGCCCGCGGCGATCGTGTAAGGGTGCTGGCGCGCGAGAACGCGGATTTGAGCGCGCTCGCCGGGTTGCCGGTTGAAATCGTACGCGGCGATCTCCGGTATTTCGATTCGATCGAGCGCGCCGTGAACGGATGCAATGAGGTTTATCACGTCGGCGCGGACTATCGGCTGTGGCTGACCGATCCGGCGCCGATGTATGCGACCAACGTCAACGGCACCGAGCACGTTATTCGCGCTGCAACCGGCGCGGGTGTTTCGCGGATTGTTTATACGAGCACGGTCGGGGCGCTAGGGATTCCACACGGCGGTGTAGGACGAGAGGACACGCCGTCGTCGCTCGCAACGATGCCCGGTCATTACAAGCGATCGAAGTATATGGCGGAGCAGGCGGCGCTGAAGGCCGCGCGCGAGGGCGCGCCCGTCGTGATCGTAAATCCGTCGACGCCGATTGGTGCGCTCGACTTCAAGCCGACGCCGACCGGCAGAATCATCGTGGATTTCCTGAATCGGCGGATGCCCGCGTACGTCGAGACCGGGCTTAATATCGTCGATGTCGCAGACGTCGCGCGCGGTCACCTGCTGGCGGCAGAGCGAGGCCGGATCGGTGAGAAATATATTCTTGGCGGCGAGAATCTTACGCTCAAGGAATTTCTCGGGCGGCTTGCGGCGATTTCCGGAATGCCTGCGCCGAAGATGAGAATTCCGTACGCTGTCGCGTTCAGCTTCGCGCTCGGCGCCGAAGCGTTTGCGCGCACCGTCACGCGCCGCGCGCCGCGCGCCAGCCTGACCGAAGTGCGGATGGCGCGAAAGCATATGTTCTTCGACTCCTCGAAGGCACGCGTAGAACTGGGCTATTCGCCCGGACCGATCGACGTGGCGATAACCGCAGCGATCGAATTCTTCAGAAACAAAGGAGCCGCGAAGAGCGCCGCGTAAACCTCGCGATGCATCTCCTGCTATCCACCATTGCACTGCGCCCGTATGTGTTTATCTTCCTCGCGAGTTTTCTGTTTATCGCGATCGTGAACTTCGGCCTGCGCACGACGCTGCTCTTCACCATGCTGACCTACGCGGTCTCGCTCGCGTGCGAGTGGTCCTCGATCCACAACGGATTCCCGTTCGGGCTTTATCATTATATTGACGCGACTCGCGGGCGCGAGATTTGGGTCTTCGGCGTCCCGTTCATGGACTCGTTGTCGTTCACTTTCCTCGGCTTCGCCAGTTACACCGTCGCGCTCTTGCTCAGCTCGCCCCTGTATCGGCGCGGGGCGGACGTCCGAATTCTCGACACATGGAAAATCCGCCGCGCACCGCGAGTCTGGCTGATGGCAGCGCTGTTCATGGTGATGGTGGATATGGTCGTCGATCCGTTGAGCGTGCTCGGCGACCGATGGTTCCTCGGCAAGATTTTCTGGTACGACCCGCCGGGTCCGCATTTCGGTGTCCCCATCAGCAATTATCTCGGATGGTATTTTGTCGCCGCGATCACGATTGCGATGTTCCAGTGGCTCGACGCCGCCCTCAATCGCGGCCCGGTCAAGCCGGCCGGCCTGGTCCCTGGGATGGTATCGCGCGCGCTGCTCGGCCCGATGCTCTACGCCGGAATCGTGATCTTCGGAATCACGATGTTGTTCCGCATCGATGCGCCGAATATCGGATGGGCGGCAGTTTTCATCTTTCTGCCGTTTGCCGTGCTCGCGATTCATATCCTCACTCGTCACGAATCGTCGGGCGATGACGCAGCAATCGAACGTCATCTGACAGATTTTCCTTACGAGCGGGATCTTCCTGTCTGGAAGCCAAAGAGCGGGCGCAAGCGCGAACTGCGTAGCGTCACCGCGTAGAGGCAGCGCTTCCAAAATTTCACTGACTGTGGCAAGCGTCAATCGCCGGGCTACGATCGCGTCGGCAGAGGTGAACCATCATGCTGCTCAAGGACAAAGTTGCGTTGATCACGGGTGCGGGTTCGGGAATCGGGCGCGCGAGTGCACTTCGATTCGCACGCGAAGGCGCGAAGTTGATGATCGCCGACGTGCGCGCGGAATCCGCGAGCAATACCGCCGCTGAGATCGAGAAGGCCGGCGGGGTTGCGAAGTCAGTCTCGGTTGATGTGCGCGTCGCGGCCGAAGTCGAGCGCATGGTCGACGAAACGATCCGTGCGTTCGGCCGCCTCGACATCCTGTTCAACAACGCCGGCGTCTTCGTGCCCAAAACCGTAGTGGATACGACCGAGGAAGAATGGGACTGGGTCGTAGACGTGTGCCTGAAGGGAGTGTTCTTCGGCTGCAAGTACGCGATCCCCCACATGATCAAGCAGGGGGGTGGCGTGATCATCAACACCGCCAGCGGCGCGGGCATCGAGGGCGTGCCGAATCTTGGCGCCTACCAGGCGGCGAAGGGCGGCGTCGTGATCATGTCGAAGGGAATCGCGCTCGATTTCGCGCGCCAGAACATTCGATGCGTCTCGATTTGCCCGGGCGTGATCGAAACGCCGATCGCCGAGAACTGCAACACCATTCCCGCCGGCGCGTCGCAGCTGATGTGGGAGCGCACCGGCATCATGCATCCGCTCGGGCGCAACGGAAAACCGGAAGAAGTCGGCGCGCTAGCGGCGTTCCTCGCGTCGGACGAGGCGGGATTCATCACCGGCGTCGCGGTGCCGATCGACGGCGGATTCAGCGCGGGTGCTTTCGCGCCACCGAGTCGCGATCGCGCTTCGTAGCATCCGGAGCCTGACCTTCGTACGCGATCGCCGTGAGTGCGTCGGCGATTGCGGCGGTCGCGCGCGAGAGGTTTCGAATCATCTTCGGCAACTTGAGCATCGTCGCCGGATTGCGGATTAGGTACGACGTCGCCGCGAGCGGCCGCACGTTGCCGTCCGCGTCCGCCATCTCTGCTCCCACGACATCGTCGTCAACTTCGTCGAGCACTGCGCGAATCGCAACGAAAGGCAGTCCGCGCGCGGCCGCTTCTGCAGCTATCGCGGCGGTTTCCATGTCCACCGCAATCGCGCCGGTGCTTTCTTTCGCACGCCGCTTCTCAACGCCGCTCGCGAGCACGCGATGCGAAGTCAAAATCGCTCCGGTTGAGTATGCGATACCCACCTTCGCTAGCGAACGGCCGGCCGCGCGCAGATGCGAGTCGCTGACAGCGATCACTCGTTCGGCCACCTGTCCATCGCCATCAATAGTCATTACGCGGTCGGAAAGGATGAGGTCACCCGGCTTCAGCCCGCTCGACAGCGCCCCAACGACGCCGGTCCCGATTACCAATTCGGCGCCAGGTATCGAGTCAAAGGCTCTGCGCGCCGTTTCGGTTGCGCGACGATGCCCGATTCCGTGGCCGATAACCGCAAACTCCTTGCCGCCGATCTCCGCGCGGAAGCCATGCAAGCCATCGAGCGCGAGCGGAGTACGCTTGACCTGCCGGCGCTTGAAAGGCGCAATCTCGCGCGAGAAGGCGTAGAAGAGAAGAATCAACCCTGTAATCTCATTAGCATTGCGAAATGACGCTTGAGTAGGCCGTTCGATACTAGCAAAATCGAGCACGTGTTTTTCGATAGTCGCGGTGCCGCGGTTTGAAGCGCCTCATCGTTAACGCCGACGACTTCGGCTTGTCGCCCGAGGTCAACGCCGGCATCACGCGAGCGCATCGCGACGGGATTCTGCGCAGCGCGAGCCTGATGGTCGCGGAGCCGGCCGCGCGCGCGGCCGCCGAGCTTGCGCGCGACAATCCCGAGCTCGACGTCGGTCTGCATGCTGTAGTCTGCCGGGGTCGCAGCATGCTTGACGGCTCTCGGCTCGGCGCGGCAGTGGGCGCGTCGGGAGAGTTCATCGAGAGTCCGGTCGCCGCGGGCATGCGCTATTTCTTCGACCGCTCGTTGCGCGCCGCGATGACCGACGAGCTGCGCGCGCAGGTCGAGCGGCATCTCGAGCTGGTCGGCTACCTCAATCATATCGACGGGCATCTGAACTTCCATGTCCATCCGCTGTTCGCCGATATTCTGGTGAACCTCGCCGTCGAATACAAAGTGCCGTGCATCCGGCTCCCGCGCGAGCGCGTGATGACGACGCTGCGGCTGCGCCGCGACAATGCGACGCGCAAGCTGGTCGAGTCGGCGATCTTTCGTACGCTGTCGCGCCGAACGCGCCGCATGATGACCGAGCGCGGCCTGACCTCGACCGACGCGCTGTTCGGACTCCATCAGAGCGGCAATCTGAGCGAAGACTACGTCGTGGGCGTGATCGATCGAATTCGCGACGGCACCACCGAGCTGTATTTTCATCCGGCGGCCGACATCGGCGGTACTCCGCCAACGCCCGCGGCGCAGCTCGAAGTCGAGATTCTGACCAGTCCGCGCGTTCACAACGCGATCGTTCGAAATGGAATCGAGCTGATCACGTTTGCCGATCTCGCGAAGGACAAACTGGCCGCTTGATTCAACTCCGCATCTGGCATTGCCTGTGATTCGGCGAAACTTCCCAACCAGGAGACCAGGTTCATGGCGGACGTAAAAATTCGGCCAGCGACGCGCGAAGACCTGCCGCGCCTGACCGAAATTTACAACTACTACGTGATCAACACTCCCATCACGTTCGACCTGGAACCGGTCACGGCCGAGCAACGCGCGCGATGGTTCGACGAGCACACCGGCACGAAGCGGCATCGCCTGTTCGTCGCGGAAGACGCCGGGCTCGTCGTGGGTTGGGCGGGGACCGGGCCGTTTCGCGACAGGGCGGCGTACGACACCAGCGTTGAGACGTCGATCTATTGTGCGAACGATGCGAAGAGTCGGGGAATCGGAGCCGCGATGTATCGCGTACTTCTCGATGCGCTCAAGAATGAGGACATCAATCGAGTACTGGCCGGAATCACGCTTCCTAATGAGGTGTCGATCAAGCTGCATCGCAAATTCGGCTTCACCGACGTTGGCGTCTTCACCGAATGCGGCCGCAAGTTCAACCGTTACTGGGACGTCGTGTGGATGGAGCGACCGTTGCGACTCGCCGGCGAATGAGTTGCTCGCGCCTCGACGCTGTTTGAACTAGGCTAAGTGAATGCGGGCCAGCGTCCTGCATTTTTCACCTTCACCGCGACTGCCTTATAAGGAAGAGAGATCATCAGATGAGCGATCAGGATGGAGCTCCCTTCGCCGATACTTCGCAGGACTATCGCCTGCCGAAAACCGTCACGCCCAGGCGCTACGACATTCGGCTGACGCCCGACCTCAAGGCCTTCACGTTTCAAGGCGACCTGAGTGTCGCCGTCGCCGTCAACGAAGCGACCGATGACGTCGTGCTGAACGCGCTCGAGCTGGAGATCGACAAGGTGACTGCAGAACGCGGTGGAAAATCTCTCGCGGCGAAGGTCGAGATGGAACCGGCCAAGGAACGCGCGCACCTTCGATTCGCCGAGAAACTTTCGCCGGGCGAGTGGACGCTGAAGATTGCGTTTCGCGGAATCCTGAATGACAAGCTGCACGGATTTTATCGCAGCCAGTACCAGGACGCGTCGGGGAAGACTCATGTCGCCGCGACGACGCAGTTCGAATCCACCGACGCGCGCCGCGCGTTTCCATGCTGGGACGAGCCGGAGCTGAAGGCGAGTTACAAGGTGACGCTGGTCGTCGACGAAAACCTTGCGGCAATTTCGAATGGCGGGCAGGAGAGCGAGCGCAAGCTGCCCGGCGGCAAGAAGGAGGTGGTCTTCAAGGAGACGATCCGGATGTCCACCTACCTGGTCGCATTCATTGTCGGCGAGTTCGACGCGACTGCGCCGGTTGATGCGGGCACGCCGCTGCGTATCGTTCACGTCCCCGGCAAGGAGTCCCTGACCGGATGGGCGAAGCAGATTGGCGCATTTTCGCTTAAATACTTTGCGGACTACTACGGGCTCAAGTATCCCGGCGACAAGCTCGATCTGATCGCGATTCCCGACTTCGCGTCGGGCGCGATGGAAAATCTTGGAGCGATAACGTTTCGCGAGACCGCGCTGCTGGCCGATGAGAAGACCGCGTCGCGCGCCGAGCTCGAGCGCGTCGCCGACGTGGTCTCGCACGAAAACGCGCACATGTGGTTCGGCGACCTCGTCACGATGCGCTGGTGGAACGGCATCTGGCTCAACGAGGCGTTTGCGACCTTCATGGAAATGCTGGCGGTCGACGCCTGGAAGCCGGAGTGGAAGCGATGGGAGAGCTTCAGCGTCTCGCGCGCGGCGGCGATGTCGATCGACGGGCTGCGCAGTACGCGCCCGATCGAGTACGAGGTGCGCAGTCCCGAGGATTGCCGCGCGATGTTCGACATCCTGACCTATGAGAAGGGTGCGGCGGTGCTGCGGATGCTCGAGCAGTTTTTGAGCGACAAGGTTTTTCGCGACGGAATCCGCCTCTACCTGAAGAAGCATCAATTCAATAACACCGAGACCGGCGATTTGTGGGACGCGCTCGAAGCGGCGTCGCGCGAGCCTGTGCGCAAGTTGATGGACTCGTGGATCTTCCAGCCCGGTTTCCCGATGATCGACGCGTCGCCGGCTGCCGGCGGACTCAAGATTTCGCAGCGGCGCTTCTTCTATCTCCCCGAAGACAACGACCAGCTTTGGCATGTGCCCGTGATGGTTCGCGCCAAGACCGATAAGGGCGTTTCGACGCACAAAGTTTTGCTGACCACTCGAGAGACGACGATCGATATTCCCGGCAAGCTCGAGTGGGCGCTACTCAACGAGGGCGGCCACGGCTTCTATCGCGTGCATTACGCGCCGGAATTGCTCGCGTCGCTCACGAAAAATCTCAGCGCGCTTCAGCCGATCGAACGCTTCGGGCTGGTGAGCGATACCTGGGTCTCGACCGTCGCTGGGATCGGCCCGCTGAGCGAGTTCCTCAAGATGGCGCGGCTGTTCACCAATGAGACCGACATCAACGTGTGGCGCGCGCTGATTGGCGCGTTCTCGTATCTCGATATGATAGCGTCTGACGCCGACCGGCCCGCACTCGCCGCAGCCGTGCGCGAGATTGTCGGTCCGGCAGCCGCACGTCTCGGCTGGGAGCCAAAACCGGGCGAGAGCGAGCTCATCCGCCAGTTGCGCGGCACGCTAATCGGCGCGCTCGGCACGCTCGGCGACGATCGCGAAGTGCAAAAGCGCGCGCAGGATCTGTACGCCCGCTTCGAGGACAATCCCGAGTCCGCGGATCGCGACCTGATGCCCGCGCTGGTGAACATCCTCGCGTACTCGGGCGACGCCAGGCGTTACGAGGAGTTCAAGCGAAAGTTCAAGGCGCCGCGCACGCCGCAGGAAGAGCAGCGCTACCTGTTTGCGCTCGCAAATTTCCGCGATCGCGAGCTGCTCAGAAAAACTATGGAGATGACGATCGACGGTGAGGTGCGGACGCAGAACGCGCCGTACCTGATGCATTCGCTGCTGCTCAATCCCGCGTCGCGCTACGAGGCGTGGGACTTTGCGCGCGCGCATTGGGACGAGATGATTCAAAAATATCCCGACAACGCGCTGCCGCGAATGTGCGAGGCGGTCGTCGCGCTGCTCGATCGCGAGGACGAGGTGAAGAAATTCTTCGCCGAGCATCGGGTGCGCCTCGGCGGCAAGATAATCGATCAGCACCTCGAGCGGCTGAGCGTCGCGGTCGGATTCAGGAATCGCGAAGGAAAAAATCTGCAGGCAACACTGAAAGGACTAACAGGGGAGAAGCGATGACGGACCAATCGAAAGCAGCTGCCGCAACGATCATCCACGACGACCAGCCGTTGCATTTCGAACGCGCGATCGCGGATTCGAATGCGGTGTGGCTCGACGCGGCGGAGTTGAAAAAGCTTGCGGGATGGGAGCTTAAGCCGGAGGGAATCTGCCGCGGCGATTTGTGCGTGCCGATTCCGCCCGGACGCGAGAGCGAATTCACTTCGAAGCGCGACGGCGCGTCCTGGCTCAACTTCAGCGCGCTCGCCGACCAGATGGGCAAGCCGTGGGCGGGAGACGCAAAGAATCGCGTGTGGTACTTCGGCGCGGAGGCGGCAGATCGCGGCAACGCGCTGCGAACGCTCGAGGCTCCCGACTTCGAGCTGCCTGACCTCGACGGCAAACTGCATCGCCTGTCAGACTATCGCGGCCGGAAAGTCTTTTTACTGGCCTGGGCCTCGTGGTGAGGATGCTCCCTTGACCTGCCCGGGTGGCAGGCGCTGTACGAAGAACTCAAGGACCTCAACTTCACGATCGTCACCGTCGCGTTCGACACCGGCGGGGCGGCTGCGGCAGGCCCGTTCATCAAGGCCGGCAATCCAGCGCATCCTTCGCTAATCGATACGCGCCACGTCGTCGCCGAACTCTACAACATGGTCAACGTGCCGACCGCGGTTTGGATCGATGAATCGGGAACGATCGTTCGGCCTAACGAAGTCGCGTATGCGCTCGACACTTTCCGCGCGATCACCGGTATCGATTCGGCACGATACCTCGACGCACTGCGCGATTGGGCGAAGAACGGCGCGAACAGCCGCTACGTCATGAAGCCCGACGAGGTCAAGCGCAAGCTCAAACTGCCGACCCGCGAGCATGCGCAAGCTGCGGCATACTTCCGGCTCGCCGAATATCTGTGCGAGACCGGGCACGCGCCTGACGCAGTGCCGTATTTCAAGCAGGCGCGGCAATTGCGTCCCGAGAGCTGGACGATCACGCGGCAGGCGTTCGCGATGGGCGATCCGGAGCGCGACTACGGCACCACCTTCGTCAACGAAGTCGCCAATCTGAAAGGCAAGCTCTATTACGACCTGCTTGATCTCGATGGCTCTGGGAGCAATCCGGAGCAGGAGCAGGTCGCGAAGGAGGGCGCCGAGCGCCTGCGCAAACTGGTCGAGGGTCGCAGCGAATAGATGTCGGCACTCGACTAAACTTCGGCATTGGCTAGGATGACGCGATGGCGAAGGCGGACATCCTGATTGGCACGTCGGGCTTTTCGTACAAGGAATGGCTCGGCGGCTTTTACCCGGAGAAACTACCAGGCGCCAAGATGCTCGAGTACTACGCCGAGCGGATGCCGACGGTCGAGATCAACTACACGTTCCGCGCGATGCCGAAGTCCGCGATGCTCGAAGGATGGGCCGCGCGCACGCCGGCGAATTTCCGCTTCGCACTGAAGGCTCCGCAACGTATCACGCATTTCGCCAAGCTCCGCGACGTCAAAGAAACCACCGACACCTTCATCGAGCGTGCGTCGGTTATGGGCGAGCGGCTAGCACCCGCGCTGTTCCAGCTTCCGCCGGACCTGAAGCGCGATCTCCCGTTGCTGCAAGACTTTCTAGCGATACTGAAAAACAGGGTTCGCGCCGCGTTCGAGTTCCGAAACAAAAGCTGGTTCGATGATTCCGTGATCAGCGTGCTGGCAGACAACGGCGCTGCGCTGTGTATCGCGGAAACGGAAAAGCTCGCATCGCCGCTCGCGCGAACCGCGCCCTACGTCTATGTTCGATTGCGCAAGGAAACCTACGACGACGCCGGCCTGGATGTTTGGGTGAAGAATCTCAATCGCCTGGCCGCCGGTGCCGACGAAGTTTTCGTCTATTTCAAACACGAAACCTCGGCGCCCGATCTCGCGGCACGTCTGCGCGCCAAGCTCGACCGCCCCTAACGCGACTCTCTCCTTTGCGTCGCTCGTTCACTCCCAATAATCTTCGAGACTTATGGCAATCGAATATCGCGTGTTGGGAAAGACCGGCCTTCGAGTAAGTACTCTCGGATTTGGCGGGTCTGAGGTTGGCTACCAGGCGGTCGCGCAGAAGACCGTCGACAAAATTCTGAACACTGCGCTCGATGCCGGTATCAACGTGATCGATACCGCCGAGTGTTATGCCGACGGCGAGGCGCTGATCGGCAAGGCGATTTCCAAACGGCGCGCGGAAGTTGTGCTCATGACGAAATGCGGGCATGCGCCGCTTGGGTCCGCGTCCGAGCGCGCGGCCGGTTATGCGCAGCCGGATTGGGATCCTGCGATGCTCGCGCGCAGTATCGAGCGCAGTCTCAAGAATCTGCGCACCGACCATGTCGATATAATGCAGTTCCATAGCCCGCCGCTCGCGACGCTCAAGGACGGCCGCGTGATCGAAGTTCTCCACAAGGCGCGCGAGCGTGGACAGGCGCGCTTCGTCGGATGCAGCGCGGACGCGGATGAGGCGGTGTACGCGGTCGAATGCGGCGCGTTCGACACGCTGCAGATCTCTTTGAGTATCGCGGATCAGGAGGCAATCGATCGCGTGCTGCCCAAAGCGGCTGCGCGCCGGATGGGCGTGATCGTCAAGCGGCCAATCGCCAACGCGGCCTGGCTTCACGGCAAACAGCCGCCTGCCGACTGGTACACGCGGCCATATTGGGACCGACTCCAGAAGCTCGACTACGATTTTGTCAATCGAGAAGTCGAGGACGCGGTTGCGATCGCGCTTCGATTCGCACTCGGCACGGCGGGTGTCACGACCGCGATCGTCGGCACGACACGGCCCCAGCGCGTCGCGCAAAATATCGCGCACGCCGCCGCGGGACCATTGCCGGCCGCGGAGTACGAAGCGATTCGCGCGCGATGGCGCTCAGTCGCGCCTTCCGAGTGGACCGGCCAGCGCTAGCGGGGAGTTCGCAGGGACATATTCAGACGTGCGAGGGTGTCCGTGTCCAGCGTCTCGCTGCCGCCTGCAGCCTCGCCGACGAGCAATTCGGCGATGGTGACCATCGCGATCAATGCGATCATCGAGAGCCACGCAAAACCGTAGCAGAGTGTCGCGGCGCCATGTCTAATGCGTAACAGTTTTCTGTCCCTCTCAGTAAATCCTTTAGCGCGAAGCTGACTACTTGACCACTTCATGACAACAGATTGTTATCAAAGCTGTTACAAACAGAACAAATAAAGTGTCGATCCCGAATTTTTTGAAAATTACGAAGATCCAAGTCCGAGATCCGTATAGACGGCGTCGACAGAGGTGACCCCTGCACCCAATCTTTTAGACGGCCCTTGCCCTTGGCGCAGATAATTCTCTGGTGTCATCCTGAGCGCAGCGAAGGATCTCGTGCGCTCGCGCGCGTTTCTACGGAGCATCACAAATGGAAATCGGATGGATCGGAACCGGAATAATGGGCGCGCCGATGGCGCGACGCTTGATTGGCGGAGGCCATCGCGTGCGCGTCTTCAATCGATCGCCCGAGAAGGCTCGTGCGCTCGCGGCTGACGGCGCGATGGTTGCCGCCGACACCGCCGCGTGCGTCGCGGGCGCCGACGTCGTGTTCATCATGGTGCCAGACACGCCTGACGTAGAGGCAACCGTCGCGAAGATCGAGCCCGCGCTCAAGACGGGGCAGCTCGTCGTCGATATGAGCACGATTTCACCGGCGGCCGAGCGCACGATCGCCACCCGGCTGAAGGCGGCCGGCGTCGATTACCTCGATGCGCCGGTCTCCGGCGGTGACGTCGGGGCTCGCGACGGCACGCTCGCGATCATGGTCGGCGGCGACGCGTCCGTATTCGAGCGCGCGCGTCCGTTGTTCGAGCTAATGGGAAAAAGGATCACCCACATGGGCCCGTCCGGCGCGGGCCAGATGACCAAGCTCGCCAATCAGATCGCAGTCGCAATCAATCTCGAGGCGGCGGCCGAGGCGATCAAGTTCGCCAAGGGCGGCGGTCTCGATGCGTCTCGAGTGGTCGAGGCGATTGGTGCGGGCGCGGCTGCCTCGTGGCAGTTGTCGAATCTTGGCCCCAAGATAATAGCCGGCGACTATCGCCCCGGGTTCTTTATAAAGCTGATTCGCAAGGACCTGCGCCTGGTGGTCGAGGCGGCGCGCGAATCAGGGCTTGCGCTGCCCGGACTTTCGCTGATGGCCTCGATGTTCAACGCGTCGGCCGCGCTCGATCACGACCTCGACGGAACCCAGGCGGTCGCGGCGGCACTCGACAGATTGGCGGACGTGAAGTAGTACCAGAGTTCGAACCCGGATTTTTTGGAGGCCCAAAATGGCAGACCTGCTGACCGAAGTTAAAGACCGCGTGCTTTATCTCACGCTGAATCGCCCCGACAAGCTGAACGCGATGAGCGCCGAGATGATGGGCGCTCTGGTGGACAACCTCTCGCGCGCCGCGACCAATCCCGAAATCGGGGCCGTCGTGCTGACCGGTGCGGGGCGCGGATTCTGCTCGGGCGGAGATATCGGCGGGATGCGCGATCGCAACGAGAATGCGAACGCCGGAGCGACGCAGACGATAGAGGATCGCGTCGCCGGCCTGCGTCGCGGCGAAGAGGCGTCGTTGATGCTGCACGAGATGGCGAAGGTCACGATCGCGGCGGTCAACGGTCCGGCCGCCGGTGCCGGCTTGAGTCTGGCGATGGCCTGCGACCTCAGGATCGCGTCCGACGCGGCGCGTTTCGGCACCGCGTTCGCCAAAGTCGGCTTCTCGGGCGACTACGGCGGCACCTGGTCGCTGACGCATCTGGTGGGATCGGCGAAAGCGCGCGAACTGTATTTCCTGGCCGACGTGATCGGCGCCGACGAAGCGTTGCGAATCGGATTGGCGAATCGCGTCGTGCCTGCCGCCTCGTTCAAGGACGAAGTGCATGCCCTCGCCTCGCGAATCGCCAACGGTCCGACGATTGCCTACGGCTATATGAAGGCGAATCTCAATGCTGCCCTGAATCACGAATTCAACGAGCTGCTCGATCGCGAAGCGTGGGGGCAAACGATGACCGGCCGCACCGAGGACCATCGCGAAGCCGTTAAGGCGTTCCTGGAAAAGCGCCCACCGACGTTCAAGGGGCGGTAGGAACTCGGGCTGGGGGCTGCGGTTTCCCTCCGTCATCCTGAGTGGAGTCCGCGGAGCGAAGGATCTCGACGCGCGAAGCGCGGCGCAAAGCAGTCGGGTGCTCCCCTTACCGCGGTTGTTCCCCTTCCCTCGAGGGAAGGGGCTAGGGGGCTAGGGGTTAGGTTGCTGAGATTCTTCGCTGCGGCAGCCTGCGCTCAGAATGACGGCGAAAAAAGAGAGGTCACTTACGATGGACTTCAAAACAATCATCTATGGGTCGCGCGACGGCATCGCGAAAATCACCATCAATCGCGCTGAGCGGATGAACGGCTACAACGAGACGATGGTCAAGGAGATGTGCGCGGCGATCGATCTCGCGCGCCAGGACGACGATGTCCGCGTGCTGATTATCACCGGCAGCGGACGCGCGTTCTGCGCCGGCGGCGATATCAGCGGCGCGCCCGAGAGCCGCTCGCGATTTCATGGGCATCCGATGGGCCACATGCTCGAGATGCGTGAGGGGTTTCATCAACTGGTCCTGTCGCTGCATCGCTTCGACAAGCCGGTCATTGCGGCGATTAACGGCGCGGCTGTCGCCGGTGGCCTGACGCTCGCGCTGTCGTGCGATTTCAGGATCGCGTCGGACCAGGCACGGCTCGGAGACACTGCCCTCAAGTTTGCGCTGCTTTGCGACGAGGGCGGCGCGTACCTGTTTCCCCGCTTCATGGGACTGGATCGCGCGCTCAAGATGACGCTGCTGTCCGAAGTTTACGACGCGAAGACCGCGCTTGAGCTCGGGCTGGTCACCGAAGTGGTGCCGCACGCGGAACTCGAGGCGCGCGTGAATGATTTCGCGCGTCGGCTCGCAGACGGACCGCCGTTGGCAATCCGGCTGGCCAAACGCATGATGTACAAGCAGCGCGAGATGACGCTCGAAAACGCGCTCGAGGACGCCGCGCTCAACGTGATGATTACCAATCCGTCAGAGGACGTGCGCGAGGGTATCCGCGCCTTCCGCGAAAAACAAAAGCCGAATTTCAAGGGCAAGTGAGTTCTCGTCCAGCCCTGCCGCTACAGGAGATCCCGTTCGCATGCCGATGAAGAAAAAAGATATCGAGAAGCTGCTCAAGAAACCGATCGTCGCCGTGGTTGCGGTCACCGCGCCCGACGGCGCGCCGCACGCCGTGCCGACCTGGTACGAATACGCCGACGGGCAAATCGTGTTTCACACCGGCGCGGAGTCATTCAAATACAAATGCCTGGTGCGCGACCCCCGCGTCACGCTGGTGGTCGATACCAAGAAGGCGCCGTACAAGACAGTGGTGCTGAAGGGCCGCGCCACGCTCGAAGAAAAAGTCGACGACAAGCGCACCGAGAGAATGGCGGTCGAGTACCTGGGCAAGAAACTCGGCAAGGCGTACGCGAAGTCGCTCAAGGGCAACAAGGTCGTGGTCGTGACCTTCAAGCCGTCGCACACGGTCTCGTGGGATTACAGCCAGGAAAGCCCGTAGTATCCGCGATGGACGATCGGCTGAAAGCAAATCTCGACGCGTGGAACACGAATTCGCCGAGTGCATCTATCAGCGTTTCCCGTTCATGAAGCAGGAGAACGACGGGCACTGGCACATCGAAGGCGATCCGATTCCGACTATCTTTTCGATCAAAGCGACCAAGTCCCTCAAATGACGGTATGCTGACCGATGAATTTATTTTGCCGATTAGTTAAGAAGGACTAATAGAGACCTGTAGAAAAGTCGCTAAATCTCGACAGATTGTAGAAATTTCTACTAAACCGCGTCAGGAGCGTATGACACGTCTAGTAGCGATTAACTGCTATCTGTTTGTTTTATTTTATTTATGTGTTAATAATTCACGGTATGTCGAAGGTAAAGAGTTCACCACGAACAACCGCGGCCCGCGCCGCGAAGGCCAAACCTGACACTTCACCAGTGCGTCCGAAGACCCCGAATTTCGGGGAAGTGATTCGCACCAGGCGAAGGGAACTGAATCTCACGCAGGACGAAATCGCTGCCAGGATCAAGATTTCGACGCCATATATCGGGCACCTCGAGTCAGGCAAGCGGCATCCCTCCGACAAGATCCTTACCAAATTGGGGGAAGTGCTCGGCCTCGACAACCGCGAACTCTTTTTTCTCGCGAACCCGCACGCACAGGCGCTGATCTCGGAGCCGGTGAGCGCCGAGGGTTCGAGTTGGGAACAGTTCCAGAAGAACGAAAAACTTCAACGCATTCATAACGTCACCCCGGACGAGATGCAGATTTTGTCGCAGGTGGCGCTGATGGGCGACATTCAATCGCCTCGCGATCTGATCTATATACTCACCACCATTCGTCACGCGGTCGGAAGGTAGCTGACCCTCGCGATGTCGCTGTTGCTGCCCGCAGCCGCGGGTAGCCGGCGCATCGTACCGCGTCTCTCCTACAGCCATTCGAAGAGTTGCTCTAGTTCTTAAGATCCAGCCCCGCTTGCCTGCGATACTAGTCGCGGCATCGAATAGCTAATCGTCAATGTAGCAGTGCGTTCACGAGCAAGTAGCAACTTGCTAATGCACTCATCATTCTATCCTATCTCACTATTCAGCCTCAGTTCACTATTTGTGTAGTTATCCAATCCCGGATCTGATTGCCTATTGAAGTAGGGTTCTCGGCGGATCGTTGGATGCAGGCGGAAGGGATGGTCGTGTCGCAATCAGTGCGAGACACGATGGAGGAGGGTAGGCCATGTTTCAACGCACTTACTACCGAACGATCTGGATCTCCGATGTGCACCTCGGCACTCGAGCGTGCAAAGCAAGTTCGCTGCTCGATTTCCTGCGTCATCATATTTCGGAGACGCTCTATCTCGTCGGCGACATAGTCGACGGATGGAACTGCGGACCGTCGTGGCACTGGAGCTCCGCGCAACAGGAGCTGGTGGATGAAATCGTGCGATGGCGCCGCAGTGGCGTCAACGTAGTATTCATGCCGGGCAATCATGACGAGGGAAATCCCGGCCTCGTGGAAGAATTGTTCGGACGTATCCCGAGTGTCAGTTCGTTGATTCACACCACCCTCGACGGTTCCAGGATGCTGGTGATCCACGGACATCAGTTCGATGGCTCGCTGAATCTGAATCGGTTGCTGCCGAAGATAGGATCCAATGCGTATGCGCGCGCCCAACGGATCCATGACTGGTACAATCGGAAGAGCGAACAGACCGGCGATGAAGGCCGCTCGCTTTCCGACTATCTCCGTGAACCCGCCCGCAAGGCTATCGAGTTCCTGACTGACTTCCGCGATCGAGCAGTGCTGGCAGCCGCGCGCGACCACAAAGCCGACGGCGTTATCTGCGGGCACATCCATCGTTCGGATCATCGGCTGATCGGAAACGTCATGTACGTAAACGACGGCGACTGGGTCCACAACCGGACCGCGCTGGTCGAAGATCGGGACGGGACGCTGCAAATCCTGCGATGGAGTCCTCCACCGCACCACATTTCGGTTTCGGCACCGATGCCGCAGGAGGCGATTTCGTGACACCTCTACGCCCCGAATCGACGAGTCACGCAGATTCACGGATCGATCTGATTTATTTCGACGCGGGCGGTGGACATCGCGCTTCAGCGGCGGCGCTGATTTCAGCGGCTCGCCAACAGCATCCTTCCTGGAATATCAATCCGATCAACCTGCGCGAGCTGCTCGAGCCGGCCGATGTGATTCGACGCCTGACCGGCGTGCGCATCGAAGATTTCTACAACTCGCAGCTCAAACACGGTCTGACCATCGGCACCGGCCCGCTGCTGCGGATTACGCAGATGCTGATTCGGCAACTCGAGCCGACGATCATCAAGCTGCTGGCGCACCACTGGAATCGTTCACGGCCCGAGCTGGTGGTCTCGATGATCCCCAATTTCAATCACGCGATTCTGCAAGGGCTGCGACAGGCTGACGCGATGAATCGACGATCCGAAACTCCGATGGTCACGATTCTGACCGACCTCGCGGACTGTCCGCCGCACTTCTGGATCGAACGCCAGAAGCAGTACCTGATTTGCGGCACTGAAGCCGCGGTGGATCAGGCGCTCGCGATGGGCCACGCGCCAGAGCGCGTATTTCGCACCTCGGGAATGATCGTTCGTCCCGAGTTCTATCGACCCATCGAGATAAACCGCGAAGCCGAGCGCGTCCGATTAGGCCTCGACCCCGACTTGCCGACCGGCATCGTGATGTTCGGCAGCTACGGCTCGAGCCAGATGGCGGCTATCGCGCGACGAATCGAAACCGCCCAGCTCAAGACTCAGCTGATTTTTATATGCGGTCACAATGACAAGCTGCGCGAGCGTATCGAAAGTATGGAGCTGCGCTATCCGTTTCATTGCGTGGGCTTCACGCAGGAAATTCCCTACTTCATGAAGCTGGCGGATTTTTTCATCGGCAAGCCGGGCCCCGGCAGCATCAGCGAAGCTCTGGTGATGGGTCTTCCACTGATCGTCGAGCGCAACGCCTGGACGATGGTGCAGGAGCGCTTCAACACCGATTGGATCGCGCAAAACGAATTCGGAATAGTGCTGCCCTCATTTCGGGAAGTCGGGACCGCGGTCTCGACAATGCTGGATAGCGAACACTTTCTCCGCTCGCACGCCAACGTGGAAGCTTACGACAACCGCGCGGTGTTCGAGATTCCGGAAATTCTCGACGCGCTGATTTCTCATCATCGAACCGCAAACTGGAGCTTCGGGCGCACCGCAACTGCGAGGCAGTTCGCATCAGAAATTCACTACGGCATCTGAACGACGCCCGAGCTGTCACCGCTGTCACGTTGCTGGTCGCGTTCTCTCTGGCCGCATCGGTTGCTCGAGCTGGCGCTCCGGATTTTGGCGGTCTGCAATTCAATATCCTCAGTCCCGATGGCAAGCAGAAGATCGGCGCCACCCGCTTCACAGTCTTGCGCAAAGATTCGACCGAAGAGATCAAGGGCGAGACCAGGTATCTCGACGGCGAGCGCGATAGTGAGGATGTGCGCCTCGAGGTCGAAGACCCACGGCCCACTCTCAAACTCGACACCTATGAACACTCCTTCTTCAACGCTGACGGCACGCTTCACATGGTTGATACTCTAAACGCCAAATCTGGCGTCGCGTCGTGTACGAGTTACACGTCGGGCGCGGTTAAGCTTCGCAAGTCTCAGCTTGACGTACCGGCGGACTCGTTCGCTGGCGCCTCCGGCCTGTTGATGATGGTCACGGATCTACGGCACGGGAGCCGTGAAATCAGGTTTCACGCGTTCGCATGCGCGCCGGGACCAGAGATCTTCAGCGTCAAGGCGTCGCTTCCCGATCAATCGGAGCGTTGGCCTTTTTACTCCGGCGATCTTTTCCGCCTCGATATGCGTCCTGACCTCGGCGCCTTGAACCTGTTGATCGCGCCGTTTCTGCCGACGATGGACGCGTGGTTCAGTCCCGCTGATAACTGGAACTACGTCGGCGGCGAATTCGACCGCTACTACCGCGGACCTCACGTGTTGACAGTGCGAGTCCCGCCGGCGAACTAAGGGCGACCTCCGCTCCAACTGGTCGAAAGCGCGCGGGCGTCACACCAGTGCGCATGAATTTTAATAATTCTTCTTTCGATCGTTCATACATTCGATGAACATCCCGCGCTATTCGTGCGTTGCACCGAATCGGTAATCACGCGACGCAGAATCGTGGTCGCTCGCTCATTCTGCGCGCACACATCACCAGGGAGGAACAATGCTGTGAAACTTCTCAGAGCAACCTTGAAATCTGTGCCCGCATTGCTTGGCGCGATCCTGCTCAGCGCGGTTCCGGCGATCGCGCACGAACACAGCGCGCCTTGCCAGCTCGGCAACGGCATCCAACACGTCATCTACGTGCAATTCGACAATACGCATTTCCTGCGAGACAACCCGAATGTGCCCTCCGACCTCGAACAAATGCCGCACTTGCTGAACTTCTTGCGGCAGAACGGCACCTTTGACGTTAACGACCACACGGTCCTCATCTCGCACACGGCCAATGGCCTGGTCACCTCGGTCACGGGCGTATATAGCGACCGCAATGGAGCCGCGGTGTCCAACAGCTTCGGCGTCTTCGCCGGAAGCCCGCCGGGAAGCTTCATCTCTTTCCCGGCCACCTTCAATTATTGGACCGACACGGTGAACGAAGTTTCATCCGCGACGAATGACTCGACGCCAATAATGGTGACACCGGGTCCGAATGGAAAGGTCGAGAACATGCCCGGACCGTGGGTCCCGTTTACGCGCGCTGGATGCAATGTGGGAGCGTTTTCGTTCGCAAATCTCGAATTCGAAAGTGCAACCGAAAAGCTCGGCGGAAAGACCGTGCTCACGGACGTCGCGAATATCTACGGGCCGACCTCCCCGCAGGTCGCCGAAAGCCTTAATCAGCAGGAGGCGGACTTTCAGGGAGTCGCGGTCCACTGCGCCGCGGGCAATCCAGTCTGCTCGACCGCAAACGGCGGCATTCCCGATCTGCTTCCGGACGAGCCGGGCGGGTACACGGGATTCAACGGGCTGTTCGGCGCCAAGTATGTCGCTCCTGCCGTCGGACTTCCGGGCGGTCTGCAAGATCTAAGTGGCAACGTTCTGACCAACGCCGACTCGGGACTGGTGGGATTTACCGGGTTCGATCCTTTGGCTACCCAGGCGCTCGGCGCGATCGCTGAGATGCAGGAAGGCGGCGTCCCGGTCACCTTCGCGTACATCGCGGACGCGCATGATAATCATCAGTTTGATTTTCCATACGGCCCAGGCGAGGCGGGCTACGTCGCGCAGTTGAAGGCCTACGATCAGGCGTTCGCACAGTTCTTCACCCGGCTGCAGAACGACGGCATCAATCAGAGCAATACACTCTTCGTCTTCACCGTCGAGGAGGGCGACCATTTCGTCGGCTCTGCGCCGACCAACCCGAGCTGCGACGGAGTGACGACGCCGTGCGTTTACCCGAATGATCCAACGACGGGAGAAGAGTTAATCGGTGAGATCGATGCAGACTTGAATGGGCTGGTGGCGCCTATCGATTCGACCCCATTCAGCGAGCACGAGGATTCTGCGCCGACGATCTATATTATCGGCGATCCAACCAGCGCTGATTTCGACCCGGCGAGCCCTGATTCGTTGGCGAGAGGTCTGGAAGTCGCGATGGGAGGCCTGACTGCGCCCGATCCCTACACGGGCGAAAATGTGAGCACGTTGGCTGCCATGGCGGATCCGGTCGAGGAAAAGCTGCTGCACATGGTTACCGCGGACCCGCTCAGGACGCCGAACTTCACTTACTTCGGCAATCCCGATTTCTTCTTCGATTTCTCTACCCAGCCGGCGGACTTCTGCGCCGATGTCCCAATCGATTCCGGCCTGATTTGCATCGACAACGGCTTCGCCTGGAACCACGGCGACATTCAGCCGGAGATCGCTTCGACCTGGCTCGGAATCGTCGGGCCCGGAGTCAACCGGCTGGGACAGACCAATGCGTTTTTCAGCGACCACACCGACGTGCGGCCCACGATGCTGACGCTGCTTGGCCTTCAGGACGACTACATTCACGACGGGCGGGTGATCGTCGAGGCGATCAACCAGTCAGCGCTTCCTTTCAGCCTCAAGGTGAATAATTCGACGCTGATCGCTCTGGGCGCCGCCTACAAACAGATCAACGCGCCATTCGGTCAGCTCGGCATGAACAGCCTCACGGTCTCGACCTTCGCGCTTAGCTCGAACGACCCGAGTACCTATCTCAACCTTGAACGACAAATTCAGCAATGGACGAGGGAGCGCGACGCGATTGCCGGGGCAATGAGAGAAATACTCGAAGCGGCGGCTTTCGGTGGACACCCTGTCAATCAGTTCGAGGCGGCACTTCTGATCTTTCTGGCGAATGACCTGAACCATCAGGCGGCGAGCGTCGCTGCGTCGCTCTGATTCTTTCAATTTGCGCTTGGCCCGGGCGGGGCATCTTAACCTCGCCCCAGCCCGGGTCTCACGCCTCTCCAATTCCCGGACCTTACGGTATCGGGTCTGACCCACCACCGGATTTAGGAGATGAACTTCTCCGCCTCACCCCGGCGGACTCGGCGTGCTAAACAAACTGTGTGCACGAAATACAGAGTGACAAATGCTCGCTTTGCCTGTCTCAAACTGGATGGCGCCAAGCGACGACCAAAATAATTTTGACGGAACAAAGCTACCGATGGTGGTGAGGACATCTGAAAACCACAACAGTTAGTATTATTTCACGATGGACTACGTCTCGTTATCAGGTCTTTTGGCTTGCGCCTTGTGTACGAAATGTCGAGAATTGAGCCGCGAATTCTATACTGACATTGGCCATCGGAAAATTGGGGAGGTTTCCATGGAGATTGGCGAGCGGCGCGATGGCGACATTCTGATCCTGAGTCCCACGGGAAGAATCGACAACGACACGAGTCCGGACTTCCAAACCAGGCTGCTCGCCGCGTTGACTCCCGCTGCGGCGGTGCTGGTAGATTTATCGGGCGTCGCCTACGTTTCGAGCGCCGGCTTGCGAGCGCTGATGATGGGATCGAAGCAATCGAAGGCGGCTAACGGCCGGCTCGCGGTCGCGGGGCTCGGTCCTGTGGTCAAGGAGATCTTCGAGATCAGCCGCTTCTCGCTGGTGGTGCAGGTCTTCGATACTCCCGCGGACGCACTTGCGGCTTTGCGCTAACTCGCGGACAACTGCACGAGGGTAAGTGCCGATGCTGATCCGTTTCTGGGGAAGTCGCGGTTCGATTCCGACACCGCTCGGATACCGCGCCGTGCGAACCAAGCTTCGCGAGGCGCTGCTGGTCGCGCGCGGCCATCGACTGGACAGCCTCGAAGCGATCGACAGTTTTCTCGTGAAGGAACTCCCGTTCTCGATCAGCGGCACCTATGGCGGTAATTCCAGCTGCGTCGAGATCGAAGCGGGCGGCACCGAAAACGAGTATGTGCTGTGTGACCTCGGCTCCGGCGTGCGCGAGTTCGGAAATGCGCTGATCGCGAAGCATGGACCCGCCAGAAAATCCCGCTTCAATGTTTTTCTGTCGCATACCCATTGGGATCACATCATGGGGTTTCCGTTTTTTACTCCGTCGTACATCCCCGGCAATGTGATCCGGATTCACGGCTGCCACAAAGAGATGCGCGACATTTTTATTCGTCAGCAATCCAATCCCTGCTTCCCAATCGATTTCCGATCGCTCGGCGCGACGATAGAGTTCGTCGAATTGGAACCGGGTCGCACCTACGAGATCGATGGCCTGTCAGTTACGCCGATCCGGCAGAACCATCCGAGCGATTCGTACGGGTTTCGATTTTCAAAAGATGGCAAGTCGATGGTTTACTCGACCGACTCCGAGCACAAGTTCGACGTTCTGACCGAGAACTATCCGTTCGTCGAGTTTTTCCGCGACGCCGACGTGCTGATCTTCGACGCGCAGTACTCGCTGGCGGATCAAATCTCGGTGAAAGAGGACTGGGGACATTCGAGCAACATGATTGCGGTCGAGCTCGCGCAGCTCGCGCGCGTCAAACACCTGGTGATGTACCATCACGAGCCTGTCCTCGACGACAAGATGATCGAGAAGGTGCTGGGCGAGACGCGGCGTTACGCCGAAATCAACGGATCTCCGCATAAGTTGACCGTCACCTCCGCGTACGACGGACTCGAGATTGTCATCTGAGGACAAGGCTGCCGAGGAACAGTCTGCCGGACGGCTAAGATGGCGGCTGAGCTGGCTGCATCGAACGTTCTCAGCGCCGGGACGAGCACCGGCGCTGGTCGTGCTCGCTCTCCTCGTGATTGTGCGCGCGCTCGATCCCGCTGTCGTGCAGAGCCTGAGGTTGCGAGGCTTCGATTTTCTCGAACAGCTCGCGCTGCGCAAATATCAGCCGCTGCCGGTTGAGATCGTCGCGATCGACGACAAGAGTCTCGCGCAATACGGCCAATGGCCGTGGTCGCGGGCGCGGCTTGCGCAGCTGGTCGACAAGATCGCGTCGGGCAAGCCGAGCGTGCTCGGGGTCGACGTCATCTTCGCAGAGCCTGACCGGCTTTCACCCGGACGCCTCGTCAATTCCGATCCCGAAATTCCCGCATCCGTCGCCGGCGAACTGTCCCGGCTGCCCTCGCATGAAACCGTGCTGGCCGATGCTCTGCGCAAAGTCCCGACCGTGTTGGCGGCGGGAGTTAGCGACGAAGGTCATCCTCGCAGCGCTCCCTCGCGCGTCACGATGATACTCGAATCGGGAATCAATCCGCGTCCGTTCCTCTTCACGCATCCAGAGTTGCTTCGCAGCTTGCCGGAAATCACTGCGGCCGAACGCGGTCAAGGCTCCGTCGACATGGAATCGGATCGCGACGGCGTCACTCGCCGCGTACCGCTTTTCATTTTCGCCGAAGGTCACCTGGTGCCGGACCTTGCGCTCGAAATGCTTCGCGTAGCATTGGGTGGCGGCGCGCTCGGCATCGTAACCGGAAGTGAAGGTGTGGAAGGTGCGACGCTCGGCACGCACTTTCTCCCGACCGACAGCCGCGGCCGCATATACCCGTATTTCACGCCGTCGTACTACGCCCGCTACATCTCGGCGGCGGACCTGCTCAATGGATCCTATGACCCTTCCCGACTCAATGGCGCCGCAGTACTCGTGGGATCCAGCGCTGCGGGATTGTCGGACCTGGCGCAGACTCCGCTCGGCCTGATGCCGGCGGTCGAGGTCTGGGCACAATCCCTGGAATCGATGCTCACCGGAAATCTATTGCGCCGTCCGGCGTCGATGAACCTGATCGAGATCGCAATCGTGCTGCTCGCAGGCCTCATCATTATCTTTTCATTGCCTTACCAGAATCCGCGAGTAGCTGGCGCCGCGCTTCTATGCATCGTCGCGATCCTGTTCGGCTCTGCGCTGGCGAGTTTCAAATTTTCGAAGCTCCTGCTCGACGGCATTTATCCAGCACTGTCGTCGGTGATGGTGTTCGGCGTGATGTTGTCGGAGAATTTGCGCGTCGCCGAAGCTGGACGCCGCCGTCTCGCATCTGAGCTGCAACACGAGCGTGAAGTCGAAGCTCGGCTGGATGGCGAGCTGAATGCCGCGCGCGCGATTCAGCTGGGCCTGCTCCCGCGGCACTTCCCGGGGCCGCCTGATCGCCACGACCTCGAGGTCTTCGCTTCCATCGAGCCCGCGCGGATGGTCGGCGGCGACCTTTATGATTTCGTTTTGCTCGATCCCGAACATCTCTCATTCGCGATTGCCGACGTGTCGGGCAAGGGAGTGCCGGCCGCATTGTTCATGGCGATGACCAAAGAGGTGCTGCACACCGCGACGCTGCGTTATCGGAACGCGCTCGACCGTGTTTTCAATGAGGCGAACGACAAGATTTCCGCCGCGAGCGAGGAACTTGGCGCGGGCGGCACCAACATGATGTTCGTGACGGTGTTCGCGGGAATCCTCGACCTCGCGTCGGGCATGCTGGTTTACGTAAATGCCGGCCACGACTCGCCGTTCGTAATTCGCGCCGGCGCGGAGCCTGAAGGTTTTCCGCTCGCGGGAGGGCCGCCGCTCGGCACGGTCGACGACTTTCAGTATTCGATCGAGCATCGTCAGCTTGCGCCCGGCGCGATGGTGCTGGCCTACACCGACGGAGTGACGGAGGCCCAGGATACGAACCGGATGTTGTATTCGGGCGCGCGGCTGAAGGCATTGCTCGCGTCAGTGCCGACGATCGGCGCGAGAGCGGTTGTCGATTTCGTGCGCGACGACGTCCGCAGGTTCGCCGCAGGCGCGGAGCAGGCCGACGACATTACGCTGCTCGCGGTTCGCTGGCTCGGTCCCGCTTCTTCGGGTTGATCAGCGCACGGTGATTTCGACGCGTCGATTCCGCGGTTCCGCCACCTGATCTGCCGTCAAGACCGCAAGATCCAACTGACCGCGGCCCGCGACCGAGATCGATTTGGCACTGATACCGTCATGCTCCAGACGCTCCCGAATCATCACCGCACGGCTCATCGAGAGCTCCTGATTGTGCGGCACGGTGCCGAGTGTATCGGTATGCCCAATCACCTCGACCTCGTACACGCTTCGGCGCTTGATATCCGCGAACACGGCCTGGTACTGGCGCTGCGAGTCGGGCGTCAAGGTGTCGCTGTCCTTTTCGAAGTAAAGCACGAAGTGGGCGGGCAGGATTGGCTGCGCGGCGAGCGCGTTGCCGAAGATTTGCTGAACCTGCGCCTGGTCGACTTTCACCGGCGCGGCGACGCCTCCGCGAACTTCTCCGGCCGCATACGGATGGTCGAGCAAGACCGATTTCTGGCCGTCTTCAATCGTCACCGCACCCGAGCTGCCGTCCGGATTTGGCAGGACGACGAAGAGCGACTGGCGGCTGGAACAAGACGCCAGCATCAGAAGCAGCGGAATCAGAACGATGCGCCGCATGATCAGCGGTTGTCTTTAACTTCGATTACGAACCGGGTTCCGCGCACGCCGAGTATCGCCGTCGGCGTTTTGACCTTCATCGCGCCGGGCGAACTTCGCGCGATATCGCCGGAGATCATCGAGACCGTGCCGCGGTTCATGTCGGCCAGCATCGAGCCTTTGAAATTGCTCGAGTTGAACTTATAGTCCTCGAGTACGATCTCACTGTCCGGGCCACTCGACATCACGGTGTTGTCGATGAAGGTGATTCCGATCGAGCCGTCGGGTCCGGTCTCGATCGTGTCCTTTTCGTAGAGTGGATCACCGACACGCGCAACGGTGCGGGCGCTATTGCGCACGATCTCGGCCTGTCCGGTCACCGTCTTGATTTGCGCAACCTGGGAGTTATCCGCGTTCGCCACAGATCCGAAGGCGGTCAGCGTTGTCAGGATGAAGGCGAGACTGGAGGCCACGCCCCGAGCACGATTTACGAAAGTCATTTAGCATCCCTCGCGAATCTGACACGATTCGCGGTGCAGACTATCGCCGCGTGGCGTCAGAAGCCAGCAGTGGCAACCGCTGCAAGAGGCCGATAGTCTGGTCTGACTAAGCGATGCAATCCCGCCTTATCATCCGATCCGATTCCAGCGCGATGCGTGAGGTAGACGGTTTCGTCACGACATTTGTCAGAGATCACGGAATGGCGCCCGATGAAGCCTCGCGCACCCTCATCTTGCTCGAAGAACTGATCACCAACCTGGTGAAATATGGATATCCGGATCGGCCGGAGTGCGGACGCGCCGAAATCGTGCTCGCGCTCGACGGCAGTCGCCTCGTAATCGAATTCATCGACGACGGCTGCGAGTTCGATCCGCTCGCAGGACCACCGCCCAATCTCGAAGCCCCGCTCGAGACCAGAACCCCGGGCGGACTCGGTCTCCACATCCTGCGTTCGCTAACCGATGAAGCGCGCTACGAACGCCGCAACGGCAACAACGTAATCCGACTGTCCAGGACAGTCGCGCCGCCCAAACGCCCATGAGACGGAACAGCCACAGGGGAGCATCATTAAGAAGAAATCAGCAGGCGGCACGAAATCCACAGGTCGGCGGTTCTTCGAGCATCGTCACGAAACCCTGCTGCCGTTTCCCCTGTTCATCCGGCGTGTCGCGCGTTGGGCGGCGCTGGCATTCGCCGTCGTGGTGGTGTCGCTCGCGGTCGGCATCTGCGGCTATCACTATCTCGACGGATTGCCGTGGGTCGATTCGCTGCTGAACGCGTCGATGATCCTCGGTGGCATGGGTCCGGTCGATCCGCTCAAGACCACTGCCGGAAAAGTCTTCGCGTCAGTGTATGCGCTTTACAGCGGCCTTGCGTTGATTGCGGTGATCGGAATTCTGCTGACTCCGATCCTTCATCGCGTGATGCACGTGTTTCACATGGAGTACAAGGAATAGAGCGATGGCGGCCCGCAATCGGACCGCCACCGAGGTTCCTTCGTGCCTAATTTCAGTACGGGGCGCTTTTCGGCGACGCCATCGCTTTGTCGGCGGCGCTAAGCGGGAAATCCTCGCCATTCTTAAGCTTGGCCATCAGGTCTTTGATCTCGTCAATCTTTTTGTCGTAAGTGGCCTGCGTCAGCGGCTCCTGCGACCATCCCGCGCGCGCAATTTTGTCGTGCTTCTTCGCCTCCGCGAGCTTTTTCATCAACTCTTGTTTCTCTGCCGGCGACAGACTCGATGCCATCTTCTCAGTCGGCATCGCGCCCGGCGCAGGCTGCGCGAACGACACCCCCTGCTGGAGCGGTGCCCCCACCCAAGCCATCGCCACCAACGCTACGATCGCGGTCTTCCGCATGCCCATAATTTCTCCTTCCTCCCGATGGTAGCGTCCGAATGTGGCCGCTCCAGTTGGTCTGTCCTGCCAAATCGACGTTACCGAAGCATTAACGACTGGTTGACGAAGGGTGAATAAATCGATCGTTTCGGTGTCGGCAGAAGTGAGAGGGCGTTTGGAATTGTCCGAAGTATTTTGATAAGTATCTAATTAGATATACGTCAAAGTAGTTGAGAGAAAACGATGGATTCCCGACAGCCTGAAATGATGCTTCAGTTCTGCAAGGCGATGGCCGACGAGAGTCGCCTCAAGATAATCGGCCTGCTCTCGACCGCCGAGCACAGCGTTCAGCAGCTCGCGTCGATGCTCGAATTGAAGGAGCCGACCGTCTCGCACCATCTCGGGATGCTGAAGCAGCTCGACCTCGTAAGACTGCGCGCCGACGGCAATTTCCGCTGGTACCGCTTGAATGAGGAGGTGCTCGGACAGATTAGCCGCACCGTTTTCAGCCGCGACAACATCGCACGGCTGGCAACATCGGTCGGTGCTCGCAGCGCGGAGAGGAAAATCCTCGACAACTTTGTCGACGGAGAGCGTCTGCTGGAAATTCCGGTCAGTTATAAGAAACGACTGACTATTCTGAAGTGGCTGGTCGGTTTCTTTGAGTCGGGCATTAGTTACACCGAGTCGCAGGTGAACGCCATCATCAAGCTGCACCATCAGGATTGCGCCACGATACGTCGTGAGATGATTGGATGCGGGATGCTGGCGCGGGACAAGGGTATCTATCACCGCAGACCGGAATCCGTATGGCGGACGGTCGTTAAATAGGCGACTTAACGCCGAGCAGGCGCGTGCCCTGTGTAACGCAACAGGTAAAATTGCACCGAAGCGCAATTAGTCTCATTGACATCTGTACCTGACCGTTCTAATAGCAAGATTAGCTGTGAAAAGTTCACGCAAAAAGGCTTTTAGTCGAGACGAACGTTACGGCTCTATTACGGAGGTACGAAATGGTATTGGGGACATTGGGGATTCGCAAATCGATAGTCGTCGGGGGCATTGCATTGCTTGCCCTCGCGGCCTTGAGCCTGCCTGGGGAGGCGGGTGTCAAGCCGGGCGACTTCATCACTCCTGAGAACTCGGCGCAGGTTAGAGATCTCGTTTCTCCTGGTGTGTTTTACCGAGTCCAGCACGGTATGACGATGAAAATCGTGCCGACCGTGCGCGTGGATTGGCCGCCTCCTTATAAGGATGCGACCGAAAAGTATTCCTCGCAGGTGGAACTCTCGAAGGATCATCGCACGGTCGTCGGCTACGTCGCCGGCCAGCCGTTCCCGCTGATCGACGCTAACGATCCTGACGTCGCGACCAAGGTCGTTTGGAACAACGTGTTCCGGCCGATTCAGTCGGACGATTACGATCTCCGATACTTCGACTGCGACACCGTTTACAGCGGCTACAACAAGCCGTTCTTCGAGATCGCGTACGGACAGCTCGGTCACTATGCCGGTTACGATCTCGTTGGTCGAACCGAAGTCGAGCCTCTGCCGACCGATCCGGACTTCAAGAGGACCAATCGCCTGTGGCTGTTCCTGCTCGGTCCTGAGCTGGCACCACAGGACGCTCGCGGCACCAGCCTGCTGCGTTATCGTTATGCCGACCCGGCCCACGGTGATGACACCTGGACCTGGACCACCGGCGCGCGGCGCCTGCGCCGTCTGAACGAGTCGATCAATTCGAGCGCCACCGGAGCGCAGACCTGGGATCCCGATCACTATTCGGGTTTCAATCCGAAGACCGAACAGTACAACTATAAGTTCCTTGGCGAGAAAGAGATGCTCGCGACGGTTGACGCCGAGCATTCACCGGAAATCCGATGCGCCACCGACGGCGGCGCGAGCGCATGTCCCGAGCGTTGGCAGATGCGGCACATGTACATCGTCACCGCCGAGCCGCGGCGTAGCGTGAACAACTCCGAGGCGCTCGATTCGAAGACCGTCATCTACATGGATTCTGAAATGTGGTTCGAGCCGTACATCGACACGTACGATCGTCGCGGCGAACTTTTCCGCAACCACGTTTACTGGCTGGCGTATCGCGACCGCCCAGTGCCCGACGCCAAAGTCGCCATCTATCCTTTCAAGCGCGAGTTCGTCGTCGGCGCATCCTCCCAGGATGTGCAGAGCAGCGAGGCCACCATGTGCTATCTGCCGGGCATCGAGACGCCCGAGCGCGAGTGCTGGTACATCAACATGGGCGCGGTAGACCGCGCGTTCTTCACTACCGAGGCGATGGTGAAGATGTCCGAAGTCGGACACATGTAGCCTGACGATCCTGATTGTGAGAACGCCGGCAGGAGCATCCCCTCCTGCCGGCGTTTTCGTTTCTTCATTTGTGAAGTGGCACAGACTTTAGGCTGTGATTCTCCGGCAGATGAGGAAGATCACAGACTAAAATCTGTGCCACCTAGCTCAGCAGTACATACGCGGCGCCGCCAATCAGGACCAGTACGCCCGGATTGATGTGGCGCCAGAGTAATATCGAGAACACCACGAGCGCGATCGCGAGGGTTTGCACGTTCACGATCGAAAGCTTTGCGATCGCATACGTTCCCGACGTCATCAGGCCTATCGCCACCGGCGCCAGCCCGCGCTGAATCGAAGTGCGCCACGGCCATGCGCCCAGATGCACCCACCATCGATTCACGAACAACGTGATGATGCAGTCGGGCAGGAAGAATCCGATTCCGACCACCACCATCCCGGCCCATCCGGCCAACTTGTATCCGATCACCAGCACCATCAGCATGTTCGGTCCCGGCGCAACCTGTCCGAGGCTGTAGATGTTGCGGAACTGCGCGTCCGTCAGCCAGTGAAATGTATGCACCGTCATGTGCTGCATCTCAGGCAGCACCGCGGTGCCGCCGCCAACTGCCAGCACTGACAGCAGCGAGAAGACCAGGAACAAATGTATCAATCGTGTCATGCGGTTTTGGATCTCATTTGCTAGTGCCGAAACCAGTGATGATGCGGGCCGCGATGAAACGGCAGATGCTCGTCCTGTGCGCGCGGTTTTGAGACGTGCGGACGGTACAGCCAGACCGATATCGGCCCAAGTCCCAGCAACACCACGAACAGCGGCAGTTTGAGGAAACTGACCGCGAGAAAAGTACCTGCGATAATTGCGATGTCAGGAAGCTGCCGAAATTGTCGTCGCCCGATTTGCAGGGTTACCGCCGAGAGCAGACCGACGGCCGCAGCCGCGATCCCGAGCAGGAAGCGCTTCACCTCGGGGTTGTCGTGATTCGATTGATACAGTATCCCGAGCACCATCACGACGATCGATCCCGGCAGCAGCATCCCGATGACCGACACCACTGCGCCCGCGAGGCCGCGCAGATTGTCGCCCATAATGATCGCCATGTTGACGGCGTTGAGCCCCGGCAGCGTCTCGCTGATCTCCATCGCGCCGAGAAACCCCTCGTCGTCGAGCCAACCCTCTTCGCGCACCAGGTATTCGCGCAAATAAGCGACGGCGCCGCCGCCGAAGCTCAGCCCTCCTGCTAGCAGGAAGATCCTGAACAGCGTCAGCAGGCTCGGATGAAGATCGGGCTCACTCCTGATGTTTGAGACTGGCGTTTCCGTATCCGTAGATAAGGGCGGTTTTGGTTGTTCCACGCTGCACCCAGTCTGTGGCCCGCGATTGCAAGGCCGTGTAGAAGAACTCTGAAAGCTCCCGCTGCTTGCGACGCACCGCTTCGGGACTGTCGAACTTCAACTGATAAGCGAACTCCGCGACTATCGGCGTGTTGGTCGTCCGCACGCGCCATACCGCGAGGTTCGCCTTCGCCTCGAGCTTGTGCCCGAAGTCCAGCATCCCGAGGTCCACCAGATATTCCTGGATCGAGACGCCGTTGACGACGCTCAGCGCAGCCTTCGGATTCGCGTCAATCTTCTTGAGCGCCGGAAACGCTTCGGCAGTCGTCTCGAATCGTTGCGTCAATATGATGTTAGGCGTGTCGAGCTCGCAGTTGTGCGAATACACCAGCCGCATCCCGAGCGCGCCGTCCTTGGGTAGGAGGATCTCCTCCTTGAACTTCAGCGTGTACTCGCACGGCAGCAGTGGCCGCGGATCGACCGCCAGCGCCACCTTTTTTTCCGGATGACGAAACTTGATTACCAGTTCGTGCCGTGCGTCCGGGACGCCGTGATGGTAGAAGGTTCGTTTTCTCAGGATGAAGCCGTGATTGTAGAGCTTGAAGTGGGGCGTGTCGTAGAAGACCACTTCGCGCTGATGCGGCTTGATCGTCTCGTCCATCTTGCCGAGCTTGATGCCGAGCGACTTGGCCGCGTGATGCGCAAGTTTCCAGAATTTGTGAAATGGTTTCTCGTCGGGAAACAGCTCTGGCTTCAGCAGCAGCTTGTATTCGCGATACTGAATCTGGTCCGACGGTGAGATCGGTTCGTAAAGCTTTGAACTTTCGGCGTTCGTATTCATCCCCAATTTTTCTGTCCGTTCGAGAACGTCTCGTCGGAGTTCCCGTCTGTCCGCATCAGGGCCACCGCGGCGCATCTCCCACCCATTCCCTGATTCCCCTCGAAGTATCAGTCTGATGAGTCGAGGTCAATTATTACTGATTTTCTGGCGCGTACGAAACTGTTACTCAATCCTTTAATGAAGACAGAAACCACCGTAGCCCAGCGTATCGCAGCCGCCATCCCGCGCGGCGTCAGCGTGCCGATTCCAATCCTCGCCCATCATGCGTCCGGCGCTGAAATCTGGGACGCCGAAGGCCGTCGTTACATCGACTTCGGCGGCGGAATCGCAGTGCTCAACGTCGGCCATCGTCATCCCCACGTGATTGCCGCAGTGCATGCTCAGCTCGACGCTTTCACTCACACCTGCTTCGGCGTGACGCCGTACGAGTCGTACATCAAGCTCGCCGAGCGAATGAATCAATTGGCGCCGATCTCGGAGACAACGAAAAAGAAAACGATCTTTCTGACCACTGGCGCAGAGGCGGTCGAGAACGCCGTCAAGATTGCGCGGCACGCGACCGGCCGCTCAGCAATCATTTCGTTCACCGGAGGATTTCACGGCCGCACGCTGATGGCGCTCGCGCTCACGGGCAAAATAAATCCGTACAAAGCCGGCTTCGGACCGTTTCCCGCAGATACGTTTCACGCGCCGTTTCCCGACGCCTATCGCGGCGGTAGTACTAAAAAAAGCCTCGCCGCTCTCGAGATGCTGTTCAAGTCGTCGGTCGAGCCGTCGCGCGTCGCCGCGATTATCATCGAGCCGGTGCAAGGGGAGGGCGGCTTCAACGTCGCGCCGTTCGAGTTCCTGCGCGAGCTGCGAGCGCTGTGCGATCGCCACGGCATCGTCTTCATCGCCGACGAGATACAGACCGGCTTCGGCCGCACTGGCAGGATGTTCGCCGTCGAGCACGCCGGTGTCGAGCCCGACCTCATCACGATTGCCAAGAGCCTCGCCGGCGGATTCCCGCTCTCGGGCGTGATCGGCCGCGCCGCAATCATGGACAGCGTCGCGCCCGGCGGTCTTGGCGGCACCTTCGCCGGTAGTCCTGTGTCATGCGCCGCGGCGCTTGCCGTGCTCGACGTATTTCGCGACGAGCACGTGCTCGAGCGCGCCGAGAAGCAGGGCGTGCTGGTTCGCGCGCGTCTCGAGGTGATGCGCGAACGGTTCCCGATCATCGGCGACGTGCGCGGCCTCGGGGCGATGCTCGCGATCGAGCTGGTCCGCGATCGCGCAACCAGGGAACCGGCGCCCGAACTTGCCAGCCGGCTCGCGAAGCATGCATCGGAGCGCGGCCTGATCCTGCTGACCGCGGGAATCTACGGGAACGTCATCCGAATCCTCGCGCCACTGACAGCGTCGCCCGAATTGATGGATGAAGGCATGACAATTCTGGAGCACTCGCTCGCCGACCTCGGCTAGCACTGCGCGTCCGATTCGTATGAAATATGGCCGATGAGGCTCCCCGACGTTATCGGAATCGGGCCCCCGCGGACCGGCTCGACCTGGCTCTACAACGCTCTCCGCGACTCGGTGGATATGCCCGCGGGAGTCAAAGAGCCGCAGTTTTTCAGTACGTTCTACGACAAAGGCATCGATTGGTACGCGCACCACTTTCGATACGCGACTGGGCGCCGTCCGATAGCTGAAATATCTCCGCCGTATTTTTTTCATCCGGAGACGCCCGCCCGCATCAAGACTCACATTCCGAAATGCAAGATTGTCGCGACCATGCGCAATCCCGTCGACCGCATTTACTCCGCGTACAAGCTCATGCGCCATTACGGATGGGTGCGTCGCGGAACTCTCGACGAGGTCCTGCAATCCAGTCCAAATCTCGGCGGCGGTAACCGTTATGCCGCGCACCTAAAGGTGTGGTTCGACAACTTTGGCCGCGAGAACGTCCTGGTCACGATGTACGATGAATTGCGCGACCAACCGCAAGTCTATCTCAATCGCGTCTGCGACTTCATCAGCGTCCCGCGCATCGCGCTCGCGCCGCGCCCGGATCTCAGTGGCGACGTGAACTCTTTTGCTCGCGCACCCAGGGATCGCCGACTCGCAGTCAACGCAACCAAACTGATGTACTGGCTCAAGGGCCATCAGGCGTATGGCCTCGTCAACGCGCTCGAACGCGTCGGAGTGTGGGATTTCTGCGGCGGTCGCGGTGAACCGTATCTGCGTCTCACGATCGAACAGGAGGAACGCCTGCGCGAGCGCTATCTGCCCGAAGTCGAGGCGTTGGAAGAATTGCTCGGGATCGATCTCTCCGCATGGAAAAAACCTCGCGCGGCCGAACGCCCCGCTCATAGGCTAGCCGTCGGATGATTCGCCGCCTTCCAGAAATAATCGGCGCTGGTCCCGGCCGCACGGGCACCACATGGTTGCATCGCGTGCTCGAGGCCCGCGTCGATCTGCCATACGGCGTCAAGGAGACGCAGTTCTTCAACACGTTCTACGACAAGGGCATCGACTGGTACGCGCATCACTTTCGCTACGCCACCGGCAATCGGAAAATCGCGGAAATCTGTCCGTACTTTTTTCATCCGCTCGCGCCCGAACGGATCAAGACCCACATTCCGAATTGCCGCATTATCACAACGCTGCGCGATCCAGTCGATCACGCTTTCTCGGCCTACAAGCTGGTCGTTCATTTTGCGTGGGCGCACGGATCGTTCGACGAGGTTCTGAAATCGCGGCCCAATCTGGGCAGCGGAAATCGTTACGCGTCGCATCTCAAGACCTGGTTCGACTTGTTCGGCCGCGAGAATGTTCTGGTCACGATGTATGACGAACTGCGCGCGCAGCCGCAGTCGTATCTCGACCGCGTGACCGACTTCATGGGCGTCGAGCGCATCGCACTTTCAGCGCGTCCGGAAATCGGCGACGATGTACATTCGTTTGCGCGCGCTCCCAAGAGCCGCAGACTCGCTCGCAGCGCGCGGAAGATGATGTACCGCCTGCAGAGTCATCAGGCGTACGGCGCGATCGACCTGCTCGAGCGAGCGGGCGTGTGGGATTACTGTTACGGACGCGGCGAGCCTTTTGGCCGTCTGACGTCCGAACAGGAACAGCGCCTGCGTGACCGCTACCTGCCCGAGGTCGAGGCGCTCGAGGAATTGCTCCGCATAGATCTCTCAGCATGGAAGAAGCCGCAGCTGCGGCGCGCAACGGTTGCGTAAGTCGATGACCAATTCTCCGAACAGCGAGCGCGATCTGCGACTCCCCGATTTCATCGGCGTCGGCCCCGGCAGAACCGGCACTACATGGCTGCATGAAGTGCTTAAGGGTCACGTCAATCTTCCAGCCGGAATCAAGGAGACTGATTTTTTCACTACCAACTATTCCAAGGGCGTCGAGTGGTACGCGCATCACTTCCGCGAGGCCGACCGCATCCGGCCTATCGGCGAAGTGAATCCGTACTTCGGTTTCTCCGAAGCCGCCGAGCGCATCGCGATTCATATTCCGCGATGCAAAATCATCTGCTCGTTCCGCAATCCGGTCGAACGAATCTACTCGGCGTATAAACTCTGGCGTCACTACACGCTGACCAACGATCCGCTCGACAAGTTCCTCGTGAAAGTTCCGCAGGTGATCGAAGTAAGCCGCTACGCGACGCATCTGCCGGACTATCGCGCGCGTTTCGGGGACGACCACGTGCTGGTGCTGCTCAACGACGATCTGCGCGCCGATCCGCAGGCGTATCTCGATCGCGTTTGTGATTTTGTTGGCATCGAGCGCTACCCGGTGCCTGCGTCGGCGGGCGAGGGCGAGCTGATCAATTCGATAAACGATCTGCCGCGGTTTCCGCGCGCCGCCCGCAGAGCGCGCAAGTTCATGTACTGGCTCGAGGAGAAGCAAGCGTACGGCACGAGCAACTTCCTCGAGCAGGCAGGAGCGTGGCGGCTGGTATTCGGCGGCGGGCCAAAGTTCCCGCCACTCGATCCGGCGATCGAAGCGCGCCTGCATGAACTGATGCGCACCGAAATCGACGCGCTCGAGCAAATGATCGGACGGGACCTCTCCGCGTGGAAAAGTCCTCGCGTTAAGAGCGGCACCACCGCGCGCGCCGCTTCACTCCAGGAAAGATAGATCCTGATGGCAAAGGTGTCCGTAATTATTCCGGTCTACAACGGCGCAGCCACGATTGGCCGCGCGCTCGCGAGCGTGTTCGCGCAAACTTTCACCGACTACGAAGTGATGGTCATCAACGACGGCTCGACCGACGACACCGCGGCGGTGCTGTCGCGCTACGGCGATCGAATCCGCGTCATCACGCAGCCCAATCGCGGCTTGTCCGCCGCGCGTAACGCGGGAGTGCGCGCGTCGCACGGAGAGTACCTCGCGTTCCTTGACGATGACGACCAGTGGATGCCTGAGAAACTCGCGCGCTGCGTTCCAGTACTGGACGCCGATCCGGGATGCGCGCTGGCGTACACGCTGGCTGTCAAAGTAGACGCTCAAGGAGAGCTTATGGGCTCCCAGAGCCAGACAGAGGGCCAGCCCGACGGCGTCGAGTCGCCGACGATGCAGGAGATGTTGACGCGGCCCTGGAACGTCGTGCCCAGCCAATTTGTCGTGCGGCGCGACGTCTTCGAGCGATGCGGCGGATTCCATGAGCGCTTCGTTACGTCATGCGAGGATCTCTATTTCCTGCTGACCGCGCGCGAGTACGGTGGTTTCCGATGCGTCCCTGAGCCGCTGCTGCGCAAAGAGACGAGGCCGCTCTATCCCAAGGCGCTCGAGCGCGAGCCCGAATGCGATCTCTTCGTCGAGCTGGTGCGCGATCGCTACGGCGCGTCCGCCGATGGACTGATCGACGGCTTCAGGCGGTCGCGGGTCAAGGTGCTGCGGCATCTCGGCCACATTCTGATCGACGAGGGCCGCCCCGAAGACGCACGCCGATGTCTCGCGCGGGTGCTCCACTACGAACCCGCGTCGCCGAAGGCCTACTACCGGTACCTGAAAACTTTTATCTTGCCCCGCGGCGCGCGAGCCTCTGCGAGCACGGACCGGCCCGGCGTCTGAGCTGCCACAGATGCCGCTCGTCTCGGTAATAATTCCGGTTTACAACGGCGCCGCAATGATCGATCGAGCGCTCAAGAGCGTCTTCGATCAGACCTTCACCGACTATGAAATCGTTATCTGCGACGACGGGTCGACTGACGACACGCCGTCAGTGTTGGCGAAGTATGGCGACAAGCTTCGTGCCGTGCGCCAGCGGAATCGCGGGTTGCCGGCTGCGCGCAATGCGGCGGTGGCATCGAGCCGCGGCGAATTGCTCGCACTTATCGATCACGACGACGAATGGCTTCCGCAAAAGCTCGAGCTTGCCGTCGCCGCGATGCGTTCCGATCCCGAAGCAGCGCTGCTCTACTCGGACAAGATCGTTGTGAACGAAGCGGGCGAGGAGTTCCGCCTGTCGGAGGTTCGTCTTGAGACTGCGCATGCGCCGACGATGGACGAAATGCTCGCGCGGATATGGCCGATCACGCCGAGCACGGTTGTGATGCGGCGCAACGCTTTCGATCGCGCAGGCGGATTCTGCGAACAACTCATCAGCGCCGAGGACATCCACTTCTGGCTGCTGATGCGCGAGCAGGGGCATTTCATTTATCTGCCGGAAAAGTTGGTGCGATTCACCTACGGTCAGTTGTTCCCGAAGGTGTTGAATCGCGACATCGGGCCCGATGCGATCCTCGATTTGATTCGCGCGCGATACGGCGCGCGCGCCGATGGGTTGGTGAAGAATTTCATTCGGCATCGCGTGAGGATGATTGCCAACGCCGGCGTGGTCGAGATGAGTCGAGGGAACATGGAAGGCGCACGTCGATGTTTCATCCGCGTGCTGAGGTACGATCCGCTCTACCTAAAGAGCTACACGCGAATCGCGCGAACGTTCTTGCCTGGGCCGATTAGGCGCGCGCTTGGCGGGAAAGCATCGCGCGGCGCGCGCATCGACGCTTGATATCTGCAACTTTTTTCTTTGTGTCATTCTGAGCGGAAGCTGCTGTAGCGAAGAATCTCGCCGGACGCTCCGGCGTTCGGTGTCGCCTTAGCGCGCTTGCGCGCGAGATCCTTCGCTGCGCTCAGGATGACGGAAAAAACCGTAGCCGCTTTTACCGGGCGCGGGAGATTTGCGCTTTTGGTTTTGGCTCGGGCTCTGCTTCGACTTCCTTCGCGGATATCGATCCGTAGCCGATTGCATTGCTGGTGTTGCGCCAGTTTACCAGGGCGGCGATGCGATCTTTTTTTACGCGATGTTTGTAGTGCTCGACCTTGTCGAGGACTGAGTCGATCAGGGTGTCTGATAACAGGCGCGGCTTGAGGCCCAGGTCGATCAGCTTCGTATGCTTGGCGTTGTAGTAATGGACCTCGGCTTCTACGCGTGGGTCTGCGATGTGTTGGATTTCGACATTGCGGCCTTTGTGCTTTGCCGCGGCCTGGATTAGGTCGGCTAGTTGGCCCACCGAAAACTGTTCGGTGAACTGGTTGAAGACTCTGTATTCGCCTGGCTTGGCCGGTTTCTCGATTGCGATTTCAATACATCGCATGGTGTCGCGGATGTTCAGGTAGCCGCGGGTTTGGCCGCCCTTGCCGTGAACCGTCAGCGGATGGCCGATGGCGGCCTCGATACAGAAACGGTTCAGGACGGTGCCCCAGATTCCGTCGTAGTCGAAACGCGTCGCGAGCCTCTCATCGAGCATCGTCTCGTCAGTTTCGATTCCGTAGACGACGCCCTGGTTGAGATCGGTCGCGCGGATGCCCCAGATTTTGCACGCGAAGTGGATGTTGTGCGAGTCGTGGACTTTGGACAGGTGATAGAACGAGCCGGGCTGTTTCGGATACGGCAGAGTGTCGGTGCGGCCGTTGTGCGTGATCTCGATAAAGCCCTCTTCGATATCGATGTTGGGCGTTCCGTACTCGCCCATCGTGCCGAGCTTGACCAGGTGGCATTCGGGGACGTGCTCGCGAATCGCGTAGACGGCGTTGAGCGTGCCGACGAGATTGTTGACCTGGGTGAGAACCGAATGTCGCCGATCGATCATCGAAAATGGCGCACTGCGCTGCTCGCCGTAATGCACGATCGCGTCGGGCTTGAAGTCGCGTACCACGCCGCTGATGAATGCGTAATCGGTCAGATCGCCGACTGCGATTTGAATCGACTTGCCGGTCGTCTCGCGCCACGCCGCGACGCGGTCATGCAGCGGCGCGATCGGAATCAGGCTTTCGGTGCCGCCTTCGAGGTCCCACAGCCTGCGGCTGAAGTTGTCGACCACGCATACTTCGTAGCCGCGCTTTGACAGGTACATCGCCTGCGGCCACCCGAGATATCCGTCCCCACCAGTTACAATCACCCGCATTGAAAATGCCTCCACCGTGAAAAAGCGAATCAGCGATTCGCCGTCTATTTATTCCTGATATGCGCGATCAGATCGAGTGCGCCGCGAGCTTCCGCCGGACAGACTTTGCGCGATGCGGTGCGGCAGCCACGTGCGCATCCAGCGCAAATAGTTTTTGAGCCGATACGGATCGACCTTGATAGCGCGCGCGAATGCGGCTCGCGCACGAGGACGGTCGCCGTCGCGCATCGCCTTGAGGCCAATCGTCGCGAGGATGCTTCGCGGCGCTCGCGCGCGCGCATCCACCAGCGGCGCGGCAGAAACGCCGTAGCGCTCCTGCAGATACGCCTCGAAAACGTGCAGCGCTTTCGAATAGTCGGGCAGGCGCTTGAGCTGTTTGGGGAACCATGCGAAGCGCCACGTGATCAGCGGCTCGTCGATATATCCGAACGGCCCCTGCTCGCGCATCTTGATCCAGAAATCTACGTCCTCGAACCGAAAGCTGGCGCCCTTCAACGCGTCGCGATAACCGCCGCACGTGTCGTAAGAGGAGCGGCGGACGAGAGCAGCGCTCGGCATTATCGGCCACAGTTGCGTCAGCAGTTCGTTCAGTGAGGGGGCATGATCGAAGCCGCTGCCGACCAGGGACGTGTCGAGCGCAACGCCCTCGCTGTCGGCGAGTGCGCAGTTGCAATAGACGAGCGAGAGCGCAGGGTCGGCATCGAGCGCCGCCACGCTGCGCTCGAGGAATTGCGGCGTCCAGATGTCGTCGGCGTCGAGGAAGGCGAGATACTCGCCGGAAGAATTGCGTGCGCCGTTGTTGCGCGCCGCGGCCGGTCCGCTGTTGCCTTGCTCAATCAACCGCACGCGTTCGGCATAGTGCTTGACGATCGGGATGGTGCCATCAGTGGAGCCGTCATCGACGCAGATGATTTCCAAATCCTGGAAAGTTTGCTCGAGGACGCTGTCGACGGTGCCGGCGATGGTCGCGGCGGCATTGTAGGCAGGGATGATTACAGAAACGCGAGGCACTGTGGTTGGGACTCGGACGGAAGTCCTCGCGACAGGTTACACGCCAAGTGGCAGGCTGCTCAACGGGCCGATACCAAGGTGCAGGAGTTACTCCTGGAAAAGGAAACGCGAAACCCACGGAAGGTTTCGCGTTCGAATCAGTTCCGGGTCCGCCGTTATACGCGGCGAACGGTTGGTTTACGGAAGGTTCGGTATGTGCGGCCTTCGGCCAGACCGAAACGGTTCAGCATCCGGTAGACGGTGTAGCGCGATACGCCCAGCAACTCGGCGGCGCGATGGCAGTTGCCCTCGGTCGCCTGCAGTGCCCGAACCAGCGCGTGCTTCGAGGCTTCGCGAATGACAGCGTCGAGCGAGTAGGGCCATTCCTTCGCGGTGTTGCTCGCCGCGCCCTCGACCAGGTCCATCGGTGCACTCGGAAGCATCGCGTCGATCGGCACGCCGATCTCTTCAGGGGTCGCGTCGTCGTGATTGAAAGGCAGGTCATCGACATCGATCCGATCGTTCTCGGTCATCAGTACCGCGCTCTCGATCGCATGGCCGAGCTCGCGGACGTTGCCGAGCCACTGATTGGCGCATATTACGTCCAACGCGGCGCGGGACACCTGTTTTACATCTTTGCCGAAGAGCCGGTTGTAGTGCTCGATGAAATGAGCGACGAAGGCCGGGATCGCCTCGCGCCGTTCGCGCAGCGGGGGAACCAGAATCGCGGCGGCGTTGAGGCGGTAGTACAGGTCGTCACGGAATTGACTAGCTTTGACCATCGCACGCAAGTCGCGATTGGTGGCAGCGACCAGGCGAATATCAACCGAGTAGGAGCGCGACGAGCCGACCGGCTGGATCTCGTGAGTCTCGACCGCGCGCAACAGCTTGGGCTGCAGGCGCAGCGGGAGCTCGCCGATTTCGTCGAGGAAGAGGGTTCCGCCGTTGGCCGAGCGAAAATAACCGAGCGAATCCTCGCGGGCGTCGGTGAAGGCGCCGCGCACATGGCCGAAGAGCTGCGACTCCGCCAGCGTCTCGACCAGGTTCGAGCAGTTGAAGGTCACGAACGGGCCGCCGGGTGCGGAGCCGAGCGTATGAAGCGCTCGCGCCACCAGTTCCTTGCCGGTGCCGGACTCGCCGTGAATCAGGACGGTTGCTTTGTAAGGGCTCAGGCGTGAAATGGTTTTCAGCACCTTGCGTACTTGCGCCGACCGCACCACCATCCCGCCCACCCGCTCCGACCCATGCGCAAGCTGCTCGAGGCTGAACCAATCGCACGCGGCAGCCGCCGGATCGGCGCGAAGATTATTCATCGCAGCCACGACCGGCGATCCGTTCGCCGAGTACTCTTGAAGGCGCATCGTTTGGTTCCTTCTCCGCTGCTTAACTTCGACTACAATTAGTTACTAAATCTTCTCTACTAGTTGTAGGATTTTGGATATAGTCGAGTAGCGCATGGTGTGTCAAGCCGTCGCGCTGAGATTTTACCGACTGTCCTTAGCAAACGCGAGCACCTTCGTGTTTTAGCTCCTTCGATTGATTCGCCCAAGGCGGTGGCAATCATGACGAGGTTTCACGCCAATTGATAGCCTCTTTCTCATTCTCCCTCACTTGGCATAGTTCAGGAATGAAAGACCGGCAATCATCGCCTTTAACCAGTTGAAAAATCAAGCTTTCGTGGGCTTTTCCACACCCAAGGTATAGGCTGCCCGGCGGCGAAAATTCACCGGAATTCAGCGAAAATATAGGGGAAATTGGTCGGCTTGCGGATAATCCAACGTGCGGGGCGAGCACTTTAGTCGATGGTCGGGATAACCCGCGATTGCTATTAGTATGCTGGAGGAAATAAAGATGAAGATAGCTGTCACGGTCGCTCGGATCCTGCTGGGCCTGGTCTTTTTTGTCTTCGGCCTGAACGGCTTCCTGCATTTTATGCCGAATCCTCCGCCGACACCGGCAGCGGGCGCATTCTTCGGCGCGCTGATCGCGACTCATTATATGTTCGGGTTGATTTTTGGGGCCCAGGTTTTAGGGGGAGTGCTGCTCCTGATCAATGTGGCGGTGCCATTTGCACTGGTGGTTCTCGCGCCGGTGATCGTGAACATTCTCGGGTTCCATATCTATCTCTCGCCGGTACCGATGCAGTTGGCAATCGCGTTCATCGTGACGGCGCTCGAGCTTTTCCTGGCGTGGTACTATCGCGCCAATTTTGCGCCGCTGTTCAGCAGCGTGCCGCGATCGTGATGAGACTCGATTATCGACCAAGCACGGTGAGCGGTCTAATCGCGACTGTTTTCAACACTTCGGATTCCTGTAAGCATGGAAATCAGGCAGGACCATGAGACGGAATATTGTCGCTCGAGGAAAATTCTCAGATCCGAGGCATATAGAGCTTACGAAAGCTGTGCCTGAGATCCGGGGAGAAGTGGAAGTCACAATCCGCCAATTGCCGAAAACTCGAACGCCTGACGTTTTCGAGGTTATCGCAGCGTTTGTCCCCGGGTCTCGATCTAAAACTGAAATCGATCAACAGATCCACGAGGAGCGCGACTCGTGGGATAATCGATGAGCCGCATCTACCTCGATGCGTGCTCCATAATCTACCTGGTCGAAGCGGAAAGTCCTTTCCATGCGGTAGTCGTCCGTCGACTGCTCGAGCACCAAACCGATCCAGCGTCGCGACTTCTAACATCGCGGCTGTCATGCCTGGAGTGCCGGATCCGCCCCGTCAGAGACAAGGATCGTAGCCTGCTGGCAGCGTATGACAAGCTGTTCGGCGCGAACCGAATGTTGATTGTGGAGATAACGGCCGAGATTGTCGCAACCGCCACAACGTTGCGCGCGCGACATGGTTTCAAGACACCGGACGCGATTCATCTGGCCTCGGCCATCGAAGAGAAGGTTGACGTCTTTCTGACCGGAGACAGTTCTCTCGCGCGATGCACCGATATAGCGGTCGAGGTCCTCGAAGGTGGCTAGGTGCCAATCGCACGGGCGACTCGAAGATCGCGGATGAACAGAGCTTCCAGCGAAACTGTTTCCAACGCTTTGAATTACCTGTAAGCATTGGAATCTCTCGGGAGCCGGTAGCTCAGGTGGTAGAGCATGTGACTTTTAATCACAGGGTCCTGGGTTCAAGTCCCAGCCGGCTCACTCAAAACCCTTTTGGATTCAATGCTTTGTAGCGCTTCAAATGACCACGCGATTGGCAGGATGCGAAAACTGTAACAGTTTGTAAAACTTTTGAGGGCGGACGAAAAAAGCGCGCGCAGCGTTCACACGACTGCGCGCGCTCTTGCGTGTCGTTAGGCGCCGGCGGCGCGGCACGAGAGCCGTCCGGGTCGAGAAAACGAAAGTCAGAGAAGGAGAGAGTCATGTTTGATCACATCATGCTTAAGGTGAAGGACCTCAACTCGAGCAAGCGCTTCTACAGCGCCGCGCTGGCGCCGCTTGGCTTCAGCGTGCAGTACGACGCGGACGGAATAGTGGTCTTTGGCCCCAAGGACGCGCCCGCCTTGTGTTTGGCCAAGGGCGAACCGACCGGACCTGTCCATGTTGCATTCGTGGCCAAGAACCGCGCTGCCGTGAAGGCGTTCTACGATGCCGCTCTGCCCGCCGGCGGCAAGGACAACGGCAAGCCCGGTCTCCGTCCCCAATATTCCGCCAACTACTACGGCGGCTTCGTGAAGGATCCCGACGGCAACAACATAGAAGCCGTTTGCCATCAGGAAGAATAGCGAGGCTACGGGACTGCCTTGTTACTTACGCGCTCTTGCGCTGCGGAAGCTGGGGGGCGGCCACCTTCGGTTCTTCCTGAGCGCGCTCGCGCACATAGCTCGCGAGCTTCGCTGACGCAGCTTCGAGGTCCCGCTTGTCGAGGATGTCGTATCGGTCGAAAATGCTGCGCGTCTTGTGCCCCGTGAAACCCATCGCCACGCTCTCGCTGACGCCTGCACGAACGAGATTGCGAACGGCTGAGCGGCGCAGGTCGTGAATGACCAGACGGCCAAGACCCGCCGCCTTGCAGGCATTCGCCCATACCTTGCGGAAGGTGGGGAGCTTCGCGCCGTCGTGCTGAAATACGAACGGGCAAGCGAGCGAGCGCGTCGAGCGAGCGCGCTTGATGATTTCGAGCACTTCGTCAGCGAGCGGGAGCACGCGCGTCTGCTTGTTCTTCGAGTGCTCGGCGCGCAGACGAATCACGCCGTTTTGGAAATCCACGTCGCGCCATTCGAGGGTCATCGCTTCGTTCTTGCGCCAGCCGCTCGCGTAGAGAAAGCGAACTGCATCGCGCAGATGCTCAGGGAGCTTGGCGACGAGCGCATCAAATTCGGCAGGGTCGAGGAACCCTTGGCGCGGCTTCGATTTTTCCAGCATCGGCATCACAGGGACATGGTCGCGCGAAAGTTTGCGCGCTTCGACTTGAATATTGAACGCGCGCCGGAGCAGGGCGAGTTCAAAATTGATTGTCCCGTTCGACGGCGGCTGCTCGACGCGCTCTACGACCGTTTTCACGTTGACGATGATTTTGTTGCCAGTGGCGCGCTTGACGAGCATCGCGCGACGCTTCGCGACATAGGCTGAAATCACGTCGCGCGTCAGATTGACCGCTCGCGCGGGTTTGAGATTAGCGACAGACGCGACGAATAGCGCGCCGCAGCATTTCGCGTTCGGCGTCTCAACTTGGCTTCGCGAATATCGCGATTGGTCGAGCAAAAAAAGGCACGCTCGGCTCACCGTTAGTGGGTGCATGTTTACCGAGCGTGCCGAGGCTCCAGAGGGGAAAATACCAGAGCCAATTTTTTACTTGGCGTGATGATCGGTCAGCCTGGAACGGACCTCCATGTCGAAAGCCATTGGCGCGCCTGGACACATTTCCCCAAGCCATTGCGTACTGATGTGGTCGGGAAGTCTGCGAAAGCTAAATACTGAGACGTAAACCGCCCATCGTTCCCCGGACAGAGACTCGACGAAATCACGCCCGCAACGGGAGCAGTGATGTTGGCGAAGCGGTTTGTCGTGCTCGATCTCTACTTGGCGAGGTTTCGGACTAGACCACTGATGGCTGTTCCACGCGTCGCGATTCATAGGGAAGCAACCCTCCTGATTGAGGACCTTTCGGCGACGAGATCTTCTATTTTTTTAATAATGCAAACGCAAATTCAGTTCAAGAGGATTGAGAAAACGACAAAATTGTCCTTCAGAGAACAATTTATTCCCAAACTAGCGGTGGAATTACGCTCAGCTTGGTAATGGCGAGAACCTCTTAATCCTCGTCGCGCGCATGACGGATCGGCTACGGTTCGCTTTATGACATGCGTATTGTGCGGCCAGAAGTCGCCCATCGAAACGAAGATCGATCAGTTCCCCCTCAGCGAGCGGGTGCGGAAGATGCTCGAAAGAGAGTTCGGCATTACGCTTGAGAATGGAGTCTGCGCTGAGTGTCTGGCCCTTCCGGCTGCCGATCGCTTGGTCCGCCCTCGTCGGGCGTAGTCCGCACTGGTCCGCGATCCCACTTTGTTCCGGCTGTCCCGAATCGTCGTCGAGCGCGAGCAAGCTCGCGGGCTTGAGGTCAGCGACTGACACGACAAATTGCCAGTCCTCCTCAACCATAGCGCGCGAGGTTTGCAAGGGCCAAATTGTAATAGATTGTAAAGCTTTTGACGCGAGACGCTCAGCAATCGACAGATACTGAGAGCAGCGCGAGAGCGAAAAGCCTATAGAAATCAGACTGAAAGCGACCGAGCGCAATCTTGCGCGAACGTGTGCTATTTCTTTTAATCACAGGGTCCTGGGTTCAAGTCCCAGCCGGCTCACAAATATCTTCAGATCGGAGTTTCAGCGATGAGCGAGATTGAAAAAGTCCCTTCAGGCAGCAATGGACAGCAGGAATTCGATTTCGATCCTGAGGCACTGCGCGCCAAGTATCGCGAGGAACGCGACAAGCGGCTTCGACCTGACGGCAACGAACAGTACGTCGAAGTGAAGGGCGACTTCAGCCGTTACGTCGACGATCCTTATGTCGATCCCGGGTTCACTCGCGAGCCTCTGACCGACGCAGTCGACGTCGTCATCATCGGCGGCGGCTTCGGCGGGCTGTTGGCAGGCGCGCGGCTGCGCGAGGCCGGCGTCAAAGATATTCGCATCATCGAGAAGGGCGGGGACTTCGGCGGCACCTGGTACTGGAACCGCTATCCCGGCGCGCAATGCGATATCGAATCGTACATCTATCTGCCGCTGCTCGAGGAGACCGGCTACATCCCCAAGGAGAAGTACTCCTACGCGCCGGAGATCCTGGCCCACGCGCGGCGTATCGGCGAGCATTTCGACCTGTATCGCGACGCATGCTTTCAGACTCAGATCAAAGCGCTCACGTGGAGCGAGGACGAGTGCCGGTGGATCGTTACGACCAATCGCGACGATCGGATGCGCGCGCGGTTCGTCGTGATGTCCAACGGGCCGCTTAACCGGCCGAAGCTGCCCGGAATTCCAGGTATCGACAGCTTCAAGGGGCATACGTTCCATACCAGCCGCTGGGACTATGGCTATACGGGCGGCGATACCAACGGAAATTTGCACAAGCTTGGCGACAAGCGAGTCGCCGTGATTGGCACCGGCGCGACCGCCGTCCAGTGCGTCCCGTTCCTGGCCAAGTATGCGAAGGAGCTGTACGTGTTCCAGCGGACGCCTTCTTCGATCGACAACCGGGGGAATCGTCCGACTGATCCCGAGTGGGTGAAGACGCTGAAGCCGGGATGGCAGAAGCATCGGATGGAGAATTTCAACGTGCTGGTCACGGGAGGCTTCCAGCCGGAGGACCTGGTCAACGACGGATGGACCGATATCATCCGCAATCTCGGCGGCCTGCTGATGGCGCGGAAAAAAGATTCCGAGGTCTCGATGCAGGAGGTCATGCGCCTGGCGGAGATCGCGGATTTCAAGAAGATGAATCAGATCCGCGCCCGGGTGGACTCGATCGTCAAGGACAAGCGGACCGCGGAGTCGCTGAAGCCGTGGTATCGGCAGTTCTGCAAACGCCCGACGTTCAACGACGAGTATCTGCCCGCGTTCAACCGGCCGAACGTCATACTCGTGGATACGATGGGCCGGGGCGTCGATCGAATCACGGAGAAGGGACTGGTGTTCGACGGAATCGAGTACGAGGTCGACTGCATTATCTTTGCGACTGGATTCGAAGTGGGCACAGCCTACACGCGTCGCGCGGGCTTCGAGGTTTACGGTCGCGGCGGTAAGGCATTGAGCGAGAATTGGGCCAACGGTCTGAAAACGCTGCACGGTTTTTGCACCGCAGGATTCCCAAACTGCTTCCACATGGGCGTCACGCAGAATGCGTTGACCGCGAACTTTCCGCACATGCTCGAAGAGCAGGCCCAGCACATCACCGAGCTTATCCGGCACGCGAAATCGCAAGAGGCGCGATGCATCGAGCCGACGGCCGAGGCGGAAGCGGAATGGGTGGCGATGATCAAAGAGAAGGCGATGAATAACCAGGACTTCCTGGAGGCCTGCACGCCTGGCTACTACAACAACGAAGGCAAGCCGCAAAAAGGCTTCGGGCTGGCAGGTGAGCTATACGGCGGCGGCCCAGTCGAGTTCCACGACCTAATCCGCAAATGGCGCGAAGCCGGCGAGATGAAAGGTTTGCGCTTCAGCTGAAGGGGCGGAGTCGGCTGTCGTCAGAATATCGAACGCCTCTACCTACTATGAGGAGAGCTTTGCATACCTAACTTGGCGGCGCTCTTCCCCTCTCCCGTCGGGAGAGGATTTAAGGTGAGGGACCTTACTCAGCGCGCGCCTAGCGCGCGATTCAAGATTCTGAAGAATGAGCGATCGGAAATTGACGCCTGAATTTAATGTTGCATAATCGCCTGCCTCGAAGATGACGCAGAGAATGTTCTCTGCCTCGTCTGCTCGCGGCGTCGTCTGCGGGTTGTTTCATGAGACGATTCGGACGAAGGCACGGCTCTCGGGAATTTTGCAATTTCGCAGAGAAACGCAAGGCACACCGAGAACCAAAACATTGAATCGCGCGCAAAAATGCGCGCTGAACAAGGTCCCTCACCTTGAATCCTCTCCCAGCGGGAGAGGGGAAGAGCGCCGCGCGGATGATGGTCGAGGACCGGCTCATTGCGTTGCGTAGCAAAATTCGCCGCAAGTCTTCGTCGATCTGAATACTGCGAACGCAGGAGCCGCGGGCACGGCGGCCCGCCCCACTCAGGCCTTAGGATTTGGATTTTGACGACAGGTCCATGATGGGGCGGACTTCGATGGTGCCGTATTTGGCCATCGGGATCTTTGACGCTAGCTCGACCGCCTCGTCCATGTTGCTGGCTTCTACCAGGATGAAGCCGCCTAACTGCTCCTTGGTTTCGGCGAAGGGGCCGTCCGTGACCGACAGCTTGCCGTTGCGGACGCGCAGGGTTTTGGCGGTGGTCGCACGCTGGAGGGCGTCGGACACGATGTAATGACCGCTTCTGCGCAGCTCGTCGTCATAGGCTATTGAGTCGCGGTCGAGGGTTGCGCCCTCTGCCGGGGACAATTTTTCCATCGACTTCGGTTCGAGGTAAACGGCACACAAATATCGCATAGGTGATTCTCCAGATCGCTCGAATGTATCGCGCACTATCTAGTCGTTCGCTGGAGACGAAAATCGACAATGACGTCGCCACGGTTGCTGGACGTTCAAGCGTTCGGACTGTTTGATGAGGAGCGAAAGAGGCGCGGGCCGTATTGCACCGCCATCCGAAACGGCCGGATTACCCAGTAGAGCGGGAACAGCGACGCCGGCAGTTGGACCAGTTCATAATCGCCCATTGTCGGCGCCAGCATCCGGCGGACGACGTAGCGCGTCCGCGCGCGCATGCTTTCGATTGATCGTATCGGAACGGCCCATGGATCGAACTGCGACCGTCCCGGGCCTGATCCGCTGAACAGTTGGCTCGCGACACGCCTTGCCAACGATTCAACTGCGCGGTCTCGTCGAGCTATCGCAACCACGTCAGGATCAACCGGCGCGCCGGCCAGCTCGTGCGCGAGCAGGATGCCGGTCAGGAACATCCTGCGACTGCCCAGCGTCGTCGCTTGGTCGAGTATCGCCCTCAAATCGATCGCTGGACGCGCGCGAATGGTCTCCGCTACGTCGCAAATCCCTCCGAGCGCAACCCATCCGTGCTTTGCCGCGTGAACGCAGAGGTACAGCAGCATGTCCTCCGGCGCGATCGCGGTCACGGTGCCGAACTCTAGATCAACTGTCTGCGCGCGATGCCAGAAAGCTTCCTCATCGGGGGCGAATCGGAACGAGCGCGGCGTGACCTTCCAATGAACGTCGACTGCGCCCATCCCGCCGGCGGCAAAAAACGCGTCCTCGGATTCCTGAAAGTAACCGGTCGCCAGTCCTTCGCGCCTGGTGTGCGGCGAGAGATATCGCTCGGCGGTGAGTATTTCGGCAACCCGCGGCAGATCGGACTGGCGCACCAGAATATCGAGATCGCTGAACTGGCGAAGTTCGATCGATCCGTACGCCATCGCCGCCAGCACCGGGCCCTTGAAGGCGACGGCTGCAACGCCTGCGGCCTTCAGCAGGGCCAGCAGGCGCACGAGCTCTGCCGCCAGATGACGGTTATACAGAGCGATGAACTGCCATTCGGTCGTTAATCTTGACGCTCCCTCTTGCGGGACTGCGGTACTGCATTCGAGTTTCAGGTACCGATGGACCAGCGGGAGCACCGCATGACTTCTGGCAGTCTCGATGAGACGATCCCAATCGCGCACCTGCGCAGCAAGTTCGGAGGCCAGCGCCGTGCGCGAAGGCGTCGGCTTCGTGGTCGCGCTGCACAGCACGATGGATGCTTCAGGAGACAAGTTGGCGAGGTTTAGAAGAGTGTTGGATGCCACAGGGCTATGGAACATAGCGTGAGGAAGAGCCGGGCCCAAGTGCACCTGATATCAAATCTACAAGAATCGGCGTGCTACTAACGACACGCGCAATCTAACAAATTGTAGTATTTTAGATCAGTTCGCATCATTTACAGCTTCTAACGACTAACAGCCTAAAAGAAAGTTGTGTATGAGGGTTATAGACCCGCTTGACGCAAGGGAGACAAAATGGAATGATGCGGACGTGCAAATTTACCGCAAGGAAGTTAATAAGGACACGTTTTGAACGAATCTCCCAGATTAAGAGTTACGAAGAACCGTCATAGTAGAAAATAGCTGAGAAACGAAGAAAAAACGAAGGAGTACACAGGTATGAATCGGATCGCACCAAAGACCCCGAGTTTCGCAGCTCGGACAGCAGCTCTGCTTTTCGTTTTTACAGTCGGGGTTGCCTTAGCGACATCCGGGAGTGCATGGGCCAAGAAGGCCAAGTCAGTCCCTGCCGCCATTTCGACGGTGAGCATCAGCGCATGTTCGGCCACAGCCCTCACGGGGACGAACACCATCTATCTGGTGACGCAAAACCTCACCGAGGCTACCGCGAGCGCCACCTGCATCACTCTCGGTGGTACCGGCAACACCTTGGCTCTCCAGGGTTTCGACATCACCGGCCCTGGGACAGTTGCTGACCTTGGGACACCGATGTGCGCGTTCGCTGGCTCGACCGGCGACGGTATCCACATTGAAACCTCCGCAAATGAAGACGTTATCGAAGGTGGCGGTGGTGAAGTCTCGGGGTTTGCAGTGGGCGTGCTGGATCAAGGGAACAATACCGCGGGCGATGACGTCTTAACCCTCGGCAACGGAGTCGGGCTGAAGATGAACGGCGGGAGCGAAGCGACGGAGTTGTGGACCAATCTTGATTCCTCGGAAAACTCCATGCAGGGTATTTTCGTAGCTAGCTGCGGTGATGAGTGCGGCGCTGCAGACTTCTTCACTGGAAACAACTGCGCCGATGGAGTGCTCGTAACCGGCTCGGCCGGGCCGAGGCTCAACGTGTTTCTATCTGTAGATAATGGTGGGGCTGGCGTGCACATAGGCTGCACCTCTGGCTGCGGCACCAACTCCAGCGTTAAGGTGGGCGACGCGCCCGAAGGTGAAACAGGCGGTACTTCACCTGCAGTCACAGGTAATGCGGGTGACGGAATTTTCCTGGATGCGAGTGAAGCGAGCACTGGAGACCGCGTATTCCTCATCAACGCATCGGGTAACCACACTACAAGTGGTTACGATCTCCATGACGCGAGCAGCACTTGCGGCGCGAACCACTGGGTCACCAACACCTTTAATCCACCCACAGGCACGGCCCGGGCCGGTACCGTATCGAGCCCTGCGTGCATTCCGAACACCACTTTCTGATGGTGTGAGGCAATCTTCCGCTAAGTCTTGATCGTTTGAGTGGTGGCTCCGCGGGTCATGCGACCCGCGGAGCTTCGCGCTCTGCTCAGCAGGGCAAGCTGCGATTGCTCAAGTCGTACAGCACCGCCAATCTTACCGCGGAGAGCGCGGAAAAATCGTTCGGTACGATGAGACGTTTGACCGGGACGCGCTCGGCAACGCTCGAGAGGAACTGGAACTGACGTCTCATCATCTCGCGGTCGGTGATATCGAGCCTGTAGGCCACCTGGACCAGCCCCATAATAGCCTCCCCGGGAGCGAGCTCCTCGATCAGCGCGCGGGCCGAGCGTTTGTTCGATCGCGCACGTTCGAGCAAATAGATGCGCGCGAGCTTGCGCTTGGTCGAGCAGAAGTCGGAGTGTCGGGAGTTCTGCCAGCGCGATTTCGTCGTATACTGCGCGACCGGCTTCAGATTCCGTGAACTTGCGCCAAGCGCCCGTATCGAGTCGTCCCACAACCGCAAGCCCGGATAACCGGGAAGCGTCATAATCGCTCTGTTTCCGGAAAGCGCCAGGCAATCGTCGCAGACCAGGGGATGCCCAAACAGGACGAAGCTCGCAGCTAGCGTCGACTTACCCGACCCTGCGGGCCCCGTGAATGCACAAACTCCCCATCGCGTCGCGACCGCAGTAGCGTGGAGGGCGTCACGCCCGCGCAGGTTTACAACCAGCGGAAGCACTTGGTCTATCAGGAGATGGCGGATGGTCTCCAGACTTACGTCGTGGCGGGTGTTGCAGCAGTTAACCTGGCTTCCGGAACTGTCAATGACAAAGTCGGCGATATCAGCAAACGATATTACGTAACCGCCGGGGGTCTTGCCGTAACGAAGCCAGGTCTTACCACCTCGAGGTCGCGATCGCAGGTACCATTGGGGATTGAGACGGATGCGCTGAAAGCGGCCGCCGAGAGTCGCGCGAACCGCCGACCTAAGCGATGCGGCCCGAAATGTCGGAAGTTCCGGGATCGGAACGTCTGTAAGAATTCGCAGCCCGTAGGCTTGTTGGCGAAAGCCTGGGATGCTCGTTTTGCTGAGATCTGTAACGATCGCGCCGCCCGAAAAATTTCCAGTTGGACCACTCGATGGAAATCAGCGCATCAGAACCTCGATGGGAAGTCCTCTGGACCGCCTACAGAACCCAAAGTGGTACTCAATCAACCTCTGGGAGTTGAGGTTCAGTCTGCTGGTATGATTACGGGGTTACCTTGCGAATGAGAAACGTGCCACTTCCGTCATTCGGAGCCGAACCGCCTGAAGCTGTGAGTTTTGTAACGTTACCGTACTCGACGAGACGCGGACTGGTATACGGTTTTTTGAAACTCTGTTTTTCTGGCGTTTGTCGCGCTTTCGTACTTTTAGCCATCTCCGCCCCAATTGCCTCCAATTGCAACTTGCACCGCCCCAGAATAATTCGCTTGTTTATATAACATACTTGAGCTCATTACCAACAGCGTAATGCTCTCATTGGCAACGCTACCAGCACACCCATTTCGTGGCTAAAAACCGCAGCCCAGAATATTATGAGCCTCAAGTTAAAGTCAAGTTATCCAGCAGGTTTGGGTTAAAA
>NZ_JBAUYR010000087.1:0-12466 GCF_049584895.1 Binatus sp. (SeqCode)
GGTCGCCATCGCGATCAGCGCGAGGATATTTCCGGCGACAATTTTCCACCATCCTAACGCTTCGAGCGCCGACTGATCGACCAGCGAAACGAAGCCGACAAAGAACACTTCGAATACCGCCAGTAACAACAGCGCGCCGAGGACCATGAACGGCTCCCATTCCGACGCTGCCAGCAAGACCGCGAGCGCCAGCCCGAACGCCACGAACGCCGAAAAATGCAGAATCGAGTAACCGAGCACGAGCGGCAGCGTCGCCTGAATGCCGTCGCTCACGCTCGCATTTTGAAAAACCATCGCGCCGAGAATCGCGGGCGTGTGAAACGGATTGCCGGAGGCGAAGTCGTAGCCCATGAACCAGATGGCGACGACGATGCCGCCGACCAGTCCGGCCGTGACGCCTTCGCGGACGATTGAGATCCAGCCGCCGAGCAGATTGAACGCGAGCGCGGGATGCCGCCAGAAGAAATACGAGAGCATCGCGCCCGTCGCGAGCAGATTGCCGACGATGATGCCCCACCAGGTCAGCTCGACCATCACGTTCGGCCCGAGGAACAGCACGACCGCGATGAAGAAGACCTCGAACGCGACGAAAAAAATTACCAGCGAAAACAACAGCGACGATTCGGTCTCGCAAGCCTCGAGCAACAACCCACCGGCGATTCCGAAGGTTATGAATGCGCCAAAATGGATCAGCGAATACTCGAGCGCCAGCAGCGCCAGTCCGTGATGCACCTCGTGGCTGTGCGACCCGTGCAGAATAGTGGCGGCAAGCAATGCGGGCGTTTCGAGGGCGTGCCCGCGAATCAGATCGAAGATCAGGAACCATACAGCGACCACCACGGCGCCGATGAGACCGGCAATAGCGCCGTCGATAATGATCCGCGTCCTCGAGTGTTCCACGTTTCAACTAGTAACCCACAAGATCCGCATCCGGCAAGCATGCCGAACTGAACGATTTTGACTTCGGAAACAGCGCAGAGTAGCCGTAAATCCATGATGCGGGCGCACGCCGATCGGATCTCCGCTCTTATATTACTGATGATCACGGCAGTAGGTGGATGTCTGATGGCCCCGATGTCGGTGCCGATCACTTATCAGCCTGAATCGAACGTCACGCCGGTTCCGAGGGCGTCGTCAGTTCACGTGCACGTCGTCAGCGAAGATCAGCGCGCGAACACGAACAGTGTCGGTCAGTACGACCAACAGAGCGTGGTTACCAGCAACAACGTCGGCGATACCGCGCGGGACGCAGTGCAATCGGAATTGCAGGCGCGCGGATTTGTAATCGCCAGCGGCCCGGCGAGCACAGAAGTTCGCGTGCAGGTACTCAAGCTGAACGGCCACTTCATCAGTTCGCTTTTCTACTCCTCCTACACTGCTGAATTGGAGATGCACGTCGAGGTTGTGCGTCCTGGCGAGGTGATCGCCTACGCGAAGAGCTTCGACGAGACGGCCACGACCCATCCCGCGGTCTTCGGCAGCGTGTCCAAGGATTTCGGTGACGCACTCAGCGGCGCGCTCGAGCAAGGAGTCGCAAAACTGTTTGACGACCCCGCGTTCATGAACGCGCTGCTCGCGAAACCTTAACCGTCGGCCTTTGCATCGGCACGATCCAAAACGTCAGGAGCACCAAGACGCCGAAGATTAGATAGACGGTCGTGAATACCCAGGGCGGCGCCTGATAGAAGATCAGCCAATCGAGCCAGTAGCCGATGAAATCGCGCGAGTATCCGGATTCGCCGCCTTTCACTCGCAACGTATTCTCCAGGAGAGTGAGCGGACAGATTGCGCCAATGAGCGCCTCGCAACACACGAACAGGATCATTGCGAGATGGGCAAGCCGAAAATAGAAGTTCCGGACCCAATGCCATCCTGCTGCCCAGCCAACCAGAATGGCGACGAATCCGATCACTACAAACGCGACATAGGCCGCGTGGATGACTGTTACGAGGTCGGCTGTCGCCAGCCATAACATTAGTGTTCTCGTGTTTGTTCTCTCAGTCAGAAGCAGAATTTTGAATCGCGCGCGAAAAAATCGCGCGCTGGATAAGGTCCCTCACCTTCAATCCTCTCCCTTCGGGAGAGGGGAACTTTAGGAGTGGGCGACGCGCCGCGATGGGACGACGCGCAGATTTGGGGTCGTCGATGCCGGCACGATCGGAGTGTCGTTGTCTTCGCGCTGCTGCCATCGATAGAAGATGAACGTGAAGATGAACATCAGGTAGGTGCCTTGTCCGATCCACATGATCAGGCCGCCAAGCACCTGGTCTTCGAGCGGCTTGAGGCCCCATCCGTGCGCGCCCTCGCTGTACCACGGATAAATGACGCGGGTTGCGAGCGTGATCGGCGCGGCGACTGCGGTCATCGGGATCATCAGCAGGAACAGGTAAAGGATTTGCGCAGGGTACGAGAGCCGCGGCATCTCGGGGAGCGGACTGAGGATTGGCCACCACAAGAGCATGCCGGCCGCCATGAAGAGCAGATGCAGAAAGATGTGAAAGTTCTCGTCGCGGCACATCCGGTCGAAGATAGGTGGAAAGTGTGCGGTTACGAACACCGCGGAAAAAATCAGGAACGCGACGACCGGTGTCGTCAGCAAGCGCGCGATGGGCTTAATCGGACGGCTGAGGATCCACGGCCGAATCATCCAGCCTGGCGTCCCGAGCAGGATGAGCGGCGGGATCAGGAAGGTCTGCATCAGATGCTGCAGCATGTGCATCGAAAAGATTCGTGCGTCCGCCAGTTCGTCCAGTTCGGTGTGGGTAAATAAGATCGCGCCCATCGCGAGCGCGAACCACATCGCCTGACGGCGCGTCGGTCGGCGTCCGGCGACGCGGCATGCGCCGAGGTAAATCGCGATCAGAATCGCGACGCCTATCGGAACGCTCGGATGTTCGCCGAAAATATCCATGGCCAAAAAATTAGCGCCTAGCTGATGGCCGCCATGTGTCGAGACAGATACGCGAACAGCAGGATTAACGAGATCATCAGGACCGTCGCGATCATCAGCGGGAAAACGAACACTCCTGTCAGCAGCCAGCCATCGTACTTCAGGTGCATGTAGAACATCGCGACCAGCGCGAACTTGGCCGCAGCCAGCACGATCAGCACCGGCACCAGCACGGGGCGGAGCGCGTGCACGTAGAAGACGGTTATTTCCATGGCAGTCAGCACGACCAGGAACGCGGCGATGATCAGATAAGTCGCCGCACCGGGATGATGAACCTGCCCACCGTGGGTATCTGCAATGTCGCTCATGCTCCGGGCACCGCCTGCATCAGATAGACGAGAGTAAAGATGATGATCCACACGACGTCGACGAAATGCCAGTAAAGTCCCGCGAGCTCGACTGACAGCGCGCGCGACTTGCCGAGCTTGCCGGTCATCTCGGCGACCAGCAGGACCGATAGCCACAGCACTCCGATCGCAACGTGTGCGCCGTGAAATCCAACCAGCACGAAGAACGACTGCGAGAAGAGGTTGGTCGTCAGGCCCATGCCCTCGTGATAGAAGCTGGTGAACTCGTAAACCTGGCCGCATAGAAAAATCAGACCGAAGAGAACCGTGCCGCCGAGCCAGATTCGTTCCCATCGCTTGTCGCCGCGCTGGGTCGCTGCAAGCGCGAGCACCATCAGCAGCGAACTCATCAGCAGAATGAAGGTGCTGAACGAAGTCAGCGGGATGTTGAGAATTTCCGGGCCGGGACCGCTGATGCTTCGCGATTTGTAAACGATAAAGGTCGAGATAAGGCTCGCGAAGAACACGCACTCCGAGCCGATGAACGACCACACGCCGATTTTGCGCACGTCGATTCCACCAGAAGACGGTGCGTGCTCCGGATCGTAGGTTTCTTCACCGAAGTCCGGATACTCGAAGCCCATACCGATGATCGACATCACGACGACCGCCGCGCCGATGAAAACAATGCGATACCAGTCGATGATGAGCCCGAGGCCCATCATGCCGACGCCGAGACTCAGCACCAGCGGGAAGATCGACGGCGCCGGCATGTGGATGTGCTCGAGGTCAACCGGCTCGCTCGGCTGCGGTTGCGAGGGCGCCTGCCCCGACATGTAGGCAGCGACTCCGCGCGAACCGGCGCGCCCATATTTGAGAATCCACCACGCGTCGCGGCCGCGGATTTGCGGAATCTTCGCGAAGTTGTACGCCGGCGGCGGCGACGGCGTGGACCATTCGAGACTGCGCCCGTCCCATGGGTCGGCAGTCGCCAGCTCTCCACTAATCAGACTCTTGAAAATATTAACGTAGAAAAGCAGGAACGCGATGCCGAGAATGAACGCGCCGACCGTCTCGAGCTGGTTGAGATGCGTCCATCCCATGTCGGCGCCGTAGGTGTAGGTGCGCCGCGGCATCCCCCACATCCCGAGAATGTGCATCGGGAAAAACGTCATGTTGAATCCGATGACCGTCAGCCAGAACTGCCACTTGCCGATCGTCTCGCCGAGCATGCGGCCGCTGATCTTCGGCCACCAGTAGTAGAATGCCGAGAGTATCGCGAACATCACGCCGCCGAACAGCACGTAGTGAAAATGCGCGACGACGAAATACGAGTCGGTCTGCTGGAGATCGATCGGCGCCGACGCGTGCATAATCCCGCTGAGCCCGCCGATGGTGAACTCGAGTATCATCCCGAGAGCGAAATAGAATGCGGTCGTCATGCGCAGTGAGCCGCCCCATACGGTCGCGATCCAGCTGAAAATTTTCACGCCGGTGGGAATCGCGATCAGCATCGAGGTGATAGCAAACGCCGAGTCCGCAACCGGGCCCATCCCGGTCGCGAACATGTGATGTCCCCACACGCCGTACGAGAGGAATGCGATCAGGCAGATCGAATACGCCATCATGGGATAGCCGAACAGCGGCTTGCGCGAGTACGTCGGCATGACTTCGGAGATTATCCCGAAGGCCGGCAGCGCCATGATGTACACTTCGGGATGGCCGAACAGCCAGAACAGATGCTGCCAGAGAATTGGAGTCGCGCCGGCAGACGCGATGTAGAAGTGCGTGTCGAAGAAACGATCGAAGAGCAGAAAGATCAGCCCGATCGTGAGCGCCGGAAACGCGAGCAGGATCAGGATCGACGTCACCAACAGCGACCATATGAACATTGGCATGCGCATATAGGTCATGCCGGGTGCACGCATCGCGATGATAGTGGTCAGGAAATTCAGGCCTGTGAGGACGGTCGAGACGCCCGAAACGAGCAGACCGATGACCCACCAATCGATCGCGAGGCCCGGCGTGAAATATCGCTCGGTGAGATTCGCGTAGCCGAACCATCCCGCGTCGGGAAGTCCGCCGCGAATCCAGCCGAGATGGAGCAGGATGCCCGCGGTCAGCGCGAGCCAGAAACTCGCCGCATTAAGCCGCGGGAACGCGACGTCGCGCGCGCCGATTTGCAATGGGATCAGGAAGTTCCCGAGGAATCCAAGCAGCAGCGGCATGACGACGAGGAAGATCATCGTCGTCCCGTGCATCGTGAAAAATGCGTTGTAGGTCCCCGCCGATAGCGCGTGGTTGTCGGGATGCCATAGCTGTACGCGAATCGCCATCGCCTCGATTCCGCCGAACGCCATGAAGAACAGCGCGCTCGCGAGATACATGACGGCAACGCGTTTGTGATCGATCGTCGTCAGCCATCCGATGATACCGCCGCCTTCGAGGTAGCTCGGCTGATGCAATGGCAATGGTTTGGGCTGCGCAGCCATTTGAAGCTCCCTATTTCAGACTCTCGAGATAAGCGACGAGCGCGTTCAGCTGCGGTCCCGGCAGCAGCAGCGGGGGCATGTTCGCGCCCGGCTTGATTTCCTGGGGATTCTTAATCCACTTCGCGACGTTCTCGGGCGTGTTCTTCAGCACTCCGGCGGCGAGAGTAGTGCGCGCGCCGAAATGCGTCAGGTCGGGTCCGATGTATCCCTTCGAGACGCCCTGGATCATGTGACAAGTCGTGCACGGACTGTCGGCGAAAACCTTTGCGCCATCGGACGCCAACGAATCGCTCGCCGAAATCGAGACAGGTCCCGCAAGCTGATCCTTGTCCCATTTCGCAAACTCATCCGGCGAGTCGACGAAGGTTCGAAAGCGCATGTTCGCATGCGACAGGCCGCAAAACTCCGCGCATTGCCCCGGATATACTCCCGGCACCGTCGCGACGAAGGTCAGCTCGTTAATTTGGCCCGGCACCACGTCGCGTTTGCCGCCGAGCTGCGGAACCCAGAAGCTGTGAATAATGTCGCCGGATTCCAGCGACAGGCGAATCGGCCGATTGACGGGGATATGCATCTCGTTACTGGCTTTCGCGCCGTCTGGATAGTCAAACTCCCACCACCATTGATGCGCGACTACTTTGATCTCGAGCGCGCCCTTGGGTGGGACGGCCGGCTGCGAACGGAAAATCGTGCGTATTGTCGGCACCGAAATCATCAGCAGTACGAGCGTGGGACCGAGCGTCCACGCGATTTCAAGACCCAGATCGGACGACGCGGTCGAGGCTGGAGCAGCTTCGCCGACACGGGAAGAAAACACGAACACTGCCAGGATGAACGCGACGATTACGATCGTGAAAATGATCGCGTCCCACGTCGTTACCTGGATGTAGAGACTCTGAATCCACTGCGCGAGGTCCGACTTCGGTGCGAGCGTCGTCATCGGCCGGTCGGTGTCCGAGCATCCCGCAATAGTCAGTGCGATAGCCACTCGCATAGCTACTGACGCGAGCAGATGCCTATTTAAACCCCGCCGGATCATTCCTCATCATCTCCGACCGGCTCTCCCGAGGTCGCGGCTTGTGCGACGCGGTTGAGTCCCGGCACTGCCGAAAAAAGAAATGCGCCAAGAAAGCCGATCGAGATTAGAAACTGCGTCGGTCCGAACGGAATTGCGTCCAGCGAAAGCGAGGGGACCACCAAAACGTATCGCTCGAGCCACATTCCGATGAGTCCCAAGGCGGAAACCGTGCCGAGAATCAGCGGGGTCTTTTTGGTCCGCACGCTCATCAGCACTGTGAACGGGATTAGCCAAATCAAAACCAGGCACGCCACCGATAGGGGCGACCACGGCATGTGATGGACCCGATGAACGATGAAAAACGTCTCGACCGGTATGTCGCCGTACCAGATCACGATGTACTGAGAGAACATCAGGTAAATCCAGAAGACGGAGAAGGCGAAGACCATCTTGCCGAAATCGTGCATCACGGTGGGATTCGTGAAGAGGTTGTGAGCGCCCAGGCGGCCACGCATCACGGTCGCCACCAGAGCCATCGCGGTTAATCCACTCCAGAAAGCGCCAGCGAAGAAGTACCAGCCGAAAAGGGTGCTGCGCCATACCGGCGCCAGCGACATGACCAGATCGAACGCGATCAGCGTGTAGATAGCCGCGAACAGGATCGCGACCAGCGGAGCGAGCACCCGGATCGAATGCGGCGGCAATGTAATGTCGTCGGTGGCGATCGTCCACGTCCGCGCCTCGTCGCTGCGGGAGGCCCGGATGAACGCGAAGCTTGCGGCGGCCATCACGCCAAGCCCGATTCCATCGCGTGCGAATAGAAAAGGAACGTTCAGCCATGCTGCCTTCTGCGCTATCGGATGGGTCACCCACGGAAAAATCAGGCTGCGGCCGAAATACAATCCGAAGAACAGAAAAAATCCAATCCACAGGAACGGCGCGAATGCCTCGCCGAGGCGATACGGTGTCGAGCCGCCCCATTTTGCCTGCGTCAGGTAGAACGATGCGGACGCAACCAACGCGCCCTGTGCGACGCCGAGGAAGAATAGCAGATTGACGAGATAGGCTTGCCACGCGATCGCGGCGCCACCGCGTATCAGCGCCAGTAAGAATGCGATCGCGCCGACGACGATCATCGCGCCTGCCACGGCCTGCATAGTCACGCCGGCCACAGACTCCACCGCTTGCGGTTTCATCGCGGCGCGCTCGTGATGCACAGTTTGAGGATGGGTGCTCATCGCCGCCGGTTATACGCCTTCACGAATGACGTTCTCGGCGCCCGATTCCTTCAGCATGGACTGAATTTGGGGCGCTAACGTTTCGTCCACACGAACCACAATTCCAAATCGATCTTCGTCGAAACTTCCCTCGAACCCTTCGGCGCTCTCGGTGGTCGGAATACCCGCGAGTCCCAGCACGCCAAAAAATCCGAAGATTCCACCGAACAGGACCATCAACTCGAAGCAGATCACGATGAACGGCGGCCAGGACACCAGTGGTTTCCCCCCCGCATTGAGGCGCCATTCGTAAGTTGTTCCGATCGTGATGGCGAGACCGGTAAGCACGCCTGAAATTCCGCCCGTCAACACGATCCAGCGGACCGGGCTTTTCTTCTTACCGATGGCGTGTTCGATCTTGTGGCTCGGTATCGGCGAGAAGGTGGTGAAATTTGCGATCTGCGCCGTGCGCAATTCCTCGATCGCGTGCGCGCACTGCTCTTCGTTGGCAAACGAGCTTTTGATCTCGACCATGTTATGCGGCCTTCTCTTGGATCCTGAGCGCCTTGCGGAGCCAGACGATTCCTTCCTTAAGCTCCGTCATCGAGATGATCGGCAAAAACCTGGAAAACAACGAGAACAATCCGACGAACCAGGCGAAGCTGCCGACTGTGATCATGATTTCTGTGAATGAGGGATGATAGGCACCCCATTGCGATGGCTCGAAGTTCACCCGTAGCGAGCCCGCGATTATCACAAAGCGCTCGAGCCACATCCCGATATTTATAAAAATTGAAATTATCCAAAGCGCGACCAGGTTCACCCGGATGCGCGGCGAGAACAACAGCAGCGGAATCAGGCAATTGCACAGAACCATGATCCAGAAGAGGTATCCCCAAGGCCCGAAGTAGCGCATGTGAAACGTCATCTGTTCGATCGGATCGCCGGAGTACCAGGTCATGAAAGTTTCAGTAATGTAGGAGTATGAAACTACCAGCGACGTGAGCAGGACGACCTTGGCAAGATTGTCAAAGTGCCATTTCGTCAGGAGATCCTCGAGGCCGAGCATCCGGCGCATCGGAATCAGTAGTGTGATAACCATCGCGACGCCGGAAAAGATTGCACCGGCGACGAAGTATGGCGCGAAAATTGTGCTGTGCCAGCCGGGCAACTGCGCCATCGCAAAGTCCCACGACACCACCGAATGCACCGACAGCACCAATGGAGTAGCTAATCCCGCCATTAGCAAGTACGCCATCGAGTAATGCCGCCACTGTCGATCGGTGCCTTGCCAGCCCATCGCCAGCACGGTGTAAAACTTCTTGCGCCATCCGCCGGACGAGTTCTCGCGCGCGTTCGCGATATCGGGGATCAGACCCATGGTCCAGAACAGCGCGCTGATAGTCAGATAGGTACTGACTGCGAAAGCGTCCCACACCAGTGGCGAGCGGAAATCAGGTTGCAAAGATCGTTCGTTTGGGTATGGCAATAGCCAGTAGAAGAACCACACGCGGCCAAGATGTATTAATGGAAAGAGTCCCGCAGTAGCTACTGCGAATATAGTCATTGTCTCCGCCGCGCGATAAACCGCGGTGCGCCACCGGGTGCGGAAGAGAAATAGAATCGCGGAGATCAACGTCCCCGAATGCGCGATTCCGACCCAGAAAACGAAGTTAGTAATGTAGATCGCCCACATCACCGGCTGCCGTAAACCCGTGACGCCCAGGCCGGTGTAGATTTGACGTGCCCAGCAGGCAGCTCCGATCCCCACCAGCGTGAAGCAAAATCCTATCCACGCCCAGTACGCGAGCCCGGGCGGCTTCATCACCTTCAGCACGCTGCGATCGACGTCGCGGTAGGTCGGCTCAGTATTGATTTTCGGCGCCGCTGCCACCTAAGCCTTTCCTTTCTCTCGATAGAGATCGCGCAGATACGTGATCGCGGGTTTCGTGTTGAGTTCTTCCAGCGCGCGATAGTTGCGCAGCTTGTTGTCATCGCGCCGGCGCATCATCGCGCTGGCGGGATCGTTGCTATCGCCGAACGTGATCGCCCGCGCCGGACACGCCTGCTGGCAGGCCGTGACGATCTCGCCGTCACGCAGCTGGCGATCTTCGGTCTTCGCATTCAGCTCGGCGAACTGGATTCGCTGCACGCAGAACGTGCATTTCTCCATCACGCCGGCGCCGCGGACAGTCACGTCGGGATTGAGTTGCAGGTTGAGCGGCGCAGGCCACTCCGGCACGAACCAGTTGAATCGACGCACCTTGTACGGACAGTTATTTTCGCAATAGCGCGTGCCGACACATCGATTGTAAATCTGGCCGTTGAGCCCTTCCTCAGTGTGATACGACGCGAACACCGGGCAGACCGGCTCGCACGGCGCGTGATCGCACTGCTGACACAGCATCGGCGCGAGATAGAGCTGCGGCGCCGCCGCCGCTTCTTTTTCATCCGGAAAGTAACGCTCGATGCGAATCCACGACATGATGCGCCCGCGATCGACGCCGTACTTGCCAACAGTCGGCACATTGTTCTCCGCGTAGCACGCCGTCACGCACGCACTGCATCCGGTGCACGCATTGACGTCGATCGTCATGCCCCACTTGTGCCCCGCATATTTCCAGGGCTCGTACATTTCGAACGGCCCGGTGACTTCTTCCGCCTCGCTCTTCGGGATCACGCCGTTTGCGAGCTGCTCGATACTCATCGCCTCAACGATCGAACGGCCCATCATGTCACTCTTGCCGAGCGGCGTTACGAGCGTGCGAGTCGTCCCTGTCGCGCGCGCTGTCGCCGCGGAGTAGGTCGCGCCCGCCGCCAGTATCGACCACGGATTTGCGCCGACGTCCTTCGCATAACGGCCGTACGCGCGATGCCCCTGGCCAATCGGCACTGCGATCACGCCGGGACGCACCGTGCTTTCAACCAGCACCGGCGCCTCAATTGCGCCATGCTCCGTTTTTATCTCGATGACGTCGTCCTTGGCGACACCGAGCTTGCGCGCCGTCTCAGGATGAATCTCGGCCCAACTGTCCCACACGATTTGCGTGACCGGCTCGGGCAACTCCTGCAGCCACGGCTTGTCCGCGCCGCGCCCGTCGTAGAGAAAAATATGCGGATAGGCGTACACCGAAAGTTCCATCTGCGCCGCGGTCGGTACGGCCGCTTTGAATGGCGACGTGTCGAGTTTGAGCGCCGACAAGTGCTGCTCTTCGAACAGGCCGCCTTCGCGCCGGACGTTTGTCCAAAAATCTTGTGGATTCGTATTGTCGGCTTTGGGAGCCAGCGCGAGCCATTCAGTCTTGACCGCCTCTGCCGTGCTTGCCCACGGAAGTTTCGCGCTCGAGGATTTCGCGGCCGCAGCGAGCAGGATGTCGCCGAGCGGCTTGCTGCTGAACACCGGCTGCATCACCGGCTGTCCAAGTCCGCGGATGTTCGCGCGCGGTGCTGTATCACGCCACGATTCGAGCGGATGATGCGCCGGCAAAATTAGACTCGCCATCGCGGCGGTCTCGTCGGGCACGCCGCCTGCCCACACCACGAACGGAACTTTCTGGAGCGCCTCGGCGATTCGCGCCGACGGCGGCATCGTGAAAAGCGGATTTGCTCCCGCTATGAAAACCGCGTCGATCTCGCCCGCGCGCATCGCGTCCACCACGGCGTCAACTTCATCCGGCGTGCTGGTATCTTCGGCCGGCGAGTCTTCGAGGAACATGATCGTTTTGCCAAAATTGCCGGTGACCGCGTTGAGAATCATCGCCGCGAGATGTGCTGACGAATCGTCAGTGCCCGCAATCGCGAGCGCGCCGTCGGCCTTGCCGAACGTCTCGCCCAGCCGCGTGATCGCCTCGACCGGCACGCCGGTGCGCGCACTGGTCGCAGCAGGATCGAAATTTTCCACCGCCTTGCCGAGCGCGGTGAGATCGAAGCCCGAGCTTTGCGAAACCTTGCCTGTTTTGACCAGGACATTGAGCACGCTCCACGCAACGTCGGCCTGCGCACCCGGCGCCGTCGCGATCCAGTCGTCGCACTTCGACGCCGTCATGTTCAGGCGCGGACCGACGTACGTCGCACGTCCGATAGTCAGCGCGCCGCGACGATTCTGCGGCGTGCGGAACTGCGAATATTGCCGCGCGAGTTCCACCGGCGATTGCCACGTCTCGAGAAAGTCAGCGCCGAACGAAATCAGCACTTCGGCCTGATCGATTCGATAGGCCGGCAGATCGCGCCGCCCAAAAAGGGTCTTGGCCGCGACGCGCGCCGGCTCGTTGTTGATTGCTTCGTAGAATATCGCGCGCGACGAATTGTGCGCGCCGACCCATGCAATCGCGATCTTCTGGAACGTCGGGCCATTCGGCGCGCCGAAAAACGCGACGCGATCCTTGCCCGCCTTCGCCGCGGCCGCCAGCTTGTCCGCCAGCATCTTCTCGGCCTCGTCCCACGACGCCGTTCGCAGCGTGCCGTCACCGCCGCGAACTTGCGGATGCCGCAGCCGGTCCGGA
>NZ_JBAUYR010000088.1:0-15600 GCF_049584895.1 Binatus sp. (SeqCode)
GCGGCGGCGGACTTTGAGAGTCCGCCGCCGCTTTTGCGTGAGACCCGATCATGCTTCGGCACGGGTCGGGCGCATGCGGAGAATCGAATGCGAGTCGCCAAGGCATTCGCGCAGCACTCCCAGATAGCTGCGGGTTACGTGCACGCAATCCTTGAAGTCCGATCTCGACATCAGTACGCGATGAAGTTCAGGCAGCCGATAGAACGGAACGCTTGGGTAGAAGTGATGCTCGATGTGGTAGTTCACGTTCTTTGGCGCGACAAAGATGTGCTCGAGAATGGACGCGCCGGTGGACCGGGTCTGCGCGTACGCGTTCGCGCGACCTTCGATAGCGGAATGTTCGGCGATGCTGCGGACGCGGAAAATCACGGTCATCCACGTGAATAACGGCACGAACCAGTACATCAGGAGAAGGTGAATCGCGCCGAACCATGCCAGCATCGCGAGGACTGCGGCGTAGAAGCCGTATCGCGCAACCAAAAAACCGCGGCTCACGCCGGTGTCCAGCGACAGGAGCATCAAGGCCAGTTTGAGATAGTAGATTGCGCCGAGGCCGGACAAATCGCGGAGCATCAGCAGTGCAAGCTTGATCCAATGCTTGGGAAACACCCATGTCGCATCGCCCTGCCGGCGCGCCCAGTCTGGATCCTGAGCGGTATTCAGGTAGCGATGATGCGCGAAGTGGTTCTTGCGATAGGCGCGCGCCGAGATGAGATTCGGCCACGCCAGGATGACTTCGGCAGTCCAGTCATTTAGACGCCGGCCGCGGAACAACCGGTAGTGTACGCCGTCATGCATCAAAATGAGCAGCGCGTGTTGCCGCGCTCCTATGAACGCGACGGTTACCAGGTATGCAACGAGGCTGAAGTGGCGTTGGCATAGACAGATAGCGGTAAATACCAGCGTCCATTCAGCGAGAATGTGAAAGGTACTCCGAAGCGGGCTCAGCGCGGACAAATCGCGCAGCTCCTCGGTCGTCAGTTTGACCGGAATGTGGCCGTCGAGGGTGTCCGACGGGCGTTCCTGTGCGCTGCGATCTTTTGTGAGATCGATATTCATTGTATTTCCTCGTTTGTGTGAATCCGCTTGACGTGTGCGGATTCGGAAAAAGTGTTACGAGCAATCTCCCGGATCGTCGCAGGATAGATTCAGAGGGAAACGGATGCGGCGGGCATTTCGCTGACTCGAAGCGGATAGCGATTCGCAGCCGGCCTCAACCGATCGGAGTTGTCGAACCTGATAGTCTGATAGTTGTCGCGAGTTTCGATCTTCAACCGATGAACGTTTGAGGTCAGTTTCGCCAGCGCGTCTCCCTCGAGGAGCATCGGTTGAACCCAGAGCCGGCCCTCGTCGGGTCCTTCGAGATACGGATACTCGACCGGCGCGCCCGCATCGACGAAGCCCATCGCTTTGTAGAACCCGCCGTGATCGGATCTTCCGACTGCGAGATAGACCAGCACCGCGCGCGGATTTCGTCGGACGACCTGGACCGCGATTCCGCGCCAGGCATGCATGCCAGCGCCGCGCGTCAGCGACCAATGATCGCTGCATTCAAGCACCGACTGAGGCGGGTAGTGCGAGAGATCGGGCTGCTGGCAGCTTTGCGGATAAATCGCGAGATCATGAAGCGCGACCCCGGCTGTCATGTTTTCCGCATCGTCGCGGTCCCTCTCGAACAATCCGTAGAGGTTTGCAGCCGACAAACGCACCATATTTCTAGCCTGTGAGCGGCCAATATCTCTGAAGCTGGCTCCATGCCGGGCGCGCGCGTCTGCCAGGCGTCGGGCGAAAACGTTTCGATCGCCGTCTTTGGTTAAGAGGCGCATTTCCATTGAATGACTCCTTTTTTGCGTTTCGATGAACGTGACGAAATGGACCAGAGGAAAAGGGATCAGACGCGAGGTAAGGCGGACCGCGGGCGCTGGCCGAGCGCGTCGAAAGGATCGCGCGGCGAGACTGGATAGCAAGCAGTTGGGGTTCCAGCTGCCTGAGTTGTGATGATAAAATCATCGAGAATCAGACGTTCAGTCACTTTTTAACTCCATTTGACGACAAATGGTCAACAATGAACGCAACAGGCTGATTAGCAGAAGCGTCCACCAGTGGACAAAATCCCGATCGGATGCGGTTTTTCCTTACGGACCGCGCTATGATACGTTAGCGAGCGCTAGCCGGGTTTAAGGGATCGTTAGGCGTTTTTATGGGTTCGAAGTCAGGTTAGGGGGAGCGTGACAGCCAAGAACATGTCGGCCTTTGATGTACTAGCATCTGAAGTAGTGAAGGCGAGCAAGGGGCCGCAGACGTCGTCTGCCTTTCGTAGCGCCAGTGCGGAAGTCCGGTCGCTCGAGCAACGCGACTACGCGCTCCCGCTCAGAAGATCGTTGGGACGCTCCGAGGTTCGAGAAATCATTGAGGAAGCCAGAAATTCCGCCTGGCCGCGCTTGAATGACGAATCCGTAACGTTGGTCTCGCCGACGGAATTCACGCGGCGCTGGTCGGGGTTAGGAGTTCAGTTCCAACTGGCAAAGCTCGGCGGAGCCGAAGGGATCGCGCTGCTGGGATTTTATGTGCGCGAGATGGGCAGGTCGCGGCTGCCGTTGATTTGCGTGAACACCGCGCATCATCCGGCGGCGATCGGGGCCGCATTTTCCCACGAAATGGGCCATCACCTGGTCGGCCGGCTGTTTGATTCGCGCAAAGACCACGCTCAGTTACTGACCTACACGGCTTACGGGGAGCATCTAGACGATCCGGAGGAACTGGCGGCCGACGTTCTCGTGAGCCTCGGAGTATTCCCCGAAGCGCTCGCGCGAACGATTTTTCTGGAGCCCGGGAAAGGAAGAAAGTCTAAATCCGCGAGTGCGGAGCTCCCGGACCCAGTCTCCGCGAGAGTGCTCAAATACTTCAAAGGTCGATTCGGGCTTAGCTTCGGCGCGCAAATTCCCTCACAGAAGAAGCTTCAATACCTGGCGGCGGTGGTGCATTTTGCAAAATTAAGACGCGCCCTGCTCACCGAATACGAAATCTGAAGCCAGCAAGCGTCGGCGATTCTGACCTTGATGCGCGCTGTCGGCATAGTGGGCGGCATGCGACAATCGCGCGGATTCGTACTAGATCATCACCGAGGCTGTGAAGACATTTCCCGAAATTCCCGACAGTCCCGCCGGGCGCCAACTCGTGTGGTATCTCGAGCGCGTCAGCGCGGGCGTCGACGGCTCGTCCGAGGCTGAACTCGGCTCTCGATGCGCGTTGAACATGGTCGTGCGCGCTCCATTTCCCTACCCGCACGAAGTGCAAACAGGCGGATGGAAACGTTGCAGCCAGAGCTACGGCGATTTCAAGGTGACGTGCGTCGAGGAAGTGTCCGACTTTCATATCGCCGCCACGTTGGAAAGCGCGAGCGACAAAAAAACATGGTGACGTGCGAGGTCGAGGACAGCGAGCCGCATAAAATAACTGTGCTCACGCGCGAGCGTATCCTCGATTTCGACGTGGTCTCGCGCGAGGCGACGATTGCGGACGCGGCGGTGCTCGCGGACATCGAGCGTCGATGCCCGATCGTGCTGGGCGACGGCACTACGATGACGATCGAGCGCGGCGACGATTACTTTGCGTTCACGCGGCTGATGGACAATTTCCTGGTCGCGCTCGGTTTCGTGGATGGCAAACCGGCGGGCGTCAACGTAGCCGCACTGCATACCGTGCGGGTTGGTGGGCGCGATTATCGCATCCACGCATTCGCGCATCTGCGCATTCTCCCCGAGCATCAGAAAAAAGGCCTGTGGGGCGCGATAAATCGCGTGTTCGACGAGAAATATCCGGAAGGATCTTCGGATGGCAGCACCGCATATCCGTCGGTCGACAATGCTGCCATGCTCCGAGGCTTCGCCGGCGCGCCACGATTGGAGCACGCATCAGATTCGCGCACAACTTCCATGCACATCGCTCGCGGGGCCGCAAATCGGACGGCCGGCCACACCGCGTGATGCGCCGCGGATCGTCGAAATTCTCAACGCGACGCACGAACACGACGAGATGTACCTGCCGTACACGGTGGAGTCGTTCACGGCGCGCGTCGAGCGTTCGCCGCGAGACTACTGCTGGGAGCGGGTGCGGATGACGGACCGCGCGGTGGTGGGAGTCTGGCCGGCGGGCGACACGGTGCGATTTATCATCGAGTCGAAGGGAAAGCGCGTCGAGTCGCGCCGGGGTCTCGCGCTGGACTGGGGATTCGTCGCGGGTGCGGAGGACGAGTTCGAAGCGCTGCTGCGAGCGCAATGCGGATGGCTCGCGAATCGCGGCCTCGACCGGCTGTCGCTTTTCACCTCTGAGGCATCGGCCGGATACGCGGGCGTGCGCGAACTGTCGAGTGAATTGGAACGGTACGTCGTGATTTCATTTGGAATCCCGGAGCCGCCGGGCGCCGCCACTCGCGGCTTGTACGTGGATCCGATTTACTTCTAGGATCGTGCGAACGATTCGAAGGAGAAGACAGATGGAACTGGCGCCCAAGCGGGCTGGATTCGCGCCGGAACGAATCAATCGGATTACGGAGCACCTCGACAAGAACTATATTGCGCCCGGCAAAATCGCCGGATGCCAGACGCTGGTCGCAAGGCACGGCCACGTCGCATATTTCAAATCGCAGGGCTTGATGGATCGCGAGCGCCGCAAGCCCATGACTGACGATACAATCTTCCGCCTGTATTCAATGACCAAGCCGATCACGTCGGTGGCGCTGATGACGCTCTTCGAGCAGGGACACTTCCAGCTCAACGATCCGGTTTCGCGATTCATCCCGGCGTGGCGCGATCACAAGGTGTGGGTCTCGGGCGAAGGCGCTAGCATGGAGACCGTGGCACCTGTCCGGCCGATGACGATGCGTCACGTGCTGAGTCATACCGGCGGCCTCACCTATGGCGCTACCAATCATCCCGTAGACCGCGCATATCGTGACGCCGGAGTGGGACGCGGCGCGGGCGAGACACTTAGCGGATTTGCGGACAAGCTGGCGAAGGTGCCGCTACGTTATCAACCGGGTGAGCGATGGATGTACTCGCTTTCGACTGACGTGTGCGGCTACCTGGTCGAGGCGATTTCCGGAAAGAGCTTCGACCGATATTTGCAGGAAGCTATTTTCGATCCGCTCGACATGAAGGACACTTCGTTCATGGTGGCGCCGCGCGAGGCGGATCGATTCGCGGCTAACTATGAGCGTCAGGCCGATAAGACTCTAAAACTGTTCGATGACCCGGAGCGAAGTAACTATCTCAAGCAACCCACCTTCTTTTCGGGCGGCGGAGGATTGACCGGCACGACGGCGGACTACTTGCGCTTCTGCGAGATGCTGCGGCGTGGGGGCGAGTTAGACGGTGTGCGCATTCTAGGACCCAGGACCATCGAGTTGATGCATCTTAACCATCTTGCAGGCGGCAAAGACTTGAGCGGTATGGCTATCGGTGCATTCTCTGAAACTGCTTACGAAGGGGTAGGCTTCGGGCTCGGCTTCGCGATGACACTCGGGCAGGTCGAAGCGGGTGCGCTCGGCGGCGGCGACTATTATTGGGGCGGCGCGGCCTCGACTATCTTCTGGGTGGATCCTAAGGAAGACATGGTGGTTATATTCATGACCCAGCTAATGCCATCGGCCACCTTCAACTTCCGCGGACAACTAAGGAACATCATCTATTCGGCGATTGTCGAGTGAGGAGTGCGTTATGAAGGCTGCGGTGTATTATCAAAACGGCGGGCCGGAGGTTCTCAAGTACGAGGATGTCCCCGATCCCGAGTGCCATCCTAAAGGCGTCGTTATTCGCGTCGAAGCTGTAAGTATCGAAGGTGGTGACACGCTCAATCGTTGGCATGGCGCACTGGCCAATAAGCCTCATGTGGTTGGCTACCAGGCTGGCGGCGAGATCGTCCAGGTAGGTTCGGAGGTGACAGACCTGAAGGTCGGACAGAAGGTCACCACCGTCTTCGGCGCAGGATCTCATGCGGCGTTGCGCGCGGTGCCGGCTCGAAACGCGTGGCCAGTTCCCAAAGGATTTAACATCAAGCTGGCCGCGGCTATCCCGGTGCCATTTGGAACCGCCGACGATTGCCTGTTCGAGTTCGGGCATCTGAAATCTGGAGAGACAGTCTTAGTGCAGGCGGGCGCGAGCGGTGTGGGTGTCGCGGCGATTCAGTTGGCCAAGCGAGCGGGCGCGACTGTCCTGGCGACGGCGTCGAGCAACGAGCGGCTTGAACGGCTGAAACCGCTAGGTCTCGATCACGGCATCAACTATAAGACTGACGATGTCGCAAAGTCGGTGATGAAACTTACCCATAACAGGGGCGTTGACCTTGTCGTTGACCCTGTAGGTGGCGCGACTTTGCAAGGCAGCCTGCTATCGCTCGCCTATCGCGGGCGCGTCTCGATGGTAGGTGCGGCGGGACGCGAGGCGATGACGATCGATGTGTCGTCGCTGATGGCGGGCAACCGTTCTTTGACGGGCGTCTTCCTGGGAGCGGAGATAGGCACCGATCGCGCACATAACATGATCCAGCGTCTGATCGATGAGGCCGCGCGAGGTGAGTTGAAGGTCGTGATCGATCGAACCTTTCCACTATCCGAGGCTGCCGCCGCCCACGCTTACATCGAGAGCCGGCAGGCAGTGGGTAGAGTGCTTCTCATCCCTTAGGGATTGCGATCTTCGCGGATTCAGTTAGCGAAGAAATGCCGGCGGCAGCGAAAGCAAAACCTCGCGTTGAAGCGCCACCGCCGGCACCGAGTGCGGTCATAGGGTGGTGGAAAATTCCTGATTCGGCGCGGTTCCGCGCAGAAGCCGGCGGGCTGGTGCTGCTAGCACTTGCGCTGATCGTAAACGCGGTACTGCTATGGCTGGAGATTCGCATCGAGCGGGTTCCGGTCAACGATCTGAGCTTCCATATCGCCGCGTCGCAGCGCCTGGCGAACAGTCTTACCACTGGCGACTCATTTCTCGACCCATGGATGTCTCAATGGGCGCTGGGATATCCGCTATGGCACTTCTATCAACCCCTCCCGCACATGGTGGCGGGACTATGGCTGACAATCACCAGTCGTTTCGCTTCCGCGCCCGCGTCATTCGCGGTGCTTTACTATCTTCTGATGGTGGCACTGCCCGCATCCACCTATCTGGGTGCTCGGCTGTTTGGGCTGGAACCAATGGCCGCGGGTTTTGCATCGATTCTAATTATAAGCGTCAGCGAGGTGGGCGACCTGAGCCGTTACGGGCTTTCATACGGCGCCTACGTCCGCCGCGGCTCCGGCCTATACACCCAACTGATGTCCTACAACCTGCTGATGCCGGCGTTAGGACTCGCTAACTACTCTCTCAATAGGGGTAAGCGCCGAATTCTGTCCGCTTGCCTCATTGCGGCTACCGCACTGTCACACGTCGTGTTCGGTTATGCGGCGATAGTCTCGGTAGCGATCATGGCACTCGCAGGACCGCGCGGCGATCGCTCGCGACGAGTTGTCCGCGCCGCGTCGATCCTGGTACCCACATTCATCCTGGTCGCTTGGTTCGTCGTTCCTATGTTGCTGGCGTCCGGCGAAGCGAACCGTTGCCGATGGGACGACGTGTGGAAGTTCGATTCGTGGGGCGCGAAAAACATATTGAGCACTCTTGTCTCGGGACGCTTTTTCGACGAGGGCAGGTGGCCGGTGATGACAGTGGCGCTAGCTGTCTCGTCGATGCTGGCCCTGTATCGCTGGAAAAGACCTATGCCGCGACGTTTGCTGATTCTCACCGCGGTGTGGCTGGCGATTTTCTTCGGCCGCACGACCTGGGGATATTTCATGCTCGCGCTGGGATTGCCCCGAACCTTTCAGGTAAGCCGTTTCGAGTCGGTCTTCGAGTTGTTTGCGGTTCTGCTGACGGCTTGGGCATTTGCCAAAATAATTTCGGCCGCGTGGCGGATAGGATACTCGGGCAAGCTTGTGAGCGTGATCGTCCTCGCTGCGATGGCCTTCGTCATGTTTACTGAGCGCGCGAACTTTTTGAAGCTGAGCAACTTCTGGGGCGAAGAAAGTCTCGAGGGGATCGCAAGCGAAGGCCCCAGTCTTGACGCGTCGCTCGCCGACATCCGCAAGATTCTCAATGAGAGCCCGGGCCGGGTGTGGTCCGGTCCTACTGGAATGTGGGCTGCCAATTTCCAAATCGCCAAGTCGCAGCCGTATTCATTTCTCTCGCTGGCCGGATTCGACGAGCTCAGCTTCCTCTATCACAGCTTGTCGTGGAGTTCGGACGTGACCGCGGAAATAAACGAGCGCGATCCTTACCAGGCCCAGTTGTTTGCGATGCGTGCGGTGCTGGCGCCGGTGAGTCACCCGATGCCGTCCTACTTCAAGCGTCGCGGCGTTCACGGCAACCTCGCGGTATATGAGGCCTCGCACGAGGGTTACTTCGGCCTGGTTGACATAGGTGCGCGCTACGACGGTCCTCTAACTACTGTGCTCAACCGCGACTGGAGATGGATGAACGATCCTGCGGTGCGGGCGGGTACGATAGTAGCGTTGGGAGGCGATATCAAGGGAGTGCCGGAATGGAAGATGTATCAAGCACTCCCTCCGCTCGATCCGAAATATTCGAGGCTACGTGGCGAGGTAGTCTCGGAACGTAAGGAAGGCGAGACCTATAGCGCGCGAGTGGCGGTCCTAAGGCCGTGCTATGCGTTGCTCAAGATCACTTACTTTCCGGGCCAGCAAGCCTCTATTGACGGAAAGCCCGCGCCAATATTTCGCGTGTATCCTAATTTCTGCGCGATCCCAGTCGGGCCCGGCGAACATCACATAGAAGTGCGGTACCGTCCAGGACCTATCAAGCCGATATTGTTGGTTGTGGGATTTATCCTGGTTGGTCTGATCGCGCAAAAGATGCGTGGGCCGGACTATGCCACGGTGGAACGCAGGATTGCCGCGCGGCTGTCGGAATTGGCGACGCCTTGGGACACTCCGCGGACGCGGACTCTCCTTGCGCTTGCGGTCCTTATACTGCTATTCACGCGCGCACTGTTCGCTGGACACCTACTGGATGGCCATGACTCGCTGGCCTACCCGCCGCGGCTTACTGAATTCGCCAAAGTGCTAGGCGACCATCAGTTCCCTCCCGTATGGGCGCCAGACCTGGGCAGTGGGCATGGCCAGCCGCTATTCGAATTCGCACCGCCGCTGATCTACGCGGCGGCGATGCCTTTTTTCAAAGCCGGCATGTCGTTGGCTGATTCGCTTCAATTCGGACTAGCGATTCTGTTCGCGGTTGGGGCGATCGCGATCTTTCTGATCGGACGAAAACTATCGTTCTCTCGTGTCGCCTCGGTCGGCGCCGCGGCTGCGTGGCTGTTCGCTCCCTATCAAGCTCTGGACATTTTCGTGTGCGGGCGATTTGCCGAGTCGGCCGCCATTGCAATCGCTCCGGTGGCGCTACTTGGGTTGCTCGCGGCTCTCCAGAATCCAACTGCAATCAATGTGGTGCTGGGCGGGCTAGCAGTGGCGATGCTACCGCTGGCGCACAATGCGATCGCGCTGCTGATGTTCCCGGCATTCGCGGCGATCGTCGCCGTTCGATCGATAGTGTCGGATCGTCGGCTGAAAACCGCCGCGGCCGGTGCTTCGGTGCTTGCCGGTGGACTGGGACTTAGTGCTTACTTCTGGCTTCCGGCGCTGCTTGAACGCAATTTCGTTAAAACCGAACTTTTGCGAACCGGCATTCTCAATTGGAGCAACTACATAATCTACCCGTCGCAGTTGCTCTGGTCGCCATGGGGGTTTGGCATCTCGATGCGCGGACCGACCAACGGCATCTCCTATTCACTAGGACTCGTTCACATAGCCTTGGCGGTCGCGGGTGTCATCATAGCTGTACGCGCGGTGAACCGCACCCGGCGTCTTGATGCATTGGTCTTTGCCGGTGCGGCGATTGTTGGCGCTCTGCTGGCCACCGACTTGTCATGGGCGATTTGGGCACACGTCGTCACCTTGCAATACCTGGTTTATCCATGGCGGACGCTATGTGTTCCGGCGCTGTTCATGCCGCTGCTGGCGCTCTATGCTTTCGAGCGCATGGACCTACCACTGGCATCTGTCGCGATTGCAGCTTTGGTACTGTTCAACTTGGCGCACACATCACCTAAGGGAATTCAGACCTATGACGAAGCCTACTACGGTGCAGACATAATCGCTCAGAAGGGCATAAATACCACGACTCGCGAAGAATATGAGCCCAGGACAGTTTATCATAGGCCCGCTTTCGACAGCGTTCTGCTCAAAGGAGTGCGGTCAACGCCTGCGGTATCCCAACTGGCCGTCAACTCGAATAGCCAGTCGTTCAAGGTCAACGCGAGCGAGCCTGCACTCATGCAGGACTCGCTCTTCGACTATCCCGGATGGACAGTGCTGGTTGACGATCGGGAAGTTGCGACTTCGCCCGCGTCAGACAGCGGAGAGCTAACCTTCAATGTTCCAGCCGGGACGCACAATGTCCTGGTTGAACTACGTCCGACACCTATACGTCGATGGTCGTTCTATGTGTCCCTGGCTACGATCGCTTTGATGGCATTGATCGTGACTTTCGCGTTAGTCATCTGGAATCACCCTGAGCCTGTCGATAAGGCCAGGCCCATACCTACAAAAGCCCGTTCCGGGAAGAGATCTCGCCGCTAAGCCGCGAATATTTCCTCGAAGAAGTCATTCATAGCCTTCCACGATCGCGCGTCCACCAGCTTGTTGTAGCCGATACCCGGCATCCCAAGGCTGTCCGACACTGGATTCGTGAAACTGTGCTTCGCGCCGCCGTAGACGATCACCTGCCAGTCTGCGCCCGCGTTCTTCATCTCAGCTTCGAAAGCGTTGACCTGCTCGACGGGAATCAACGTGTCGTCGGCACCGGTGCATACGAGGACTTTCGCCTTCACCTTTCCAGCTTCTGCCGGTCGCTGTGTCTGAAGTCCGCCGTGAAAGCTGACGATCCCCTTGAGTGGCGCGCCGTCGCGAGCGAGTTCCAGCGAAAAGGTGCCGCCCATGCAGAAACCAATCGCTGCCAGGCGTCCGGCATCGGTCTGAGGTAGCGATGCGAGATGATCGAGCGCGGCACGTCCGCGTTTGCGAAGTTTCGATGGGTCAGTGAACAACGGCGTCGCTAGTTTCATTGCCTCCGGCAGGCTCGCGACCTCCACTCCGTTCCCGTACGGATCGCCGGCGAAAGCGACATAGCCCAGCTCTGCAAGCCGTTCGGCGCGCTTCTTCGCATGCTCGCCAAGGCCGAACGCTTCAGGCATCACGAGGACGCCGGGGCGCTTGCCGGATTTTTTTTCGTCGTACGCGAGATAGCCGCGAAGAGTTACGTCGCCATCTTTGTATTCGATTGTCTCTGTTTTCATACGAGTCTCCGGTGGTTGTGAATCAAGCGGTATCTTGCACGATTCGGCCATTTTCTGGAAGCCGCGGAACCGTGCAATAGTTGCGAAATTGGCGTCGCCGCGCGACGCGAGTTCTGCTAGGAGCATGGTTTATGGCAGATCCCGATTTCACTCAATTCAAGCTGGTGCACAAAGGGCATTCGTTCGAAGAATTTCACGAAGGCCAGGTTTTCGACCATCATTGGGGCCGCACGATCAACGCCGGCGACAACTCGCTCTTCACCACCGCGACGCTCGCGCATTGCCCGCTATACTTCAACGCCGAGTACGCGCGCGCGCACGGGCATCCCGACGTGGTCGTCAATCCGATGCTGGTCGCGTGCACTGTAGTCGGCATTTCAGTCGAGGATTTGAGCGAAGCGGGCGGACCATTTCTCGGCATCAACAATCTGGAATTTCATCGGCCGGTATATCCCGGCGACACGCTGACCGCGCGCAGCACTGTCGTATCTACGCGCGAATCGGCCAGCCGCGGCAATTTTGGAATCGTCACCTGGCGCACCGAAGCGCGCAATCAACGCGACGAACTCGTCATCAGCTACGAGCGCACCAACCTCGTCGCCAAACGCAGAGGAGCGCCATTGTGAGTTACATGACCGAAGAGCGGCGGATGATTCAGAGTGCGGCGCGCGACTTCGCGATGAACGAGGTTCTGCCCATCGCGAACAAGCTCGACCCCGAGCAAGGCGACATCCCGATGTCGTTGCGCGACAAGCTGGCCGAGATGGGCTATTTCGGCGTCGTCATCTCGGAGGAATACGGCGGGCTCGGACTTGGCGCGTTCGAGTATGCGCTGATCACAGAGGAACTCGCGCGAGGGTGGATGAGCGTCGCGAGCATCATCGCGCGCGGCAACGGGCTCGGCGGCGGTTTCACGGCGGCGCAGCGGCGCGAGTATCTGCCGCGGATGGCGCGCGGAGAATTCCTCGGCGCGGCTGCGCTGTCGGAGCCGGACGCGGGTTCCGATCTCGCCAACGTTTCGTGCAAAGCGACGCGCGACGGCGACGGTTGGATGCTCAATGGCACCAAGACCTGGTGCACGTTTGCCGACGGCGCGGATTTCATTTCGGTGCTCGCGCGCACCAAGCAGCCTTCTGATCCGCGTCGTCGCCACGAGGGCATCAGCCAATTCCTGGTGCTGAAGGAGCGCGGCAAATTTCCGCCGGGTCTGACGGGTTCGCCGATTCGCAAGATCGGTTACTTCGGATGGAAGACGTGGGAGCTGCACTTCGACAACTTCAAGTTGCCCGCCGACGCGTTGCTCGGCCGCGAGCGCGAAGACCGCGGCGAGGGCAAGGGATTCTACGGCGCCGTCAGCGGTCTCGAGGTGGCGCGCGTGCATACTGCGGCGCGTGCGATCGGGCTTGCGCGTGGCGGCCTTGAAGACTCGTTGGCATACGCGCAGAAGCGGGTCGCGTTCGGGCAGCCGATCGGAGAATTCCAGGCGATTCGGTTCAAGCTGGCCGAGATGGCGACCGAGATTGAAGCGGCGCGGCAGCTCATGTACTTCGTCGCCACTGAAGTGGACAGCAAGCGGCGATGCGACAAGGAAGCGTCGATGGCGAAGCTGTTCGCCTCCGAGATGGCTGAGCGCGTGACCAGCCAGGCGCTGCAGATTCACGGCGGCTACGGATATACCAAGGACTTCCCGCTCGAGCGCTATTGGCGCGACGCGCGGCTGACCAAAATTTTCGAGGGCTCTTCTGAAATCCAGCTGCGGATTATCTCCGACCGTCTGCTGCCGCGGGTGCGTAAGTGAGTACCTCAATCTCGAAACTGACGGGCGCGGGAAATTACTTTGAAGACTTCGAGGTCGGCGCGAAAATGCGTCACGCTCGGGGCACCACGATTGGCGAGATCGAAAATCAGATGCTCACGAAGCTCGTGCTGAACACCGCCGACGGGCACTACAACGAGCATCGCATGCGATCGACGCAATTCGGCCAACGGCTCGTCTTCGGCCTTGTGACCGGATCGGTGTGCATCGGGCTGGCGACGCAGGACACGGGCGAGAATGCGCTCGCTGAGCTCGGTCTCACCGGGATCCGCTTCACGTCGCCCGTATTTCACGGCGATACGCTGTACGCCTACACGGAGGTGCTCGAAAAGCGCGACGCCGATCGCGACGACGCCGGCATCGTGCGCTTCAAGCATTGGGGCACCAAGCACGACGGGACGATTGTGTTCGAGGGCGAGCGCACGGTGCTGATCAAGCGCCGATCGCATTGGGGCAATCGATGAACGCGCGCACCGGGCCGCTGTCCGACGTTCGCGTGCTTGATCTCACGCAGGCGCTGGCCGGACCGTACTGCACGATGCTCCTGGCCGACCTTGGCGCCGACGTTATAAAGATCGAGCCGCCCGCCGGCGACATGAGCCGGAGCATGGGACCGCTTCCTGTGGATCGAGAAGGATGCGACTACGGCGGATACTTCGCGAGCGTCAATCGCAACAAGCGCAGCGTCGTGCTCGACATCAAGAGCGACGCGGGCCGCGACGCGTTTTTCAAACTTGCGAAAACCGCGGATGCGGTCGTCGAGAACGCGAAGACGGGAGTGATGGATCGTGCGGGAATCAGCTACGAGCGGCTCCGCGAAATAAATCCCGCGCTGGTCTATGCCGCGATTCGCGGCTTCGGCGATCCGCGCACCGGCGCAAGTCCCTACGCGAATTGGCCCGCCTTCGACATCGTCGCGCAGAGCATGGGTGGGCTGGTCGCGGTCACTGGTCCGCAAGGCGGCGGCGGTTACAAAGCTGGTCCGGGAGTCGGCGACATTTATCCCGGCACGCTCGCTGCGCTGGGAGTTGTGTCGGCGATTCACGCGGCGCGCCGAACTGGGCAGGGACAGTTTCTCGACGTCGCGATGTACGACGCGATTCTCGCGCTGTGCGAGATGGTCGTTTACAGCTATTCGGGCGGCGGTATTGTCAGAGAGCCAACTGGCAACGGCACTGCCGTGTTGTGTCCATTCGATATTTTTCCGACCTGCGATGGCGCCGTCGCGATCGCTGCGCCGGGCGAGAATCATTGGAATATTTTGTGTGATGCGATCGGCCGGCCTGAGCTCGTGACCGACGATCGCACGCGCAACGTCAACCGGCGAGTTGCCAACGCCGAGTTCGTGCGCGGCATTCTCAGCGAATGGACGAAAGTGCACAGCACGCGCGAAATCGTCAACGCGATCGGCGGCAAGGTGCCGGTCGGGCCGGTCAACAGCGCAAAAGATATTTTCGAAGACCCGCATCCGCGGGCGCGCGGCATGCTGGTCGAGGTCGAGCAGCCGGGCGACAACCCGCCGATTGTACTCGCGGGATGTCCGATCAAGCTGACCGGCACGCCGTCGGGAATTTATGCGCGTGCGCCGCGACTCGGCGAGCATACCGATGAGGTACTGGCCGGCGCGGGCATATCAATCGCGCACAAGGAGCAATCATGACGCTTCGACTACGACGTTCCGAACTTTCGACGCCGGCGTCCAGTCCAAAGATGATCGAGAAGGCAATGGCGACCGCTGCCGACATGGTCTTTCTCGACCTTGAAGATGCGGTCGCGCCGGCGCAGAAGGAAGCGGCGCGCAAAAACGCCGTCGATGCACTGCGCAATCTCGATTGGGGCAAAAAAGTTCGCGCGGTGCGGGTCAATGGCGCGGATACGCACTGGGCGCATGACGATGTGATCGAAGTAGTCGAGGGCGCGGGCGACAAGCTCGACGTGATTATCGTGCCGAAGCCGAAGGCGCCGCGCGATATCTGGTTCTTCGACACGCTGCTGACGCAACTTGAGACCAAGCTCCATCTGAAAAACAAGATCGGCCTCGAGGCGCTGATCGAAGAGAGCGCGGCGCTGGCGCGGGTCGAGGAAATTGCGGCGTCGTCGCCGCGGCTCGAGGCGCTCATTTTGGGGTTTGGAGATCTTTCTGCCAGCCAGGGCATGCGCTTTGGTGTGGCCAGCGATCCGGCGCTCCGGTATCCCGGCGACATGTGGCATCATGCGCGCGTGCGGATGATCACCGCGTGCCGCGCCAACGGTATCGACGCGATCGACGGGCCGTTCGGCAACTTCAGAGATCCCGATGGCTACCGGCGCGAGGCGACGTGGGCGGCGACGCTGGGCGCGGTCGGCAAATGGGCGATACATCCGAGCCAGATCGAAATTGCCAA
>NZ_JBAUYR010000089.1:0-6659 GCF_049584895.1 Binatus sp. (SeqCode)
ACTATCATGGGTTCCTTTACCCAGCCCCACTGAATTGGCTGATACTGCCAAGTCAGTTCGTAGCCACACACCGCCAAGGCACGTGCGAGCGTCTTGACAGTCAGATTGTGACTACCGCTCAGCATCCGGGAGATGAACGACCGAGGTCGATCCAGTCGTTCGGCAAGTTCGGCGTTGCGAATCTTGCTTTCCCTCATCGCCTTCTGGATGGTTGCCTGTGCGCCCGCGAGCGACGATTCAACAACGATGTCAATGTCGTAGTCGTTCCTTTCGCTCAAGGGCTGTTCCCAGTGGTTCGTCCGTTCCATCGCTTTTCCTCATTCCTGCACTTCGATACTCGTTGTACAGGTTCAGTGCACCCCCGATCCGGTCACGTTCTTCTTTCTTGCCTTTGCCACCTTTCTCTTTTTTCCAGCCATCTAGCAATACAACGACAGCGATCTTTCGATCCTGGCCGGTTCTGTCGGTAAGTGTAAATACCTCACGGACTGCGTAGAAGTGATGCGCGTGTTCCTTGAACTCCCAAAGAGGCTTACCCTCGTTGTGCAAGGGTTTGAAACGTGAGTGGATCTCATATTCTGCGCCCATCTTCGTGAAAAAATCGAAGCTGCCGCGAAATTTGTTGCTGACATCCTTTTGTAAATTTTCGAGAAAATCCTTGGCTGGCTCACGGTTATTTGGCCGAACGAAAGAATAGACAGCGCCAGATCTTCCCCCTACCATTCGTCGAAGAGGCACAGTGTCCCCCCACGTAAGTTGCTCCCAAGTCTCTATAAATCTGCATTGGCACCGTCCCTAGTTCACTTATAAGATAACAATCGCATGGCTGGTGTCAAGAGCGCCGAGAATGCGATTTGCCCCAACGCTTCCGGGCCGCCTTGCGAGCGATTTCCGAACGTCTTTTCTTCGAGAGTTTTTTCGCGCGCGCATCTCCGCCCTTCAAACCGCCAAGCCTGCCGAGCGCGACCGCTGCGGGGTTCTTGCCAGTGTCCGGTTGCTCGGCTGGCAGGTCGCCTGATATGGCATCGATCAGATTCGACGCCATCTGATTTACGTCGGGTTTGCCCGTCCTTGAGCGCTTAGGCATGACCGGAGTATGAACTCATGGACGGGACAGAATCAAGTCTGAGGTGAATGAATGCCGACCACAAAAACCGATCCCATCAAGTCTGAAACCTTTTGGGCTCTTCATTCAAGCAGCAATCTCTACACTGCTGATAGAAAATCCAAGCGGCGCTGGCTCTGTGTTTATTTCAATCTAGAGACGCGAAAATTAAGACGAAAGCTCGTGAAAGCCCGCAGTCCAGAGAGCTGGTTTCATGACATTCAGGCTCAAGAGCAAGAGCGCGCAGTCAGGAGAGCTGTGCCACTAACTGATCGCTCCATCTGAATCGGTGAGAATCCTTGGAACCATCTTGACGGTACTCGGGGTTGCGGCCTGCCTGTACGCTATGTTCGTAGGTGCCGATCCAAACGTCAACGCACAGGCCGCCATATACCCGGGGTTGAAAGCTATCGCGGTTTCGATTGCGGCTGTCGGGATCGTGGCGGCGGGTGCGGTCATCCTCCGAAATTCGCGGTCAAATTGAACCCCGCCCGATCTGATCCTGTCCGCTCTAGTCCGGCATCCCATTAAATCCCGCTCCCGTCCACGCTTCATCCCGCCAGATTTTCAAATTAGGACACTACCCGCGCCGCCTAAGGTCTTACTCTGTCGCGCCGCGGTCGTGTAGAATCCCGTAGATCGAAGGTGGCGCAATTTGAAGACTGGCATTATCGGCGCGCGCGGCGCCGGAAAATCTACTGTATTTCACGCATTGACTGGACTGGCCCCGATTCCGGGCACCGCCGAGGGCCGCAATCGTGCGCGTCCGGGACAAATCAAGGTTGCCGATCCGCGACTCGATCTTCTCGAAGAGGCGTACGGCTCGAAAAAGAAAATTCCGGTCGAGCTTACTATCCTCGACTTCGCGCCGAATCCAAAAGAGCAGAAAGAGGGCGCTGCGCTCGACCCGAGCCTGCTGCCGCTGGTCCGTGACATGGACGCGCTGCTGATCGTGATTCCGCAATTCGGCGGAATGGAAAAAGATCTAGTCACGACGCTCGAGAGCATCGAAGGCGAGCTGGTGTTCGCCGACTTCGATCAGGCCGAGCGCCGGCTCGAGCGGCTCAAGAAAGAAAAGGGCAGTGACTTCGAGCGCGCGGCGCTCGAAAAAGTGATCGCATGGCTCGGCGACGGCAAAGCGCTGCGATTGCTCGACCTGACCGCACAGGAGACCCAGGCGTTCTCGAGCTTTGGATTTCTCTCGCGCAAGCCCGCGCTGGTGACTGTCAACTGCGAGATGGAACGCGCATCCGCGGACGTCACCGAGGCGGAGCATTCCGCCGTGCGCGCGCACGGACTCGAGGTCTTCAGGCTCGCAGCTGCGTTCGAGTCCGAGTTGTGGGAGCTGGACGAGGCTGGCCAGAAGGAAATGCTAAAGGACGCCGGCCTTGACGCGCCCGCTCGCGATCGCCTGATAGGCGCGCTCTACAATCATCTCGGGCTGATCACTTTCTACACCGCCGGCGAGCCTGAGGCGCATGCATGGTCGCTGCGCCGCGGCGAGTCCGCGCTTGCCGCAGCCGGCGTGATTCACACCGATATCGCGCGCGGATTCATTCGGGCCGAAGTCGTCAGCTACGAGGATTTTGCGATCCACAAGTCAGATGCGAAGGTCAAAGAGGCCGGCAAGCTCCGGCTCGAAGGCCGCGATTACGTGATGCGCGACGGGGACATGATCCACATCCGCTTCAAAGTCTGAGGGAAAGACGCCTGCGCGGCGGGCGGCAGGGGTGACCCCTGCACCCAGTATTCGGAAAAGAAAATCGCAAAATTGCGTGGACGCACTTTTGCTCTCATGTTCGGGGGAAGACATGCCCCTTCGAGTTCTTGTGACTTAGGCCGTGACGCGCGTGAAAAAACGGAGCGCGTTGTCGGCCAGGATTGCGCGCTTCTCATCAGCGGACAGGCGCGGATTGTTCACTACGATCTCTGCGGCGTCGGGAAACTCGGCGTCGAAATGCGGGTAGTCCGACGCCCACATCAGCCGCGGTACTCCGAGCAGGCGCATCGCCTCGGGCAACATCGCCTCGTCCGGATCGAATGTGAAAAAGCATCGATCGCCGCGCATGTGCTCCGACGGCTTGCGCTTCAGATTCGGCGTGTGTCGCGCGAAATGCTTGTAGTGCCCGTCCATCCGCTCGGCCCACCACGGCACCCATGAAATTCCGCCTTCGAAAAATCCCAGTCGGAGTGTCGGGTAGCGCTCGAACAGTCCTCCGCCGACCGCCGCCGCCATCACGCGCATCTGATGCCACACGTGCCCCGTCAGATGCATCATGAACATGTTGTTGCCGACATCCTCGCGGCCGGGCGCGAACGGCGGACGGTCGGTGCCGCCGTGAAAGCAGATCGGCAGGTCGGCGTCCTGCGCGCTTCGACAGAGCGGATCGAAGTAGGGATGATCGGGAAGCATCCCGTCCAGATTGCCGAACGTCGTGATGCCGACGGCCCACGGCTCACGCGCAAGATACTCGACTTCCGCGACGCATCGTTCCATCTCGCGCTGCGGAACGATCCCGACCGCTTTGATTCGCGACGGGAACGCGCCGCAATACTCGCCGACCCATCGGTTGTAGGCACGCGCGAGCGCTGCTTCCATCGCGGGATCGGTCGCCGCGCATACCGAAGTCGCGACAGTCGCGAAGCATACCGCGACGTCGATGCCCTCTTTGTCCATGTCGTGGATACGCTCGGCTGGATCGTAGCCGCCCGCGGACGAGGCCATCGGATGGTTGCGGCCCGACGGCAGTTTGCCCAGGCCGGGAATTTCGTTCGCCTCGCCGAGCGGACGTTCCGCCGATCGCCACTTCGGATACAGCGCCGGAACGATCCCGAGATTCCCGATACCGATCCGCGAAAGCAGCGCGTCCGCGGCCGACCTGAATTTTGGATCGATGTGCGTCGAGTAGAGCGATGCCGGCTCAGTGACGTGACCGTCCGCATCGATGATTTTGAATCCTGCTAATGCCATAGCTGAATGGGCCGATTGTGGTGGAGACGAACCGACGCTGTCAACGCAGGACTCAGACGCCTGCGCGGCGGGCGGCATCGACACCGTCGCGGGGGATGACCCCTGCACCCAGTATTAAGAAAGGAAATCGCAAAATCGCGAGGACGCGCTTTTGCTCTCAGGTTCTTGGGGCAAATGACAGGAATATGTGCGAGTAACAAGAAAGTGCCGGCGCAGAGCGACTCGTTGGACCTGCGAGGCGCACCCGCGCCGGCGTCGGACACGGGACCTTTTTTAACGATCGCGCGAAAGTCCCTGAAACCACGCGCGATACGCCGCAGAATATATTCCGCCCTCAGCCATTTGTAAACGCTCTTCGATCAAGGATGTGCACAGGTGAAAAAACGCAGGCGCGGAGCGCCACGGCGTTTGGGCCGCTTGCTCCGCGCCTATTTCAGCAATCAATCAGGCTGGTTATGCGGACGCGCTTTACGGAGCCGCCGCCACCATCGACTTAACCGTGCAGAAATCCTTGTCGATCGCTCCCATGTTGATGTACCAGCATTCGCGCTCGGGCGTGTGCTGTCCCGGCAGATAACACATCGTCGAGAAATTTCCTTGCGTGTCGATCGAAGCCGCACCCACTACGAACTCCCGCTTGAACGGGTAGATCGCAACTCGCGCATCCGGCACCGGGCGATCTCGATAGGCCAGCCAGTAGATGTGCGTGCGCCACAAACGACCCTTCTGATCGTAGGTATCGATGTACGGCTCGAACCATACTTCGGCGTCAAGGTAGATGTCGGTCATCTTATCGAGAGCGCCGCCGCTCAACCGGTCGGTCCGCGGCACCGCCTCGACGATGTACATGTGGCGCATTTCCCATGACTCGGGGCATGCGGTCGCGCCCCCATCGTAAGGGCAGGTGTCTTCCGGCGAATGCTGCGCATGAACCGTCGCGAGCATTTGTCTGTCGCCCAGGAATCGATAGTTGTACTGCTCGGTCTTCGGGTTGAAGCCGGAGTAGTGGTCGGGGTCATAGCTCTGCGCGCCGGTCGCGCTGGAAAGAATCGCCTCGCTCAGGCGCCGCACGCGACGGGTGCCGGGGGTCCAATCCCAACTGTCATCGCCGCGATTCGGATCCGCATAGCGATATCGGATCAATCCAGTCCCGCGGGCCTCTTGCGGCGCAAGCACCGGATACAGCGCGAACAGCCACATGCGCCCCGACTCCTTGAAATCAGTGTCTATTGGCATCGGCTCGACTTCGGTTCGTCCGACGAGGTTATAGCCGGCGTAGTGGCCGATCTCGATGTCGTCGATCATGCGCTGGTCCTGACCCGGACGAACGTACTCGCTCTGGCAATCATAAAAACGCAAGTCGTAATCGTCGCTCGAGATCGGACGGAACACATTGTTCCAGATGATCTTCGCGCCCACGTAAGGATCATTCGCATCGATCAATGGAAACGGCTGCCCGGCGACGTAGCCGACCATGCTGCGATGATCGTTGGTGAGCCGCACCTGTTGCGAATACTTTTCGGTCGCCTCTCGATATGGCGGCGGCCAATCGACGCGCTCGGGCGCGGTGATTTCCATTCGCATCCCGTGAGTGACCGCGTAGTACACTCCGGGCGAAACCAGATCTTTAACCTGTGCTGCGTTGCTGGGAGCGATGACGTCGCCCGGCTTCACCGTCGCACTGGCCGAAGCCGCAACCAGACATAATCCAATCGCCAGCGTCCCCACGCTTAGCATTGTCTTCCCCAAAACATGCCTGACCATCAGGTAGCACCTCCCACCGTGATTAGGCTCAATTCTTGGTCGCGAATTTTCAACGAGTCAAGTATGTACCACCTGATATCATCAAAATGTTCATTAATTCTACTTATTGACCGATGGCCGGCCAAAAAAAGAGCGGGGCGATGCAGCCGTTTCGCCGCCTCGCCCCGCAGGTCGTTGCCGGAACCTAAGTCCCTGATTTATATGGTTAAGTAGCTTACGGAGCCGCCTTCACCATCGACTGGGTGGTGAAAAATTCCTTGTCCACCGCGCCCATGTTGATATACCAGCATTCGCGCTCCGGCGTGTTTTGTCCCGGCAGATAGCACATTGTCGCAAAACCCGACTGCACGTCATAGCGGGCCGAGCCCACGATGAACTCGCGCTTGAAGGGATAAATTGCGACCTTCGCATCCGGCACCGGACGATCGCGATACGCTGCCCAGAAGATGTTGGTGCGCCACAGCGCTCCCTTCTGATCGTATCCGTCCACGTACGGCTCGAACCATACTTCCGAATCCATGTACACGACGGTGTCCTTGTCGAGCACGTTGCCTGCCTGGCCAAGATCGCGATTCGGAGTCGCCTCGACGATATACATGTGGCGCATCTCCCAATCTTCAGGGCATGCCGACGCGCCGCCGTCAGTCGGGCAGGTCACTTCGGGCGAATGCCGCGCGTGAACCACTGCGAGCATCTCTTTCTCGCCCAGGAACTTGTAGTTGTACTCTTCAGTCTTGGGATTGAATCCCGAATAGTGATCCGGATCGAAGCTCTGTGCTCCGGTCGCGGTGCTGTTGAGCGATTCGTTCAGGCGTCGCA
>NZ_JBAUYR010000090.1:0-75344 GCF_049584895.1 Binatus sp. (SeqCode)
GCGATGCGCAAAGCTGGGACTCAAAGGCGCGATGATCTGGGGAGTGCCGCCGGAGGACAAGCCTTACTACAGCGAGCTCTACGATCCGTTCTGGGCGGCGGCGCAGGAAATGAAGATGCCGCTGTCACTGCACGTCATCACGCAGCGCGACCAGAAGGGACGGCGTCGCGACAAGACCGGCGAGCCCGGGGAAAATCAGCGGGAGGAAAACAACCAGGTCTTGAGCGGCGGCATCAGGATGCTGCTCGGCACGATGCAGCCGGTTTACCAGGTGCAGCGGACGCTCTCGAGCTTCATCTTCGGCAAGGTGTTCGAGCGCTTCCCGGAGCTTCGGGTAGTATCGGCCGAGAACGACACCGGCTGGATCGCGCATTTCATGTACCGCAGCGATCATATGTACGAGAAGTTCGGGACGATGCGCGAGGATACGAAACTCAAGATGAAGCCGTCAGAGTACGTGCGGCGGAATATCTGGGCAACGTTCCAGGACGACGCGATCGGTCCGATGACCTACAAATTCTTTGGCGAAGACAATTACATGTGGGCGTCGGACTTCCCGCATACCGACTCGACCTGGCCCAATTCACTGAAAGTGATCAAGCAGGATTTCGAGGGCGTGCCGGAGCCGGTAACGCGGAAAATCGTGTGCGACAACGCGGCCAAGCTCTATAATATCGATCTGAATTAGCGGGACATTTAAATGAGTGCAGTTGCACAACAGTGGCCGGGCCTAAGCGTGACAATCGCCTGACGAGAGTTTGGCAATACGCATGATGGAGGGACCGCTATGAAACGAGAGATAATCCGCGTTGAGCCCCTGGCGACGTTCCTCGACAAGTATAAGGCGCCGGCCTCAATGGTGACGAAGCACGGCAACACGATTTACGTGTCGGGCGCGCCTCCTTTCGACCCTGAGACGGGCGAGATCTTCAAAGGAGCCATCGAGCGCCAGACCGAACTCGTGCTGGAGCAGATGAAGCTCTGCGTCGAGACGGCCGGCGCATCCCTCGACAACGTGCTCAAGGTGAATGTGTATGTCACTTCCGTCGACATGTTCCCCGCCGTCAACGAGGTCTATCGGCGCTTCTTCCCCAAAGACCCTCCTGCACGGATCTTCATCAATGTCCCAGCCTGGTACGGCGGCTTCGACATCGAGGTGGATTGCGTGGCGACGGTCTGAGGCAAGCTGCACCGTCATAGCCGCCGGAAGAGGAGGGTGTCGTATAAATCGGCGGCTTGGACCAGATGCGTCCGTTCGAGCGATGCGTCGGCGGTTCGAAAGTATTGAATGAAACCGCAACTGAACGAGGAACCACACTGTGGAAGTTGCATTCGGAATCTTCGATCACCTGGAGCGCCGCGATGTTCCTCTCGAGCAGCTATACGAGGAACGTCTGCAACTGATTGAGGCCGCGGATCGGGCTGGAATCTTCTGCTACCACCTCGCCGAGCATCACGCGACGCCACTGGGGATGAGCCCTTGTCCGAGTGTGTTTCTCACCGCGGTCACGATGCGCACTCGCAGGATTCACCTGGGACCGTTGGTGTATCTGCTGCCGCTCTATCACCCGATTCGGCTGGTCGAAGAGATTTGCATGCTCGATCAGCTAAGCGGCGGACGACTTGAGGTAGGCGTCGGGCGCGGCATCTCACCTTACGAACTCGCGTACCTTAATGTGCAGTTCCTCGAGTCGCGCGAGATTTTCGAGGAGTCGCTCAAGGTGATCGTTCAGGGTCTGCGCGAGGGTAAGATTTCGCATCGCGGCGAGCGCTACAGATTCGCCGGAGTGCCGATCGAGGTCGGGACCAAGCAGAAGCCGAATCCACCGTTCTGGTATGGCGCCTCGACTCCGGAGGGTTTGGCTTTTGCCGCACGCCATCGAATGCAGATCGTGACCGGTGGTCCCAACGCGATCGTTAAGGGAACCGCCCGAGCGTATCGCGACTTGCTGGAAACATTTCGCGACCACCCCGACAATCTAAATCCTCACGTCAAGGAGCCAAAGATCGGCGCCGTCCGACACTTCTTCGCTGCCGATTCGGACAAAGAAGCCGAGCAAGTCGCGATACCCGCGTATCGGGTCTACTACAACAACATAGTCAAGCTGTGGCGCGATTTTGGCACCGTCCCAACGCTGTTTACCGACGATCTCCTGCGTGCGCGTTCAGCCGATGCAGCAATAGTCGGCTCCCCGAAATCGGCCCGCGAAAAGATCGCAGCCTATTTTGAGGAAAGCGGGACCAACTACCTGGTGCTGTCCTTTGCGTGGGGCGGCCTGAGCTACGAGCAGTCACGCCATTCGCTCGATTTATTTGTGTCAGAAGTGCTACCGCAATTTGTGAAGCGACCGAATGCTTAAGCTCGCGCTGCTTGATGACTACGCCAGGGTCGCACTTAAATCGGCCGACTGGTCAGTGCTCAAGGGTAAGGCGGAAATTACCGTCTTCGATCGGCATCTGTCCGAGGATGAAGCCGCCGCGCTACTCCGACCTTTCGACGTGCTATGCACTATCCGCGAGCGAATGAGTATCCCGCGGAGCCTGTTCCAGCACCTGCCCAATCTGAAGCTCGTGACGATCATCGGGATGTCGCTGCCCAACCTCGACCTGGCGGCGGCGACCGAGCACGGCGTGATCGTGGCGCATTCCAATTTCGCCAACCCGATCTTCGCCAACATCGCCAGCGCAACGCCGGAACTTACGTGGGGGCTGATGATCGCAACCGTTCGCCATCTGGGCGTCGAGATGCGCCTGATGCGCGAAGGCGGATGGCAGAGCACGGTCGGTAGCATCCTGGCGGGCCGCACGCTCGGACTGCTGGGGCTCGGGCGTATCGGCAAGCGGATGGCCGCGTATGGACGCGCTTTCGGGATGAATGTGATCGCGTGGAGTCAGAATCTCACCGAGGAAACTGCGGCGTCGGTCGGTGCGAGGCGCGTCGAGAAAGATGATCTGTTCCGGCAGGCCGACGTTCTCTCGATTCACCTGGTATTGAGCGATCGCACGCGCGGGCTGGTGACGGGGCGTGAACTCGCGCTGATGAAGCCCGACGCTTACCTGATCAATACCTCGCGCGGGCCGATTGTGGTCGAAGCGGATCTACTCGATGCGCTGCGATCGGGCCGCATCGCGGGCGCGGGAATCGACGTGTTCGACGACGAGCCGCCCGCGGCGGACCATCCTTTCCGCACGATGGACAATGTCGTCGTCACGCCGCATCTCGGCTACGTCACGCACGAGACGATGACCGCATTTTACACCGACACGCTGGACGCCGTGGTCGCCTTCGCCAATGGCGCGCCGATCCGGGTGGCGAATCCGGCGGTACTGGAGCATCCCAAACAGCGAAGCGCGCGATGACCAAACAGCGAAGCGTACGATTAGTTTGTGATTTGACTTTTCGCCGATGCGGTCGCTAGCGTCGGACTACACCGATTTGTCGAACTTCACTGAAGCGCATGGAGGTCCAAGCCAATGGCGAACGACTTTACAATCTGCGTGGGAACCGTGGGCGCTGGCGTATGGTTCAGTCCTGACGGCGGTGACCATTGGCGGCGCAGCAGGATGAAGCTGCCGTTCTATGCCGAGCCCGGCGAAATACAAGTTCGCACACTCGCCGTTTCACCCCACAATCCTCATCACCTGCTCGCTGGCTCCGAAGCGGGACTCTATCGAAGCGAAGACAACGGCGCGAGCTGGGACTGGATCGACTCGCCGATGGAAGGCAAACAGATCTGGTCGGCAACCTTCCATCCCGCCGATCCTGACACGATGCTCGCGGGCACCAAGGAGCCCGGAGTCTACCGAACGAACGATCGCGGCCAGAGCTGGCATCGATTGGCGGTGCCGATGGCCGAGCGATGCCTGGCTGGCGCGCCAAAGGTTACCAATATCCTGATCGATCCGCGTGACAAGCGCACGATTTGGGTGGGTGTCGAAATCGACGGGGTCTATTGCAGCCGCGATGACGGCCAAACGTGGAAACATTCAAAAATCGGTGACAAGGAACTCAACCGCGACGTCCATGGCGTTGCGCTCGCGACGGGACCGCGGACCAAGCTGTTGGTTACGACGCCCGACGGAATCTGGAGCAGCCTTGACGAGGGCGAGTCATGGTCGCTGCACGGGTTCCCCAAGTTCGCAGAACGGGACACGATCTCCTATTGCCGCGGAGTGGCGATCAAGCCCGGAGATCCCGACACGATCTTCGTGGGCAACGGCGACTTCATCCCAGGCAAGCGCGGCGCGATCCAAAGGTCGCGGGACGGCGGCGCCAGTTGGGAAGCATGCAAGCTGCCGGTCGAGCCCAATTCCACGATTTACTGGTTCGGAACAAATCAAGCGAACCCCGACGTCGTCGTCGCCAACAGTCTCCACGGTTACCTGTATTTGAGCACCGATTCCGGCGATTCGTGGACCAAGGTGCGCCGCGAGTTTGGCGAGATTCGCGCTGTCACCTGGGTCCCGAACTAGACCAGCAGGACAGTCCGCCCTACGTCGTGCGAGCAATTGCTCGTAGTCACAGGAGAATCTCATGATCAGCGAAGACTACGTCAGAAAGATTTTCAAGGGACTTGAGCGGGGCGATGGCGCGGGCTTTTTCGAGCATGTAGACGACAAGGTCGACTGGATCGTCGAAGGCACGCATCCGCTGGCCGGTCACTACAAGTCGAAATCTGATTTCCTGGCCGGGACCTTCGCGAAGCTCGGCAAGGTTCTGCCCAACGGCGCTCAACTCGTCGTCGAGCATCTGCTCGTGAAGGATGACCAGGCTGTGGTGGAACTTCACTCCCTGGCCACGGCGAAGAACGGACTGAGATTCGACAACAGATACTGCTGGGTCGTCCACTTCGATGGTGACACCATCGACCGAGTGAGGGCCTATCTCGACTCAGTGATGGTCTTGCGTCTCTTCGAAGAAAACCCGATCTAGCCATCGGTCGTCGGTTGGCGGTTAAGCGGCGCGCGAAGGGAGGCGGACGGTGCCGGTCGCAAGAACGGAGAGTTCGCCGTCCTGTTGCACCGCCTTTTGCGTGATGGTGGCGTAATGCGCACCATCCTCGGTGTAAGTCCGCATGACCTCGCCGTCGATATAAAGGGTATCCCCAACCGGATTGTGGCGGCGGATTTTTACTTCGATATGGCGCAGGAAGCTGCTGTCGCCGGCCCAGTTCGTGAGATGATGGGTCATCCAGGAGCAGCGCTCCGGACCGTAGTCGTAAGCGGCGGGGGTACCGACGAGAGTTGCGAGATCGTCTTCCCAATGGACTCGCTCGGGAACGTCGGGGATGCCAAATTTGTTGACGATCCCGAGGCCGGGATGCTTCTGCAGCTGCTTCCAGGCAAGTTTGTTGGCGCGAATATAAAGACCGCCCCAGCCTTGCGCGAACGCGATGAAGCCGGTGATGGTCATCGGGCCTTTGACCATGGTGTTGAGCTTGTCGCCGACCTTGACGTCTTCGATATAACGCGGAGTTGCGCCGCGGACTTCCTCACCTTCGTAGAGAGCAAAGATTTTCGCGAGGTCCTCGCGGGAATATTTAACCGGAGGCCTCTGCTTGGTCTCAGCGTACTTGGTGCCGCGCTCGCGCGCGGTATCGCGCTCGGTGCGGAAACACCAGCTATCGCCCTCGGCCACCAATTCGCCGCGCTGATTGAGGAACTCGCAACGGTAAATCTGCTGAATCGACCGGCCAGCGAAGCGCGTGTCGTGCTCGACCAAATCCTTGAGCCAGACTTTGGTGGTAAATTCGTCACCGAGAAGCATCGGGCGATGCCAGACCACGTCGATACCGGCGAACATCGCATGGACCCCAGCGAGGCCGCCTACATAGCCACTAAATGAACGGTTGAGAGGGAAGATGAACGAGGGCGGCGCTACCAAGCGCCCATGCGGGCCCTTGGCAGCGTAGGCCGGGTCACACCATAGAGGATTGTCGTCGCCGATACCGTGGGCCCAATGGCGGATATTGTCGCGGCTGGCCTCGTGGCACCAAGGCTCAAGCGAGTCCTCGATGGGAACGTTGATCAGCTTACGAAGGTCGTTCAGATTCTTATCGCCGATGACCGAAAAGCGCTGCTGAGTGGTGGCCATGAAGCACTCCTTGTGAGCCAGGCGGTACCAGTTCCATCTGGGCGGTGGATACAGTCCGCCTAGGTTAAGCGCGGTGCACCAATATACCAACGCCGTTTAATAATTGTCCATTTGCAATCATCAAGCTGCGGAGCCAAGGATTGAAAAATGGCGTCGGACGGTAGTTACGAGGATCACAACGATGGCTATAAATCTCGAAGACAAGGTGAAAGAGCTCGAAGCGAAGGTCGCCGACCTCTACGATCGCGAGGCGCTCCGCGATCTGCGCTATCGCTACCACGAATGTATCAACGAAGCTCAAACGGCGGAGATTCCCGACCTCTTCACCGAGGACGGCGAACTTGATTTCGCGCATCTGGGCAAGGCCAAAGGCCGCGAACAAATCAAGGCATTTTTCTCGGGCCTCGGCCGCGATCGATCCGCACCTGACAACCGCCGCGGTCTTTATCGCGTCCGCCAGTTCATCCATAACCACGTCCTGAAGGTCAACGGTGATCGCGCCAGTGGCTACGCCTACCTGGAAGCCAAGCCGGTTTACAACGGCGAGAGCTACGTCGTCGCGGCTCGCTACAACGACGAGTACGTAAAGCGCGACGGACGCTGGCGCTTCAGCAAAATGAGTCTGACTCCATTCTTCATGGTCCCGCTGAAAGAAGGATGGGCCGGCGACGACCTCCTGAAGATGGGTCGCTAGCAGCAAAGAAATATTGGCGGCTACGAGGGAGTGTTATGAAAACAGATGGCGGCGTTCTGACCGGACTGAAAGTGATCGACTGTGCGACTTATGTAGCCGGGCCGGCGGCTGCCACTATCCTGTCCGACTTCGGCGCCGACGTAATCAAAGTCGAACGGCCACCAGACGGCGATCTCTGGCGTACGTTCTCCTCAGTTCCCGGTTATCCAAGTACGGATTTCCACTACACCTGGCTGCTGACCAGTCGTAACAAGCGAAGCATCGTGCTCGATCTGATCAAGCCGGCCGGGCGCGACGCGCTGCTCAAGCTGGTCGCAGGCGCCGACGTGTTCGTCACTAACTTCCAACTTTCGTTGCTCGCAAAATTTCAACTGACGTGGGACGACCTTAGTCGCGTCAATCCGCGGCTGGTCTATGCGCTGATCACCGGCTACGGCGAGAAGGGCGCGGATGCGGATGCGCCGGCCTTCGATGGGCTCGCATACTGGGCGCGTTCGGGCCTGATGACGAGCGTTACCGGTGCCGACGGTACTCCGGCCGGCGCTCGTCCCGCGATGGGTGATCATCCGACTGCGGCAACATTGTTCGGCGCGATCATGCTCGGACTGTATCGCCGCGAACGTACGGGAAAGGGATCCAAGGTGAGCACCTCGCTGATGGCAGCGGGAGCCTATGCGAACAGCGTCGATATCCAGGCCAAGCTATGCGCGGCGCAGTTTCCGCAGCGCAAGCCCGGAGCGCGCCCGCTGAATCCTCTGATCGCCGCATATCCTAGCAGCGATCAACACGCCATGATCATCGCGCTGCTCGACCCGGAGCGCGAGTTTGTGCGCCTGTGCCAGGCATTGGATGAACCCGAGCTTGCGACCAGCCCGCTCTTCGCGACGCATGAAGCACGAGTGGAGAACGCCGCCGAGCTGCATGCGATCTTGCTCTCGCAATTCGAATCGAAACCGCTGAGTCATTGGCGCGAGAAATTTCGTACTTACGATATCAAGTGGTCGCCGCTTCCTACGCTCGACGAAGCGGTTCGCGATCCGCAGATGCGCGATTGCGGCGCGATCACAAATTTCGAATATCCCGGCCATGGCGTGATCGAAACCGTGAGCAGTCCAATCTTCGTCGCCGACAGCGAAAAACAGAAGCCACGCACACCACCCGACTACGGCGCACATACACGCGAGGTCCTCAAGGAGGTGGGGTATAGCGCGGCCGAGATCGACCGCCTGATTCAATCCGGTGCAGCCGCTGCGAAATAGGAAGGTCGCGGAAATTGATTCTGGAGAGAGGAGGAAGGTTGCAAATGAATCCGTGTGGTGGGAACACATTGCTGGGAGGTGCGCGATGTTAACACCACACGAGCAGGACATAATTCGGCGCTGGAATGAATTCTATTTGAAGCCGGACCAGGGATCTCTTCTCGAGCAGAGAAAGAGGCTCGCCGACTATTTCGAGGAGTTCAATGCCAATCCGCCCGTGATCGGTGCGTATCACGAAGGGGTGCAGCTCAAGGCCGAGCTCTACGCCGATATTGCAGTGCCGAAAGGCAGCGCACCTTTTCCGGTCGTAATCTACATTCATGGCGGCGCGTGGACGCGTGGCAGTTCCACCACGCATCGCAAGCTCGTGAAGCAGTTCGCCGAGGCGGGGTATTTAACCATCGCGCCTAACTACCGACTCGCGCCGGAGAACCCATTTCCGGCCGGGTTCGACGATTGCGTGTTCACGTCGCACTGGGCGGCGGAGAACGCTGGCCGCTTTGGCGGCGATGCGACGCGGATGGCGATGGGCGGCGATTCGGCCGGTGGCAATCTGACCGCGGCAGTATTGCCGGCGATCGCTTCCTCTCAGCGGGGGCCAAAATTCAAAGCGGCGATCCTGATTTATGGCGCGTTCGATTTTGTGGGCCTTATGGCAATGGCAAAGGGAGCGGTCGAACCGTTGGCCAAGGCCTATCTCGGTGCCAACTATCCCGAGGCCCTGGACGATCCGCGGGTGAGTCCGATTCGCGCAATCAAGCCGGGCGCGTTACCGCCGACCTTCATCATCGCAGGCACCGCAGATGGCATCGTGGGAGAATCGCGCACTGTTGCCGACGCAATCAGTCGAGCGGGAATCGAGAACGAATTGCAGATACTCGACGACATGCCGCACGCGTTCATGCAAATGACGGAGCTCGCGGGGTGTCGCGACGGACTGCGGCTTATGTTCGACTTCCTGCGGCGTCACGTTTAGTTATGGCGGATACGACTGGCAAGTCGAACATAACGGGCAGCAGCTTGAAGGTGCGCGAGCCCTTGGTGGTAACCGCCGAACGAATCGCGAACTTTTGCATCGCAGTCGGCGAGACCAATCCTCTCTATGTCGATCCTGCGGCGGCAGCGGCGGGTCCTCACCTCGGGATCATCGCTCCACCCGCTTTCGTGGCTGCGTTCCGTTACGCGGACGATGTTTTCGAGAGTCTGCCGGCTTTTGCTCGAGGCGGACTCATGGCCGGTATCGACATCGAACTGCACGCGCCGATTCGTGCGGGCGACTCAATTCACGTTTCCTCCGTACTGAAGGAGACCTACGAAAAAACCGGTCGTACCGGAACGATGATCTTTGCGGTGGTACGTTCGACGCTCACCAATCAGAAGGGCGAAGTCGTCGCACACGTCGATCATCGCATGATGAACCGCCCGAAAAACCGAAAAACTTCGGCCGCTAGTCGGCGCTGACCCGGCGCGCGTTTACGGAATCAGCAGGAGCTTGCCGGTGGAGCGGCGCGATTGCAGGAAGCGCACCGCTTCGGCCGCCTCCGCGAGTGCGAAGGTTTTGCCAATCGGAATCGTAAGGCGACCCTCGCGCGCGAGCTGGAAAACCGCATTGAGGCCACGCCGATGTATCTCGCGCATCGCATACACCATCGGGACGACGAAGCCGCTGACCTTGAGCGACTTCGCCAACAGATGGCGGCGAATATCGAGTGGATCCGGCGCTCCGCCCGCGCTTCCGTAAAGTATCAGATGGCCGAAGGGAGCGAGGCAGGCGAGACCCTTCTCGAAGGTCGGCTTCCCGACCGCGTCGAGGATCAGATCGACCCCGCGGCCGTTGGTGATACGCATCGTCTCGACGGCGAAATCATGCGTCGCGTAGTTGATGACTTCCTGCGCGCCGAACTTCAGGACGAGGTCGGCTTTGTCATTGCTCGAGACGGTTCCGATCACGTGCGCGCCCGCCGCGTACGCGATCTGAACCGCCGCGATTCCTACGCCACCCGCGGCAGAATGCACCAGGACGATCTGATTCGCGTTGGTGTTGTGACACGAATGAATCAGGTGCCATGCGGTCAGCACCGCGATTGGAAACGCCGCGGCCTGCTCGAAGGTCGTCGCGTCGGGAATTGGAATGACCCGCGAGGCGCGTATCCGTGTGAACTCCGCATACGCGCCCATGCCGATGTAGGCGACGCGCATTCCCGGCGCCAGGCCGGTGACATCCGGCGCCACGGCCTCGATGACCCCCGCCGCTTCCATCCCGGGAATGTCGGGGAAAACCGGCTTCACCAGGTACTGGCCCTGGATGAAGAAGACGTCGCCGTAGTTCAGCGCGATCACGCGATTCTCGACGACGACCGTGCCGGGTCGTAATTCCGGCTTTGGCACTTCGCGCAGTTCCAACACCTCGGGTCCGCCGAGGCGGTCAAATTGGATGGCTTTCATCAGCAGCGCCGCCGAAATTGAAAGCGGGAGCGGATTCGCCGCTCCCGCGTTGGGTTCGACGATCAGTCCAGTCTCAGGCGCGTCCGTGACGCAGCAGCTTGCCGGAGGTTTCCCCGGTGCATTTGTCGTCGGCGAAGGTCTCGACCCCGTTCACGATAATTGAACGATAGCCCTTCGCATGCTGCACGCGGCGCCATTCGCCGCCCGGCAGATCCTCGGTTACTTCACCAATCCAATCCGGCTCGATGTCCAGGCCATCCAGATCGTAGACGACGACATCAGCCCATGCGCCTTCGCGCAGCACTCCTCGATCGCGGAAACCGGCCGCGTGTGCAGGCAGGGCAGAGAGGCGATAGTGCGCCTCTTCTAGCGTCACGCGCTGCTCGTCGCGAACCATCCAGCGGAGAAAGTCGGTAGTGAAGGAGCCACCGGTGAAGAACTTCGTATGCGCGCCGCCGTCGGAAACGCCGGGGAAGGTGTACATCGATCCGTTAATGATCTCGGCATTGAACTCCGCGTTGAACTGTGGCTCGGCCTGGAGGAATTCAGCCTTCAAATCGGTGGCGAGCGACAGATCGATCATCACATCAACTGGATGTCGCCCTTCTTCCTGGCCGATTTGCCCGAGTGATTTGCCGACGTACTTTTCGAGCTCGGGCTTGTTCTCGACCCATGAGACTACCAGCTTCACCAGCCGGCCGCCGATGCCCGGGGCATTCTTATCTAGCGCAGCCATCGAGCGGTCGCTCTTAACTGCCTCGCGGATCGCGGGATACTTCATCTTGGCTATCTTCTCTTCCCTGGAACCGGTCGTCATATCACGCCACGGGGGCGCCATGTCGTAGAGATTCCAATGCTCGAGCGTAAACGCAAAGCCGCTGCGGACGGTGCCGGCCTGGCCGAAGATCGGCAGACCCTTGGCGCGCGCGTTACGCAGCCAATTGAGGCTCTTGCGATGGATATCGGCGTTGCGCGTACTTGCGGTGATCGCCTGGAACAAGATCGGACGTTGCGCCTCGCCGGCGAGTTTCTCGACAAACGCCAAGTCTTCCTTGATATGACCGGTGGCCTGCGTGATCTCGATGAAACCCTCGTCGCGCGCGCGCAAAACGCCGGCCAGATTCAGGATGTCCTGGTCGCACATCGTGTCGGTCACCATCGGCGATCCGTCGAAGTCCGCCTGCGCAGAATGCTTGCCGAGGCGCTGTATCGAGAAGCCGCAGAGGCCGGCATCCATGCCTTCGTTGAGGAGCCGTCTCATCTCGGCCCGTTCCGCTTCGGTGGCCGGACGAGTTTTCGCGGCGTCCAGACCCATGACGTAGGTCATTAACGACGCGGTCGGCATGTACTGAATGCAATTGACGCCCTTGGGTGTGCGATCGAGCGAATCGAGGTATTGGGGAATCGTTTCCCAATCCCAGCTCATGCCGGCTTTCATCGATTCGTAGGGAATCGCCTCGGTGCGCGTCATTGTGAGCATCGAGCGATCGCGGAAGTCGGGCTTCACCGGAGCGAAGCCGAAGCCGCAGTTGCCGAGCACCACGGATGTCACGCCGTGCCATCCGGAAATAGTGCACCAGGGATCCCACCTGATCTGCGCGTCATAGTGCGTGTGCAGGTCGATGAATCCGGGAGCGACGATCAGACCATCAGCGTCGATGACTTTCTTCGCAAAGCCGGGGGCGCGGCCGCCGATCTGCGCGATTCTGCCATCCTTGATCCAGACGTCGCCGCGAAAACGTGGCACTCGTGTTCCATCAACTACGGTGCCGCCTTTGATGTGTAGATCGAATTCCGCCATTGTTCCCTCCTCGTGCGGGTTAGGGCAATTCGAACTGTTGTTGCGGTCTCGCGCCGGCAGCGCGGCTTATCCCAAACAAGACAGATTCTTATGCAAGTGCAGGTGGAAATTCAAACTCAAAGTCGCCGACGATTGCCTCAAGTAGTCGGAACATCGACAGCGCGCGAAAAATGTCCAGTCTTTGTGGGGCAATAAAAGGCCACGCACTTTTGTGCCGTCAGTTCTCACGCCTTATTCGACGAGACCCAAATTGCCGATGCTTTTATAATACGAGATAGCTGCGAACTATGCCTTCTTCGACGCCGCAGGAGGTATCTCCCCGATGAGCGAAAGTCCCGAGCGAAAAACTATTGGAAGCCTGATGCCTGTGATCTCCCGACGCGACTTTATCAAAGGGGTCATTGTTGGCGGCGCGGCCGTCTCGTCGGCGGGCTATCTATTCCGTGCCTCCACACTGCTGGCTCAATCCGGTGTCGCTGGCGCACGGCTGCTTACGATCAATGTCAATGGGCAGAATCGGCGCGCGGACGTAATGAAGCAGGAGACGCTCGCATGGACGCTGCGCCATAAACTGGGCCTGACCGGTACAAAATTAGGTTGCGACCGGGCCGAATGCGGATCGTGCACCGTGCTGATTGACGACGTGCCTCATTACGCATGCTCGGTGCTCACGCACACGGTGCGCAGTCGGAAAGTTCTAACGATCGAAGGTCTGGCGAACGCCGATGGAACGCTGCACCCGATACAGCAGGGCGTCGTCGAGGAACAAGGATTCCAGTGCGCGTTCTGCATGCCCGGCTTCATCATGGCATCCGTCGCATTTTTGAAGTCGAATCCGAATCCAACGCGGGCAGAGTTGGCCAACGGCATCTCGGGCAACCTGTGCCGATGTCAGGACTACGACAAGATCCTCACGGCGCTGATGCGCGGGGCTGAAAATTTGAGGAAGACCAGCCATGTCTGAAAACAATGGTCCGAATCCCGACCAGCCCGCGCGCGAGTACGGCGTCGGGCGCAAGCTGATCGGCAAAAATTACGAAACCCCGGACTTGTACGCGAAGGTCACGGGACAAGCAAAGTATGCCGAGGACTACCATGCCGATGGCATGCTGTTCTGCAAGTTGTTGCTCAGCCCGATGCCGCATGCACGCGTAAAGAGCATCGACGCGCGCGAAGCGCTTGCGATGCCTGGTGTGCGCGCAATTCTTACGGCGGATGATGTACCACCGCCGGCCGACAGCCTCACCGACAACGGCACGGTGATCAAAGCTAACCCGAAGAGCGAACGCGCACTCACAAAGGAGCCGGTTTACCAGGGCGAGCCGATCCTCGCCGTCGCCGCGGTTGACGAACTCACGGCGGCTGACGCGATCGAGAAGATTCAGGTTGAGCTCGAGCCGCTGCCGTTCGTGCTCGATCCGCTCGAAACGCTGCGCCCGGGTGGCCCGAATCCAAGACTGGATGGGAACATCTGGGTCATGCCTGCAGGGTCCTCGCCGGGAGCGCCAGCAACTAAGCCGCCAACTATGGGCGAGCTCAAGTGGACCGAGGAGGATTTCGCAAACGCCAAGGACGGTCAGTTGCCGATGGGCAAGACTCCGGACCAATGGACGTTCGGCGATCTCGACGCGGGCTTCCAAAGTGCGGCGCTGGTGCTTGACGAAACCTTTGTCACTCCGGACACGAGTCATCAGACACTCGAAACGCGCAGCGCGATGGCCTACTGGCAGAATGGCAAGGTCTACATGTACACGGGCACGCAGAGCACCGCGCAGACCGTGCCGGCGATCGCAAGATGGCTGCATATCGACAAAAGCAAAGTCGTGCTGATTAGCGAATACACCGGGGGCGGCTTCGGCAGCAAAGTCACGGCCGGCGTGTCGCTGGTAATCCCCGCGCTTCTATCGAAGAAAGCGAACGCGCCGGTGATGATGCGCATCAGCCGCGAGGAAGAGACCTTCATCGGCCGCGCGCGTCCCAGTCTTATGGGCCGCATGAAGGTCGGCTTCTCGCGAGAGGGACGGATAGTCGCGCTCGATATGTTCGTTATTTCGAACAACGGCCCCTACGACGCGCAGGGCGATGTCCCAACCTCAGGCCGTATCGTTTCGCTGCTCTATCAGCCCCAAGCGATGCGATGGCGCGGGGCCACGATCCTGACTAACACTCCGCCCCGCAGCGCGCAGAGTTCGCCGGGCGGCCTGCAGGGCATCATGATCATCGAACCGATCATCGCGAAGGCTGCGCGCAAGCTCGGGCTGGACCAGGTGGCGATCAGGCGTATCAACTGTCCCGAGGGCAAGGCGCCATTCGGCGGCCCGGTAAATGGAACGCGGCAGCATGCAACCAGCGCATTTCTCAAAGAGGCCCTCGATCGCGGCGCGGAGCAGTTCAAATGGCAGGACAGGGTAGCACGGAGTCCGAAACGGATCGGCTCGAAGGTGCGCGGCGTCGGCGTCTCGCTCAGTTGTTTCGTGGGCGGCACGATCGGCTTCGACGGACTTCTCATTATAAAGCCGGACGGCCGCGTCACCTTCCAGTCCGGCATCGGCAACCTGGGAACTGAATCTGTAATCGACGTCCATCGCGCGGGTGCGGAAGTTCTGGGAGTGCCATGGGAAAAGTGCGACGTCGTCTGGGGCAACACTGCCAACAATCTTCCGTTCACCTGCGTGTCGGGCGGCAGCCAGACGACTCATGCGATGACTCGCGCCGCGTACGCGACCGCGATGGACGCGAGGAAGAAGCTGCAGGAGATCGCGGCGAGGAGTCTTGGCGGCGGACCCGAGGATTACGAGGTCGCGGGCGAGCGCGTCTTCCGCAAGGGCGACGGCCGCGGCATGACGTTAGCGCAGGCGGCGCAACACGCGATTCAACTTGGCGGTATCTATGACGGCCACGAATCGGCGCCTGACTTGCACAAATTGACCAAGGATTCCATTGCAGCATTCGCGGGCCAAGGCCTGGTCGCTGCCGCCAAAGATAACTACGGGCGCGACGGCCAAACTTTCTCGTATGTAGCGAGCTTCGCTGAAGTCGAAGTCGACGTCGAGACCGGCAAATACGACATCGTGGATTTCCTCGCCTACGCCGACGTCGGCTCGGTGATACATCCGCGATCGCTCGGCGGCCAGGTTCTCGGCCGATCAGTTCTGGGGATGGGCCATGCGATAGGCCAGAAGTGGGTGTACGACCCTCACTACGGCGCGATGCTTTCGACGCGGTTCTATCAGAACAAGCCGCCAACCATCCTCGACGTGCCGGTGAACATGCAGTGGGGCGCGCTGGATATTCCCGATCCGGAAACTCCAGTGGGCGCGCGAGGTGTCGGCGAGCCTCCGGTTGGGGGAGGATGCGCCTCCATCTTGAATGCGCTGTCGGATGCGCTCGGCGACGAAATTTTTCGGCGCGCGCCGGTCAACCTCGACACCATCCTGACTTCGCTCGAAGCCGGGCGTCCGATGCAACATCCGCTGATGGCTTACATCTAACAGGAGACAGTTATGGCGGTAATTCGAGACGTGATGCCGGCGTTCGAACTGCTTCAGCCAGATTCGATTGCCGAGGCGCAGAGACTGCTCGAACAGAACGGAAGCGACGGCTGGGCGCTGGCCGGAGGCCTCGACAGCTTCGACTGGCTCAAGGACCGCATCAAGCGCCCGAAGACCGTGATCGATCTAAGCGGGGTCGAGGAACTTCGCGGAATCCGCACCACCAGCGACGGTATCGAAATCGGCGCGATGACCACACTGACCGAAGTCGCGCAGCATCCCGAAATAAGGGAGAAGTACTCACTGCTGGCGCAGGCCGCAGAGCTGGTAGCGTCGCCGCAGATCCGGAACCAGGGCACTATCGGCGGTAACGTTTCGCAGGATGCGCGATGCTGGTACTACCGCGCAGGCTGGCCCTGCTATCGTGCCGGCGGAAACATCTGCTATGCCGACACACCTGAGGGCCGCAATCGTGAGCACGCGATTCTGCACGCGGATCGATGCGTCGCAGTAAATCCTTCCGACACCGCTCCGGCACTGATCGCGCTCGACTCGAAATTCGTAATCAGCACGCCAAAAGGGCAGCGCGTCGTGGATGCAGAGGAATATTTCATCGGTCCCGACATCGACATCACGCGGCTGCATATCCTGCAGCCCGGCGATTTGCTGACGGCTATTCGAATTCCGTCCACGTGGGCCGGTGCCAAGTTCTATTTTGAAAAAGTACGCGACCGGAACGTATGGGATTTTCCGCTGCTGAATGTTGCCTCTGCCATGACAATATCCGGCGGCAGGATCCACGACATCCGCATCGCAGTGAACGCTGCTGCTGCTCGTCCGCTACGCCTCAAGGATGTCGAAAGGGCTGTGCGTGGCATGCCGCCGAACGCTGCCACCGGTGAGATGGCCGGTGAGCAGGCAGTGCGAGGCGCGGTCCCGCTCCAGTTCAATGCCTACAAGATTCCGCTGATGAGAAATCTGGTGAAGCGCGCTATCAGCGGCGTGGAGCAAGCGACATGAGTTTCATTCAATGGGCTATCGACCCGTGGGGACTAACAGTGCCGATTCACATCGCATGGTTCCTGATATGGGTGGCAGCGATTGCGGGATTCGCGTTCTTCATAGTTCACGCCACCTACGTGCGATACTTCGCCAAGCCGAGGCAGTTCGCGCCGGAAACTCCGCCGCCTGTTCCATCCGAAATACCAGCACGCGTACCTCGGCATTCGCAGGTGGCGCGCGCATTCCACTGGGTCATGGCAGTATCGATGCTGACGCTACTGTTCACTGCTTTCCTTCCCAGGGTAGGTGTCCAATTTAATTGGGTGATCTATCATTGGATCGCGGGAACTGTGCTGACCGCGTCGATTCTCTTTCATATCTTCCATGCCTCGTTCTGGCTGGACTTCTGGTCTATATGGCCAGACAGAATCGACATGACCGACGCTTACCACCGAGTATTGCGGGCTATAGGACGTCCGGCGCCGCCGCCCAGGAAGTTCGCCAAGTATCCACTCGAGAACAAGCTCTACCATGGCGCAATCATTGTGGCCGGCCTGTGCGCGATAGGCACCGGCGTGTTCATGATGTTTCGCGTGCGCACGATCTTTTTTCCCCGTAACCCATACCTGTTCAGCGATATGACCTGGGGCATGATCTATGTGCTACACGGTCTGGCGGGGGTAGGGCTGATCGCATTGATCATGGTGCATATCTACTTCGGGATTCGGCCGGAGAAGCGCCCGATCACAAAATCGATGATATACGGCTGGATGAGTCGCGAGTTTTACCTGGAAGAGCACGATCCCGAGCGATGGGTTGTCAGCCCGCCGAACGCGGCTAACCGAACCGAAGAGCGAGGACTAAGCGATGCCCGCGGAAATCCTTGAGCACTGCAACACCGTCGAAGAGTGCTACGAATTCATGCTGGCATACGCTGCGCAAGGACATCCGAGCGATCAGGGCAGCAAGTCAGGCGCACAGATTCGTGAATTTCTGCAGCGCGCTGCAACTGCTATAGCGGCGCTGGCCGAAGCATGTCCGAAGGTTGTGAAAGACGAGCGCCTCGAGCCGGCCGATAAATATCACGCATTCTTCGCTGTCCTGGACCGCGACGCGCGAGACTCGCTGGCAGCTATCGATCTGGTGCTCGCCCAGTCCTCCATCAGTTCCCAACTGGTCGACAATCTGAACGCTTCCGTCCACCTCCGCGCGTTGCTCACGGATATGTTCCTGCTGAGCGACATCCTGAGGTCGCAAGTCGCGTCTCGGCAAATTCGTTGAGACCCGGGAGAGTGGCCCGAGCCTGGGATGATCTGGCTTCGCCGGGGACCGGGGAAGCTCGCTTATCGACGCGAGGACCGAGTTCGATTTATTTCGGTAAGTTCCGGGATTTTCGGAGAAAGCAGATGCGACGGCGCGCGAAACTAACGTAAATTAGGTTCTTTTTCACGGCTCAAAATTTGCACCTCTATGGTTAGTCCCGCTTGGAGGGTGAGATGGTGAACGCTAAAGCCGTCGATGAAAGACTGGTGCTTGTGGTCGATGACGATTCTGGTAACCGGGAAACCATGTCCGAACTGCTCGATAATAAAGGTTATTCGGTTCTGCAGGCAGAGAACGGTCAACGGGCGCTGGATATATTGAAAAAAAATCCGCAGCACCCCTGTTTGGTCGTGCTGGATATGGCGATGCCAATCATGGATGGGCGCGGATTCCTCAAACGGCGTGCTCACGACCCTGACCTGCGCAACATCCCAGTAGTGGTAGTTTCCGGAAACTCACAAAAGGGAGCGCCACTTCAGGGAATCGACGCCTACTTTCGGAAGCCGGTTGATGTCGAGCGCCTGATCGAAGTGATCGATCAGCACTGCTGAAGTCGCTCTCATATACGGTTTAGTCGGGATACTCCGCCGACCCCTGCACCCATAGAAATGATTGGATATCAATCATGTCTCTCGGCTTCAGGTCCGAGAGATCCCGTCGGACCAGCGCGGCAAAATCCAGTACATGTCTATAGCTCTGCCACGAAGGTCGCGAAACATAATGTAGCGGGTATCCATACATGCGGGCGGCGACGCGCGTAACGGTAGGCTTATAGAAAAAATGGACGCGGGGGAGAGCGATAAATCCAAAGACGGTGACAATCGGCCAGGTGAGCACGCGCGTCTTGACCCGCGGCAGCGAAGCAACCACGTCGCACCAACGTTCAAACTTGTCTTCGTCGCGATCGTGGCCATAGACGAGATCGCGCAAGCCGTGGGCAAACGCGGCTGCAGCCGCCTTCGTTCTGACAGCATCGCGCAGGGCCATTTTTTCGAATGAAAAAATAAGGTTGGTGCGCGATTCTATTCGAACCGCGCGCAGCGCAATTTCTTCGAACTTATTCGCGCGCAACAGCAACATGAACCCCTGATGGTTGAGCATCTCGTTCCAACTGCGATGTGCTGCGACCTTATAATCGCGCTCCCAGGCCAAGTAGTTGTCGTCCATGAACCCGTTCGGGAAGTATCTAAGGAATTTCCGACGACAACGAAGAGCGCCGCTCGATTGCAGGACCTTGTTTTTGTCGGCTTCGGCCCTGGCGGTCCGTAAGTGATGTGCACGAATCGCAGCTTTGGTGGTTTGGCCTGAGGTTTGGGTCTTCATGTCCAGTCTCATCGATGACTCGAGGGGAAAGATTTCTGTTGCGCGGATCGCGCGAACAACTGCTGAATAAATTTGCCTCAAAATCAAAAGATAACCACTATTTTTACGTAGACGCGTCGCATGCTTCGGCATCAGGAGGCCATCTATGGATCGCGACGTATGGAATAGCCATCAGTGGGCCAGCGCCCACGGCCGTCAGGTAGAAATCGAGTCGGGCAATCCGCTAGTTCAGCGACATTGCATCAGATGCAGGCGGGATTTCGTCGAGGATCCATCGAGCGGTGAAAGACGCGCCGTTTTTGTCTCGGTATTCAGCTTTCGCATGCTGCCCGAGCAGATCAATCGGCAATGGCTGGCTGAGATGTGTCCGGGGGCACCGCTGCCTCTCGACATCGAAGTCCGTCACAAATTGATTGAAAATCGAATCCGGCAGAGTTGATCCGTACGTCCAAGCAGGGCAAGGCCTGCACCCAATATTAAGAAGACGCGCGCTCGCCAGGCGGTTTCGGCTGGCATCTTATGAAACCGGTTTAGACGCCATGACGCGAAAACCCGCTGGTTCTTAAGCTACACCGAAGTATAGCCCCTCTGAAAATTTTCGCGGTAGGGACTTCTTTTTCGACAGCCTTTTAGCCTACGGCGAAATGCTTTAGGTGAATCCTGCCAACAAAACTCAAGGCGCGCGATGAGAATGATTCGGACGTCAGATCTGAGCGCGTAGGCATATGTACGCTGTGCCAAGTCAGAACGTTGTTGAAATTAGAGGCGAAAATCACTTGCAGTACAGAGCCGTCCATTTTTAAGGGAGCTGAAGAACAGATGATGCAACGGGTGAGACTTTGGACCGGATGGGGGACGGGGGTTTCTAAACATTTGGCGCGGAGACTATCGCGCGCGATTGGATCGGGACTCGACAGTTCGACAGCGAAGGTAAGGCCGGGATTGCTAGTCGTCCTTCTAATGGTCCTCGCACCTGTTTGTCTTTTGGTAAGCCAATCGGGGCTGAATGCGAGCGGCAATACCATAACGGTGAACAACCTCACGGACCCGGTGAGTACCACCGGCAACGGCTTCTGCACCTTGCACGAAGCAATCGACAACGCCGCCAGTCCGGGAGTCGATACGACGGGCGGTGACTGCGCGGTGGGTACAGGCAGCGACACGATTGTTTTCACCGTCACGGGCGAAATCACGCTGGCCAGTGCGCTGCCGGCAATCAACAACTCACCGGGCAGTTTGACGATTGATGGGGCGGGGCAGGGCGTAGGTATCGACGGCGCCAACTCGTTTCAGATTTTCTCGGTGAAATCGTTAGCGGTCCTCAATTTGAAAAACCTGAAGATCTCGCGCGGCAGTGGCGCCGGCGGCGCGATTACGAATAGCGGGACGGTCACGGTCACCAACTGTAATATCGCGGAGAATAGCGCGCCCAGCGGCATGGCCGGCGGCGGGATTTCCAACCTCGGTAGCTTGACGGTGACTAACAGCGCATTCTTCGATAACAGCGCCGGCACGGATGGCGGCGGTATCTTCAACAATGCCGGCACGCTGATGGTAACCAACAGCACCTTCTCGTCCAACAGCGCGGGCAGCAGCGGCGGCGGCATCTACAACAGTGGCAGCGGGACGACGATTGGCAACAGCACTTTTTCAGGCAACACTTCGGCCTCCGGCGGTGGCGCGATTTTCCATAACAGCGGCACGATCGCGATCAGCAACAGCACCATCTCGGGCAACAGCGATACTTCCTCCGGCGGAGGAGTTGACAACGGCGCCGCCGGCGGGAGCGTGACTATCACGAACTCGATTCTCTCGAGCAACACCAATGGAAATTGCGCGGGAAGCTCCGTCACGAACGGCGGCTTGAACATAGCAGACGATGCCACCTGTGCGTTTGGCAGCAGCACCGGCGCCAGCGGCCAGACGATAGGAGATAGCGTCAACCCGCTGCTCGTGCCCAATCCGTTGGTTGCGTCGAACAATCTCCAGTTCCTTCAGTACTATGGTGGACCGACTCAGACGATCGCTTTGCAATCGGGCAGCCCTGCAATAGCCGCGATTACGTCAGCTAAGTGTCCGGCGACCGATCAGCGCGGCGGGACGCGGCCGGCAGCGGGTCAGAGTGCATGCGATATCGGAGCGTTCGAGCTCGGCGCGGTGGCGCCCTCGGGCGGCGCGCCGGTTGAGGTCTACGTCGGCAGTAACTTTTTCAAAAGTACCTTTGTGAGTACGCTAGGTGCTACTGAGAGTATAACGGTCAGCTCGACCCCGGGCGTGGCAGAAGGCGACCTGGTGTTAGTCGGGCTATTTACCTATCAGAGTTGCGTGCCGGGATCGGCCTATACGATCACTCCGCCGACGGGCTTCACGCCGGTAACTATGGCGTCGGGGACCAACCCGATCTTCAACTGGGATACCAGCGGCGGCGTAGCTGAGGTATTTCAGAAGACGGCAGGCGCGAGCGAACCAGCTTCCTATACGTTCACCAGCACGAATCCGTGTGCGAGCGGATCACAAGTAACTACCGACTACGGGATCACGGTGTGGTCGAATGTAGCGGCGACTCCGGTTCAGAGCGCGACTGAGAATGTTACTGCTTGCACCTACGCAACCAGTTGTTCGGTGGTTGCGGACGCTCTGACGACCACGGTCGCTAATGAGATGCTGGTGCCGATGTATTTCGCCGGGAATCGCGAGCCGACCTGGGCTTGCACGCTGCCCGGCGGATACGACTTCGCGTGGGGCCTGCAGGACAACTCATTCTCGCTCACCTGCGGTGGATACAACAGCCAATCGGCAATCGGGAGTACCGGGAATCTGAGCGTCGACATGTCGGGATTCGGCAAATTCCCGTCGGGCTATCCAGGCTTGGCGTTCTTGGTAGCAATCGCTCCTGGTTCTGGGATTGGCGCGACTCCGACTGCGACATCGACGGCTACAGCGACCAGCACGGCGACGGCCACTCCAACGTCGACCGCGACTGCGACCGCAACCAGGACGGCGACGTCTACAGCGACGGCAACGTCGACCGCGACGCCAACGTCAACCTCGACTGCGACGGCAACGTCGACCGCGACGGCAACCTCGACTGCGACGGCAACCTCAACCGCGACGGCAACCTCGACTGCGACGTCAACCTCGACTGCGACGTCAACCTCGACTGCGACGGCAACGTCAACCGCGACGCCAACGTCAACCGCGACGGCAACGTCGACCGCGACGCCAACGTCAACCGCGACGGCAACGTCAACCGCGACGGCAACGTCAACTGCGACGGCAACCTCGACTGCGACGTCAACATCCACAGCTACGGCGACGCGGACGGCGACACCAACTGCGACACCGACTGCTACGTCAACGTCGACTGCTACGGCAACTGCGACGCCGACTGCTACGGCAACCTCCACGGCGACAGCTACCGCGACGCCGACGCCGGTGCCGGTCGGGCTGCATATCAATCCCTCATTGCTGGAATTCGGTACGGTGAAGGTCGGTAGTCAGAAAGGACCCAGGGACATCACCGTGAGCAATCCGAAGCATTCGGGTGCTCCTGTGCTGATGGAAGGGGTCAGCGGAGTAGCAGGTACTGCGTTCAACGTGACGAATGGCTGTACGGCACCGCTGGCACCGGGCGCACACTGCACAATCGCAGTGACGTTCGCGCCGACTACTAGTGGAAAGCAAAGCACTAGCCTGATGATCCTCGACAATGCGCAACGCGAGCCGCAGTCGGTGGAGCTCAAGGGCAAAGGCAAGGACGAAGGCAACGGAAAGTAGGCGCGGCCCGACAAGCTGCACCTGAGTGAAGAAGAAAGCCGGCGCCGCCCCATGGTGGTGCCGGCTTCCTCGTTTGGGCAGTAAGCAAATGTCGGTCAGGATAGCGGTGCTCTCAAGGAGTCGGGAGGGGAACTGAATCAGCGAAGGAGGTCAGATAGCTGTGCGGTCGGAGCGTGTGAGACGGGTAGTTAAGGCGCGAAGCAATGCGCAGGATGCGCCACTTGTCAGGACGGCCAACAACAAGTCGAAGGGAACTCGAAATCGAATTCGAGTGAAAAACACAGAGTAAGCGAGAGCCGCGCTTCAATAACTGAGATAGAGATAGGACTCAATCTCGCGAGGGACGTTAGATAGCTGTGCGGTCAGAGCGTGAGGGGCGAGTACTTAACGCGTGAAGCAATGCGCTGGCTGCGCCACTTGCCAGGATGATCAGCAGGAAGTCGAAGGGAACTCGAAATCGAATTCGAGTGAAGAACACAGCGTACGCGAGAGCCGCGCTTCCGTAACTGAGGTAGAGATAGGTCTCGAGTTGGGAAATGCGCCGTCTTAGGATCAAGGGCAGGAGGAAAGCCAAGGTCAGCAATGGATAGTAAGTTAGAGCCATCAAAAGATCGCGAATCCGGCTTGATTCAACCGAGGTACGTAGCTCATTGCGGTAATTGAACCAGTTCGCCAATTTTCGGATGAACAGCCACGCCGACTCACGCGGATGGCCTTTAATCCATGCGATTGCGTGTTTTTTGAGAGCTGCATCCATCTGAATTTCGGGAAAATTTACGGCTTCCGGAGCGACGGCGGCTACATCGATATTGGTGCCGGAGTTTGGACCAGTGAGCGGCGAGTTACCCAGGATCAAATTGACTCCTGAGTTTGAAGCGAACAGAAACCGGCCAAAGACCGAATAGTTTCTAAGGCTCCACAGGCCAATTGCCATCGCGACTACGGCACCGGTCACAAGGGCTTTGATGACGCCGCGTCTTTCGCGCAAACATTGAAAGGCCATGAAGACAAGAAGATTAGCCATGTAGAGCGGAACACTAAGAATCAAGCCGGCAAAGATAAGGCCCTGACAGAACGCCTCCTTGAATGAAGGGCGAGCATCGGGGCGAAAATGAACAGCGATCGAGACGAGAAATAGAAAAGACGTGATAGCCTGGGGATATAAGGTTCCAGCGGTGTACAAGGTGACCGGATAGAGCAATACGAACAGTAGCGCCAAAGTCTCGGCCGCGGAGCCGTAGAGCTCGCCAGCGATGTAGGACGTCAGAAGGGCGGCGCCGACCCACCAAAGAAGGTTGACTGTTTTTGCGAACCTTACACTGCTATCCAACGCCAGGACCGGGACCATCGAAGCGGGGTAGCCGGGCGGCCGGTAAGCGGTCGGATGCAAGCCGTCACGGGAAAACGTTCCATGGTGCAGAAGATTCGAGGCAATGAAGTAGTAGTCAGCCTCGTCTACATAAGTGAAGTTGCTTTTGAGTGTTAAGGAATAGGCCACGGCCGCGAGAATCGCAATCAAGATCAGCAAGCGCTGAGTTCGTCCGGCGAATCGAGGCGATGAAACGGGGGATACGGGAACCGCTATGGCTTCAACCGGAGAATCAATTGGTTCGGCTAATCTCGAGGCGGGGGCGGCCAGCATCCGATCAGCCTCGCCCGGACTGACCCTGCATGTAGCTATTTCTAACCGGGCGGGTGGTTCGGAGGTGAGGCGCGACCGACGGGCACTTTCGGCCAGTGCTTTTCAGCCCGTGGAAGAATGATTTTGGTGAATCCTGCCTCTATTTCGAGGTGAACGGGAGCAAGATTCCAAAGCGAAATGGGAGGAATCCGAGGCGCCGGGTCGCCGCGTGGGCGACATCAACCCTCGGAGCCATAAGGACCATCGATGAGCGCAATTCTGGGCGTGAGCGGGCTGGCCGAGTCGGTTCGATTCAAACGGGAACACTGGCCTGGGCTTGAGGAACGAGACTACCGGATTTCACAGGGATTCGATGCTGCAGCGGCGCTGGTGGTGGACGGAGTCGTGGTAGCGGCGGCGGCCGAGGAGCGTTTCAATCGGCGCAAGCAGTCGGGGGATTTTCCGGTGGAAGCTATCGAGTACTGCATCGGGCAGGCAGGTCTGTCGATGGCGGACGTCGACGAGATAGCTCACTGCTTCGACTACGCTCCGTTCGGGGAAATTTTCAGCCTCGATTCCACCAGCGCAAAGCTTTATGAAGAGGTGTTTTCCCGGGAAGCGCTGGTCGCGCAGGTCCGGCGACACTTTCCGAAGTTCAATCCCGAGCGCGTTCATTCAGTCAGCCACCATTTGAGCCATGCGGCGAGCGCCTACTTCACTTCGGGCTGGGATGAGTGTCTCGTGGTCGTACTGGACGCGATGGGAGAAACCCAAAGCGGATCGATCTTTCGCGGGACCGGTGGAAATCTGGAAAAGCTTCGTGAAATCTCCGCTAACGACTCACTTGGGATTCTTTATTCGCTGGTGACCTATCATCTGGGGTTCGATTTCAATTCCGACGAATACAAGATCATGGGACTCGCGCCCTATGGCGACCCGCGGCAGTTTGAAGGCGCTTTTCAGCAGATGATCGAATGCCGTCCCGACGGCACCGTAAGAATTCCCATACTTCGTTTGAACCGCACGCGGGACGAACGTGAGAACTACCTGCAGACGCGCGACTGGCTATCGCGAAACCTTCTACCACGGCGTGAGCCGGACGCCGAAATAACGCAAGCGCATCGCGACGTAGCAGCGGCGCTTCAGGCGGCGCTGAATCGCGCGATTCTCCACATCTGCGGTCATTTTGGCGCGACTATGGGACTTCGCAAAATCGCGATGGCGGGCGGAGTAGCTCTGAATTGCAGTGCCAACGGAAAGCTGACGCGTTCAGGTCTATTCGATGAAGTCTATGTGCAACCTGCAGCCGGTGACGACGGGGCGGCGCTCGGCGCGGCGCTGCACCGCGCGTCATTGAATGGCGAGGTCATCAACCAGAGGTTTCCAGTCCCATTCCTGGGGCCGAGCCATCCCGCTTCTGAGGTCGACGCGGCGCTAAAGGACTTCGGCGATGCAATAAGAGTTACTAGTCTCGGAAGTACCGAAGAGACCTGTGTCCGGGCGGCGAGAATGATCCATGAAGGAAAGGTGGTTGCGTGGTATAGGGGTCCAATGGAATTTGGACCACGTGCACTTGGCAATCGCAGCATCTTGGCCGATCCTTCGAACCCGGAAATGCGCGACCGAGTGAACGCGATGGTCAAAAAGCGCGAGGCCTTTCGACCTTTCGCGCCCGCAGTCACGATCGAAGAAATCCACCGATGGTTCGACGTTCCACCGATGAGGTCGTTACCCTATATGATAGCCACGGTAAATGTCCGCGAGGAATATCGCGCGATGCTACCCGCAATAACCCACGTCGATGGAACTGCGCGAGTGCAGACCGTAGAGGCGCGCGACAACCCGGCATTCCACGCGCTGCTGAAGGCGCTAGGGCAGGTCAGTGGCCGCGAGATCGTGCTGAACACGAGCTTCAACGTAAAGGGGCAACCGATCGTCAACACGCCGCGTGAAGCGATTGAGACCTTTCTCGGCACCGGAATCGATTGCCTATTCATCGAAAACAACCTGGTGAGCCGAGCATAAGTGCATCGCTAAATGACTACTCCTTTCAATGGCAGGACAGCCGATCCGCTCACGGCCTCGGACCAAATCCGGCTCGCCGAATGGAACCGGACCGAGGTGGAGTTAGATTCTAAGAAGCGCGTTCACGACTTTTTCGATGAGCAGGTGGCTCGTCTTCCAGAAAAGACCGCGATCATATGCCGCGATCAAGTTTTGACCTACGCGGGACTCCGCGCAAGAGCTGATCGACTCGCGAACCGTCTGCGCAAACTCGGCGTCGGTCCCGAAACAATAGTGGCAGTTTCGATGGAACGATCGATCGAAATGATGGTGGCGCTGCTAGGGGTCCTGAAAGCGGGCGGCGCCTATCTTCCGCTGGATCCTTCGTTTCCGCGGGAGCGCGTCGCGTTCATGATGAAGGACAGCGAAGCGCGCGTCATTCTTATGAAGGGACGCCTTAAGGACTATCCCGATCCCGGCGATTCTGGCGCAATCGTCGTCAACCTTGAAGAAGCGGCGGCCAATGAAGACGTACCGGAACCAACAGAGAGCTTCACATCCGATACGCCGGCGTCGTCACTCGCCTACCTGATGTACACCTCGGGTTCCACCGGAACGCCAAAGGGTGTGATGGTCGAGCATCGAAATGTCGTCAATCTATTTGCCGGGATGGACCGCATAATCGGCTCTGAGAGCGGTGTCTGGCTAGCGGTGACAAGTATTTCTTTCGACATTTCCGTGCTCGAACTCCTATGGACACTTAGCCGCGGTTTCACAATCGTGTTACAGACGGGAAAGAATGGCCTGGCTGCGACGGGCGACTACTCGATCCAGTCGCAGATTGCCCGGCATCGCGTAACGCACTTTCAGAGCACTCCAACTCTCGCCAGAGCGCTCATGCGATTCCCTGAAACGCTATCGGCGATGAAGCTCCTCAAAAAATTGTTTATAGGTGGTGAAGCATTACCGCTATCGTTGGCAAATCAGCTTGGCGAACAGTTAAGCGCCGAGACTTTCAATATGTACGGGCCGACCGAGACGACGGTATGGTCGACCACCTACAGACTGGAAAGATCGGGTGCTTCAGTTCCGATTGGCAGACCGATCGCGAACACTCGCATCTATATCCTCGATGAACAGGGCATGCGCGCACCGATTGGCGCCGTGGGCGAGTTATATATTGGTGGGGCAGGTGTTACCCGCGGCTACTGGCGACGACCCGATCTGACGGCCGAGAGATTTATCGTTAATCCATTTGAAACTGAACGCAGTGAGATGATGTATCGGACGGGCGATCTAGCGAGGTATCGGGATGACGGCGAGATCGAGTTCATCGGCCGCAGCGATCAGCAGGTAAAGATCCGAGGCTTTCGGATCGAGCTCGGCGAGATCGAGACGGTACTGGGGGCGCATCCCGCGGTGCAGGAAGCGGTGGTTGTTTCGTATCGAGATCAAGCGGATCAGCAGCAGCTGGCTGCACACGTGGTTCTCAAGCATGGTCTAGCGGTCAGCCAACAGGAACTGAAGATTCATGCGCGGAAGAAGTTGCCGGAATACATGATTCCAGCGTCCATCAAATTTCTGAGCGCGCTGCCTCTCACTCCCAATGGAAAGATCGATCGCAAGGCGTTACCCGCGCCGAGGGTGAGTGGAACTACGGAAAGTGCGACTGGTAACCGGGCGGGCACGGAGCTGGAAGGGATTATCGCAGCGCTGTGGCAAGACTCACTAGGTCTCGATTCTGTTGGCTTACAGGTCAATTTCTTCGATCTGGGTGCTACTTCTCTGAGTGTGGCTGAGGTTGCCACCAGTCTTAGGCAGAAATTAAAGCTGGAGATACCTCTTACCGACTTCTTCGCCTACCCAACGATTACTGCGCTAGCCGCACATCTGAGCGGACATAGTCGTCGGCGTGGAGACGCGACTGACCTTTCTGATCGGGGCGCGGCGCGGCGACAGGCACTGATCGCACGTTCGCGGGCAGCAGCAGATTCGAGCGCCGATCCAACCGAATGAAGGCGCCAGAGAACATTAGCGCGGGACCGTCGATTGCGATAGTCGGCATGGCTGGTCGATTCCCTGGCGCACGCAATCTGACCGAGTTCTGGCGCAATCTTCGCGACGGCGTGGAATCGATCAGCATACTTCGCGATGAGCAACTGATCGCGGCCGGCGCCACCGCTGCCGAGCTTGAAGATCCGGATTACGTCAGGGCTGCGGCGATTCTGGAGGACGTCGATCGCTTTGACGCTGCGTTCTTCGGCTTGAGCCCGCGTGATGCTGCAATCATGGATCCGCAACACCGGCATTTTCTGGAGTGTGCGTGGGAAGCTCTCGAAAATGCGGGTTGGTCGGTCGATGAGTTCGCGGGGCGGGTCGGCGTGTATGCCGGTTCCGGCATGAACAGCTATCTCATACACAATCTACTGGCCAATTCAAAGCTTGTCGCGAATGCAGGCCTGTTTCTCTTAAAACAAACCGGCAACGACAAGGACGTGCTAGCGTCGCGCGTGTCCTATCAGCTGAATCTCACGGGCCCCAGTCTTGCGGTGCAGACTGCGTGCTCGACTTCGCTGGTGGCAATCCACCTCGCCTGCCAGAGCCTGCTGAATCATGAGTGCGATATGGCATTGGCGGGTGGAGTTACTATCGAGATACCTCATGGGCTTGGTTATCTCTATCGCGAAGGTGAAATTCTTTCGCGCGACGGTCACTGCCGATCATTTGACGCGGCTTCCAGCGGCACTGTGTTTGGGAGCGGGCTTGGCATTGTAGTTTTGCGGCGTCTCGAGGATGCGGTCAGAGATGGCGATTTTATCCACGCGGTAGTTCGTGGAACGGCCATCAACAATGACGGCGCACGGAAAGTGAGCTACCTCGCGCCGAGCGTCGCGGGTCAGGCTGACGCCATTGTCGAGGCGCTGGCAGTTGCAGACGCTGATGCCGACTCGATCTCATACATCGAGACTCATGGGACCGGGACCACCGTCGGCGATCCGATCGAGATAGCAGCTCTTACGCACGCATTTCGCACGATCACCGACCGCAACGGATTTTGCGCGATCGGCGCACTGAAGACGAACATCGGGCACCTCGATGCCGCCGCCGGTGTGGCTGGGTTCATTAAGACTGTGCTTGCTCTCGAACATCAGCAGATCCCGCCGAGTCTTAACTTTTCCAAGCCGAATCCACTGATCGATTTTGATCACAGTCCTTTTTACGTGAACAGCAAACTGCGCGACTGGGGGAGCGACGGCCAACCGCGCCGCGCTGGAGTTACTTCGCTCGGAATCGGCGGTACTAACGCGCACGCGATTCTGGAAGAGGCACCGATAGCTGTGCCCTCAGGCCCTTCGCGTCCGTGGCAGGTGCTGACTCTATCCGCGAAAACGCCGGTGGCTTTGGACGCGATGTCGAGGCATTTGGCGGAGCATCTCGAGGAGTATTCGCCGAACCTCGCGGACGTAGCTTTCACAGGGCATCTCGGCCGCAAGCCTTTTCGGTTTCGACGGGCGATCATCTGCAAGGACTCTATCGATGCGGTTGAGGTGATGCGGCAAGGCGCTCCGAGACGAGTTTTTTCCAATTCAGCATCCGAGAATGATAGGCCTTTGATTTTCCTTTGTCCTGGACAAGGTTCGCAGTACCTATCGATGAGCCGCGGGCTATACGAATCCGAGCCGGTGATCAGGTCTACGATCGATTTCTGTGCCGACTATCTGCGCCAGTTTATCGGCGTCGATCTCCGCTCGGTCCTATTTACATCCGGGGCGGAATCCGGCGCTGCTGCCGAATTGCTCAACCAGACGCGGCTCACGCAACCGGCGCTATTCGTAGTCGAATACGCGGTCGCAAAGCTTTGGGCATCGTGGGGCATCGAGCCCACAGCCATGATAGGTCACAGCGTCGGCGAGTTTGCCGCCGCATGCATAGCCGGGGTCTTCTCGCTTGAAGCGGGCCTGCAGATCATCGCGGAGCGCGGGCGCCTGATTCAAAGTATGCCTTCTGGATCGATGACGGCCGTCCCGCTTCCGGAAAATGAGGTCATTCCTTTCCTTAATGGGAAGCTCTCACTGGCTAGCGTGAATGGCGACGAGCAATGTGTGGTTTCAGGTCCTGACCATGCGATCGGGGCCCTCGAAAAATTGCTGGCGGACAAGCAGTTGGACTATCACCGGTTGCGCGTCTCGCATGCATTTCATTCGAGCATGATGGATCCTATCCTACGCGAGTTTGCGGACTTTGTCCGGAGGTTCGAGCTGGCGCCGCCCACGATTCCCTACATCTCGAGTGCGACGGCGACCTGGATTACCGATGCCGAGGCGACCGATCCTGAATATTGGGCGGGTCAGCTTCGGCGAACCGTTCGCTTCTCGAAAGGTATCGAGAAGGCGCTTAAGACCCCGGGCGCCATTCTCCTTGAAATTGGTCCGGGCAATACACTGAGCGCGTTGTGCGAGCAGAGTCCTACATTCTCTGATACGCACGAAATTATTTCCTCGCTCCGCGCCCGAAGCGATGCAACCAGCGACGATGAATTCATTGTTCGCGCGGTCGGGCAATTGTGGGCGGCCGGAAAGCAGATTGATTGGAAGGGCTTCCATGCTCACGAACGCCGCCGGCGGCTGCCGTTGCCAACCTATCCGTTCGAACGGGAGCGCTTCTGGATCGAACCAGACCGAAAAGTCGAGTCGGTCGGTACCTCTTCCACCAGGTCGGTGAAGGAAGTCCGCGAGATCGGATATTTTTCCTCGATATGGAAGCGTGCAGACCTAATTGGGAAAGAGCGTGGACAGAAGGCTGGACCATGGCTCATCTTCGAGGACCTACAAGGCCTTGGCGACCAGCTAGTTCTAGTGCTTAAACGCAGCGGTGAACAATACATAACAGTGCGGCCGGGGCGCTGCTTTGCACGAGTCGCTTCAGACAGGTTCGAAATCGATCCCGACGACCCTGATGACTATCAGAGGTTACTTACAGAGATCGCCGCACCAGGCAAATTCCCACACACGATAGTGCATCTATGGTCGGTGTGCGGGCTGGATTCCGGTCACGACTTGTTAGGCGATCTGCCTAAGACTGAGACGATGAGCTTCTATAGTCTCATGTTTCTCGGTCAGGCTCTGGGAGCCGTCGAGGTTGAGAGTCCGGTACAGATTGCCGTTATTTCCAACAACCTCCATCGAGTCGCGGAAGAAACAATTTTGAATCCTGTTCGGGCGTTACTGACAGGTCCGTGCGGCGTTATTCCCAGGGAGCTGAGTAACGTTCGCTGCCGCAATATCGACGTCGAGTTCGGTGCAGCTAGTACTGCAACCGACGATAGTCTGAGAGAGGCGACGAGGCAGCTCGTCGCGGAACTTCAGTCGGATGAAATCGAATCGCCAGTCGCATATCGCGGGAACCGGCGCTGGGTGCAGACCTTTGCGAGATCGCGCGATCTGGCAAAACAGCCGGCGATCGCTCTTCGAGACCGGGGCGTGTATCTGATCACCGGGGGACTGGGAGGGATGGGCCTGGTCCTGGCGGAATCGATAGCAAAGTCCGTTGGGGCCAGGCTCGTACTGGTGGGACGCAGCGTGCTTCCGCCCAGGGAGTCGTGGGACGAATGGTTGGCTTCTCATGGCGACCGCGATATGGCCGCTGTACAGATCAAAAAGATTCGGGCAATCGAGAATATCGGTACAGAGGTAATGGTTCTTGCCGGAGATGTTTGCGATCCGGATGCGATGCGGCAAATCGCGGACCAGGCGCACGCTCAATTCGGTCCTATCAACGGAATTATTCATGCGGCCGGCGTATTGGACGATGCTCCAATGTTGGAGAAAGATCGGGCGAGCGCAGCACGCGTACTCGCGTCGAAGGTCCGCGGCACCCTCGTATTGGAGTCGGTCTTTCAACAGGATCCCGTCGAATTTTTTTTCCTGATGTCGTCCGTCAGTTCGCACCTCGCGCCGGCGGGCCAGGTGGATTACACAGCCGCCAACGCCTTTCTGGATGCCTTTGCAAGGTCTCGGTCACTCCAGGGAACGCGCTTCGTATCGATCCAATGGCCTCGATGGACCGATGTAGGTATGGCCGCGGAAGTAAGTAGATCACCAGACCCCGCTCACCCATTGCTAGGTCGGGTCAAGCTTGAAGGTCAAGGACGAACTACGTATTCCATGACTTTGAGTCTGGAAGACGATTGGATAGTTAAGGAACACCGCCTAAGGGGCAGCGCAGGACTCTTTCCTGCTACTGGCTACCTCGAAATGGTGCGTGCAGCCGTGATGGATCTGACGGGTTCGTCAGCATTGTCGATCAGCGACTTTTACGTCAACCAGCCTCTTCGAGTGAAGTCCCAGTCTGCGCGAGCTGTGCAACTTCTGGTGCATAAACAAGTCGACGGTTACAAATTCTCCGCGCGAACCTACTCGGATCTCTCCCATCGATGGCTCGAATGCGCATCGGGCCGAGTTAAAGTCGCTGTTATACCGCGTCAGCTACCTCATCATGATCTCGACGAACTCCGTAAGCGATGCAGCTTTGGCAAGCTGGGGCTCGATAATTCGCCACGAAATGAGGCGCAGGAACGCTGGATAGCGTTTGGGCCGCGATGGAGAAACCTCAAAACAGTCTGGATCGGTCGCGATGAAGCTTTGAGCTTGCTTAAGCTCCCCACCGAATTCGAGAGCGAAGTAGACACCTATCGCCTGCATCCGGCGTTGCTCGATATGGCAAGCGGCAGTGCGATGCTTCTTATCCAAGGTAACGAAAAGACCGGCTATTTATATGTGCCGATGTCTTATGGAAGTGTTTCGATTTCGGGGCTGCTTCCGGCCACCTGCTATGCGTATGTGCGCAGCAAAACGGGAGTGTCGATTGAGAGTTCGATAGCCACATTCGACGTCAGCATTCTTGATATGGAAGGCAATACCATCGTTGAGATCCGCGATTTCTCGGTGCGTCAGATACGTGACGTCTCAATTTTGGAGAGTGAGCAAGAGGGTGTTGGCACCGAGCTCGAGGATACACACAAGTTTGAAGCAATCAATCAACACGAGATGGAGCAACCTTCGGATGCGATCTCGTCAGAGGAAGGCGCTCGCGCGTTCGAACACGTTCTCCGCAACCCGCGTAGTTCGGGCGTTGTCATTTTTCCCACCGATTTCGCCGCTTACATCGATAGCAGGACCGCGCAGCATACTTTAGTCGAGTTACAAACACCTGTTGTCGCGCCTTCAGGTGATTCGACCGAAGAGCTAGAGGCGGCTCTGATACGTTGGTGGAAGGAATTGCTAGGCGTAGAGTCCGTGAGACTTCGAGATAATTTCTTTGAGCTGGGAGGGCAGTCTCTGACCGGGGTAAGACTGCTTACGAAAGTCAGGAAAACGTATGGCGTCGATCTAAAGCTCGCGACACTGTTCTCGGCTCCTACCATCGAGAAACTCTGCGCGCTGATTCGCAACCAGACCGCCACGCCTGCATCGCATTCGCTGATTCAGATTCAACCCAACGGGGACAAACGGCCGTTGTTTATCATTCACGAGATCGAGGGAAGCGTGCTTGTTTTTCGCGAACTGATAAAGCATCTCGATCGTGATCAGCCGATTTGGGGCGTCGAGTATTCGCCGGGTGAATCTTCAGCGCCTTATCTGCGGATGGAAGATCTGGCCGCGCATTACCTGGCGCAAATCCGCCAACTTCAGCCCAATGGTCCATACTATTTTCTTGGCTATTCATTTGGCGGATTGCTCGCGTTCGAGATGTCTCAACAATTGCGCGCGGTGGGACAGGAAGTCGCTCTGCTGGGGATGCTGGATACGTTCCTAATGAATGGTGTTCGAGCGTCGTCACAGAGGCGGAGTTTGCTTGAGTCAATGAAGAGGAGAACTGCGTCACTCGGTCGGCATGTGGGGCGCCTGGTCTTCGGTCCGCAGCGTCGTGAGTATCTGAAAGAGGATCTTGCAGAGCGTCTCGACGCGATTGTTGGTCAGGGTCGGCAATTCATCTACGGCATCCTGAGAGCTCGCGGCCTTTCAATTCCGAAGTTCCTCCATCGCGCCAAGGATGTGAACTGGTTTGCAGCTCTTAGATATGAGGCACTGCCCTATGCCGGGCGCGTCACGCTATTTCGCGCGATCACGCCGTTGAGTTTTATCGACATGCCGACCGATCGGGAACTTGGATGGGGTCCGTTGGCGCAAGGTGGTGTCGAAGTTCACGAAATTCCCGGAACGCACCGCGAGATAATGCGAGAGCCAAACGTGAGCGTTCTCGCGCACGAGGTTAGCAAGTGCCTGGCGGCAGCGCACGCGCGACACCCTGGAGACTCGACTATTGTCCAGACGGCTCAAACGGATGAGTCAGAAGACTCATCGTCCTATGTAGTTGCTATCGCTGCCGGCGAAACTGTGTCGTAGCTCTGCAGAGAATCGATTGCCTGGCTTAGTTCTATCAGATCTGTATTCAGAGGACGCGGTCTTATGCCCAAAGCATCCGCGATCTTCTTGAAACGCCAACGCCAATCGAGGTGTTCCAGCGACCTTAAGTAGTTGAGGCGTGCGAGAGCGGGCGTCCACTCACGAACTGCACGCGCAATCACTTCCAGACCTTCAGATCGATTAACCGTCCCGAGATCAAGCAGCGCTTCCGGCCAGAGTAGCGCCCGCACAGATTTGCTGCAAGGCGGAATTCCGGCGACGACAGCTCCTGCCGCGAGTGCATCGGTCCAGCGTCCGGTTAGATACTCGCGGGTAGGATGCGTCTGGACGCTGGGACTCACGAGGTTGGAGAAGGACAATGAGAACTTGGCGTCGCTCAAGTATCCCATCAGAGCGCGCTCGTTCTCGGTCGCATCGTCGAAGAATGGCGGCCTACCTTGAAAGCTCAGTTGTCTCGACCGACACGCAAGCGCGCTCGACAAATCGTCTTCCCAGTCTGATGGCTGGCGGCCTGTCCGAATCAGATCGTGACGACGCCTGGGATTTGCAGATCCAAGGCGCAGCGCGTCAGATCCCCACGGAAGCCATTCGACCGGAGCGCGCAACATGTTCCTCCAGGTATCCATGTCCTCCTGCTCGGTCACGAACAGGTGGTCGAAGACCCGTGCCATGCGCGCAAATCGGGGGACGTAATTGGTCCAGAATGAGTCAAAGACCCATGCTACCACTCGGCCATATCTTTCTCGCCAGTTCTCAACCAGAAATAGCGAGGCGAGATCCGAAGGCGCCGGACAAATGAGTAAGCAAGGTATCCCGGTCCTTTTCCGCGGAACCAAGGCAGCCAACTTCTCAAGCGTTGTGAAAGGCTTCGAGCGCAATACTACCAGGTCGCCATCAAGCAGGTTGGCGGCCAGGCGCGCCATACTATAGACGGGGTTATAGCCGGGTATTCCTGGATCTGTGTAAACGACTTGGACCCTGTCTTTCATATTCTACCTTAACGTAATAGCTGCAAAGTGGCGAGACTTAGCGTGCAGAGTGCTCACGAATGACTCAAAACGGCATGACCAATCGCTGCATCACGCTCCGCGACGACACTTTCCAAGGATGCCAGGACAACCTTATCGATACTCCTTCGAAGCGTTTGCGCGACCAGCATGCGGTCACGCTCAGACTTGAAGATCTCCAGGTGATCAGCTGCGCTAACCTTGCAAATCTCGATTTCGCCCTTGATCACTTCGCCCCAACCAAAATGTGGATCGCGATATCGTCCTATGAGTTCCCGATCTCGTTTAATGAGCAAGCATTTACCTGAGTAAGGTGCGGGACGGTATTTTCGCGCTGCGGTGACCCGGGCTGACAACGGTCCGTATTCATCGATCAAGCGCCGGGTAGGATTCACAATATTCCATTTCCACGGGAGCCAGCCGGATTTCCCTTCTTTGAGCCTTCTGAATTTATCCATTACCCAGCCGGGAATTTCGTTCCATTGCAGTTTGCTCAGGTCGGATCGGTACGATGTAACAGTCATCCAGAAATCGGAGTATTCTCGCATGAAATGGGGGTTCGGAGTATCGAATAGTACCAAAAGGCCTACTTCATTTCCCAGCGCCCTCAAACGTTGCGCAATCTCGTAGGCTACGATGCCCGAGGCGCTGCAACCGCCTAGCATGTATGGTCCGTGAGGCTGATGACTGAGAATCGTCTTCAGGTGCGCATTCGCTTCATCGTAGATGCTGTAGTCGTCGGAGAGCTGAGTGTCTTCCTGTCCGATGATACTCAACACTGGCTGATCGCTCCCGGTAAGCTTCACGACGTCGATAAAATAGGGATAGGAGTCGATCATGAAGAAAGGAGGCCGGGTTCCCTTCGCCTGGAGGGCGACTACTTGTGCGTTGTCCGGCACGACTTCGAGGGATTTGCGGTTCTCCTTCAAAATCGTATAGAACTTTCGACGCATTGATGTAATACCTTCGACGAACGTCTATAGAACTCAAGTCGTTGCCGCTTTCAAAAGGATAAATTTTCGCGAACTACCACCGGCCACTTCTGCAGATCGAGGCCATGTGTTTTGAAGAGCCCTAGCGCGAGCCGATCCAGTCCAAAAGCGACGCATCCTGTATGAGCCTGGTCGCCATTTTCGTTGAAGAGTTTCCAGACCGTACTGAAGTGGTCGCGATGACAGTTGAAGCTCATGCAAGCGGTCGGCGGTTCCTCTGCACGGAAGGGAACCAATAGTTCGAACTTCAACGATTGTTCCAGTTGACTCATTGCCGCGAGCCTGCCGGCTCTTCCGAAGAAGGGATCGCTGGCGGGAGCGATCTGATGGGGTAGTCCGAGGAGTTTAGCCAGCCGTTGCGCCAGGAACACCCATCGAGTTCGGAAAGCCAGGACCTGTTCGGGCGTTCCCACGCAAACGAACTCGCGCATCCGAAAGGATTGGAATCGACCCACTTCGTGCGTGGACTCGCGACGAAAGCAATCGGAAGCGACGTCAAACATAAGGCCCTTCGCCGGTACGGGCCCGGAGTCCGCGACCATGGGATAGAGGGGGTAGCAAGCGGCGGGCGAGAGAACCAACTCCGTCGATGACAGTTCGCTCATCCACTCCTTTCGTTCCACCAGGGCGTGAATCTCCGCCTCATTTCCCTGGAGGCAACTGACGTTGCCGAGCAAATGCGGGAAGCTGTGCAGGTAGCCCGATTTCTCCAACTGGCTCCGGCTCATCACCGGCGGGAATCTCAGAATCTGAGTCTCCGGTTCGCGATGCCGCGTGATAAAGGAAGACAGTCCTTCAACAACTTGCTCGAACAGTCCGGTTCGAGCGTAAACGCCGGCGCCGGGGCTGGGTAAGAGCAGCGAGCGCGTTAAAGAGTCCAACTCATCTTCGACAACTGGATTTATCGGCACCGGAATCCCTCTTTGACTAATAGGCACGCCGGACACTAGCTCCGCAGTGAGTGTGGTACTTCGACGAGTAATGACGCGGTGGCGACACTGCCAAGGATCCGCTCGTTGTTGATCATGATCGAAGATGACAGTACGTCGCGCAGGTGACGCGAGACCGAGAACTCGCCATCATTTCGATAGCCTGACAGTCCACAAGCCTGCATAGCGCTCATCACGGTCGAAGTGGCCATTTCCGAAGCAGTAACCTTTAGTAGACTCATCGCCGTTTGGAATTCGAGTGATTCAAGTGCGGTGTCCTCGTGTTCAACCTTTTCGAAATTCTGAAGCGCCGAGGCTAACGTTCCCCTCAGGCTGCGAAGCGACAGAGTCGCCCGCGTGAGGTGACCGATACCAACCGGCGACGGGTCTCCGCTGCGAGCTGCCGCGCGAATACAACGTCGTGCTCGCTCAACAGCGGCCGCTGCAAGTCCGCACCATACTGAAGCCCAAGTCAGGTGTGCGACGGGCATCATAGTATGCGACTGAATCTTCTCGTAAGGATCCGGCAGGACCTGATCTATGCCTCCATTCCCATTGAGCGCGAAGCCGGCGCTGCAGGTGCCGCGCATCCCGAGAGTGTCCCAGTTCATGATCGGATCGAGCTGGTAGTCTTCCCTGACGAAGGCCACCAGGACCTGGTTGGTGGGAGCGGCATCAGTAGAACTACGGGCAGTTGTCAGGATAGCGTCTGCCTGCGCCCCGTATGACATCACGGTCGCGCTCTTGGTGAGTGTTATGCGTGAGCCCGTACGTTCTACGGCGCAGACACTCTTGCGCAGATCGCCGCCTCCTCGGCCCTCGGTCGTGGACGAGGCCAGCAGCATTTGATCCTTTGCAAGCCGGCGCAGCAAGCGATTATGCCACGGGCTGTTTCGGGCATGGCGCACCAGGATTGCGACCATTATCTGGTGCATCGCAAATATCATGGCGGTTGACGCGCAAGCTCGCGCCAGGATGTAGGAGATGTCGGCCACATCGGAGAGGCTGGCTCCCTCTCCGCCGAGTCCGGTTGGGACCATGACGCCGAGCAGCCGTTGGGTTCGTGCGGACGTGAACGCCTCGGCCGGGAAACGCGCTTCTCGATCAACAGCGTCGGCATTGGCCAGCGCAACGGCCGCAGTGGCCTCGGCTCGCGAATTCAAATCACCCTTGGCCGGACGCGCGAGCCTCCCTTTACCGTCGTCGAATTCAGAGGACTCGGCGTAACCTCGTATGAGGTTTTCAGGCTTTTCCGCTGCCGAAGTCGCTGAATTTCGAGGGCGCGAGGCAGACCGCAGCTCGCCCGTTCCGTTCTCGTTGGTTATAGATCGTTCTGGCAAATTCAAGTGACAATCCTCGCGAATCTATCTACGCAGAGGCCAGGCGTCACACAAAGTAAATATTAACGTTATTCGCGAGTTTCGCCGCTAAACGCGCAGTGAGCCGCGACCAGCAGGCCGAATTGAGCATAAACCCCTGTGAATACGGGTTTCCAACACTAGCGACCTGCGCGGGCGCATCGGGCCATATTCACCACGATTTTGGCATCGGCGGTGAGAATGAACAGTGCTGCGGAAGGGTTCGCACGAAGATCGTGCCTGGATCGGGGTAATAGAAGCCGAGTGATCGCAGGAGTTATGGACGACATCAACATTTCCGGAGAGCGAGTAATCGCGGTGGTTCAGCGGTTAATCAGCGAGAGATCTATTACGCGGCCAGTCTCTTTGGATGACACCCTCACAGAGGCTGGTTTGACTTCGTTGGACGCGGTCCGACTGGTGCTGCTGGTTGAGGACGAGTTCAACATTGAGATACCTATCGGCGAGTTGACGCTCGTCAATTTTCGATCCATTTCCACGATAAGCCGATTGGTCAACAGACTGGTAAATCAGAGTGGATGAGTGCTTGGTCCGCTCACACAATAGTCGCAAATCAATTTCTTGCCAGCTATCAGATGATGAGTCGCATCGAGATTGACCGCCTGATGCGAGAGTTTTATGCCGCTAGAAAACGCGGCGACCTTGATGCCGTTTGCCGATCCTTCTCTCCAGACGCGAGGTTCCAAATCGCGAGCGCGAATGAGGCCAGCCCGGTCGCAATCAAGGCCAGCGGGGTCGGCGAATTTCGGCCTTTGCTGGCGCTTTTGATCAAGACATTTAAGCTTGGCGATTTGATGATATCCGCGATGACGGTCGACGGCTCTCAGGCCACGGTGCATTGGCAGGCTGACGTTCGTTCGAGCATTACGGGAGCGACGGTACCTACAGAGTTGGTCGACCTCGTGGAAATTCGCGACGGCTATATCGTGAACTTCAATGAAGTCTTCGTACGGCGCGCTAATGCCTGAAACTGTCTAATCCAATTGGAACAGATTCCAAGAATGTCACGAGGAGGGGCAACGATGAATGACCTGGCACATGCGATCAGCAATTCTGCCCAGCCGCAAGAAGACGCCTTGGATTACGAGAGCATCGTCGCAGAACACGGGGAATGGACCGCAATGGCAATCGATCTGGGCCAAGGGCGTTCTACGCGACCGCCCGCGCCGGATTGGCGACTGCGTCGTATCGTGCAGGTTGCCTCAGACTTGCTCGGCAAGCCGCTCTCAGAGGCCAGAGTACTCGACCTGGCATGTCTTGAAGGACACTACGGAATCGAGTTCGCGATGCATGGGGCTACGGTTGTAGGAATAGAGATCCGCGAGTCGAACATCATCAAGGCTCGCTACGCACAACAGGAACTTGGACTCAAGAACATCACCTTTGTTCAGGATGACGTGCGGAATATCAGTCGAGCCGAGCTGGGCGGATTCGACATCGTGATCTGTTCCGGCATCCTGTATCACCTCGATGCTCCTGACGTGTTCGATTTTGTGCGACGCACGTACGAGATTTGCGACCGCCTAGTCGTCATAGATACCCAGATTGCGCTAAGCACGCCGGTTAGTATTAGCCACGGCGGTCGGACCTACTACGGGCTGCAGTACAAGGAGCATGACGAGCGGGCGGATTCGGCGAAGAAGTACCAGGACCTGTGGGCGTCGCTCGATAACGTCAAGAGTTTCTGGTTTACGCATCCGTCGCTCTGCAACCTCATCGCTGACGTAGGGTTCACTTCAATGCTTCGGGTCGAGAACCCCGACACGCCCGGGATGGCCGTGGATCGGCAGACTTACGTGGCAGTTAAGAATCATCCTGCGAAGATTCTCTCATCGCACGTCACCAACGACCTTGTGGCATCCCATCGACCTGAGCGTAATGATGCGCCCCCGAACGCGATACAGTTGGAACGCGGCCGATTGTTTAGATTTATGAAGGGCGCGCTAGGACAGTCGGTTAAAGATTGGATCAAGCCGCTTTTACGGTTTGCTCGATTACTGCCGCCGGATACGACCCCGGAGTTCATGAAGAAGCCGGCTCGGCAACTCCCGCGACGAAGACAGTAGCAACGAGTTCGCGCTCAGGGATGTAGGCAGACTTCCATCTCATCCGGAACATGTAGGGTATCCACAAGTTCCAGGACGTCGTCTTCAGTCGTCTCGCCATTCGTCACGCAGGCCCTGATTATATCGTTGCCTTCGAAGGATGCGGCCGCGACCCATGCACGGCCTGAAGCTAGTACTCGGCGTACGATCGATCGGACGTCGCCAAAACCCGGCGGAGGCTTGATACACAAGACGCCTAGCGACGACGAGTTGGCAATCGTCCATCCGCGCTCGACTAGCTCGGCCTCGAGTAACTCTGTGAGTCTTATAGATCGCTCGATGTGCTCGGCGTAGCCGTTCCATCCGGCCGCTGCGAGTGACAGAAACATACGGAGCCCGAGGAATCGCCGCGACCACTGAACTGAGGTGACATACGGGTCAAGGCTGGGGATATTCGAAGGCATGAAGCTGGTCGATACCTGGAACGCGGACGATAGAACATGCGGATGGCGTGTGATGAACATCCCGCAGCCCATCGTCGTCGCAAACCACTTATGAGCGTCGATCGTAACGGAATCCGCACGCTCGATACCGGCGAGAACGTGTCGCAAGCGGTCAGAGGCGATCAGCGCACCGCCCCAGGCCGCGTCTACGTGGTACCAGAGGTTGTTCGATCGCGCCACTTCGGCGCATGCCCATAGTGGATCGATCATTCCTGCATTGGTCGTACCTGCTGTAGCTGCGATCATGATGGGAACGCGTCCGATCGCCAGGTCGTCGCCTACTGCATCCGTCAATGCGTTCTGGTCCATGCGTCCGAAGCCGTCAGTTGCAACCAGGCGCACTGAGGAGCGGCCGATTCCCGCTTGATGCGCGATTTTCAACCACGCAAGATGGCTCTCGCGTGAGACGTAGAACATCGGCGGACCATCAAAGGCTCGCGCTCCCTCCGTTGCAAATTCCGGATTAGCCCGGGTCAGAGCACAAACCAGCGCGGTGTAATTCGCCTCAGATCCACCGGATGTAAAATGGCCCGCGGCTTCGGGTGGAAATCCCGCGCGACGGGCGACCGAACGGATGACGTGAGCTTCTATCTCAACCGCGACTGGAGAGGTCGCCGAGGTCGCGAGCTGAGGATTGAATGCACCGGCGATACGATCGGCGCATCGAGCGGGGAAGGTAGGAGCCGGATTAAATAAACCGAAATAACGTGGATGCGTGATGTGAACCAGACCACGCTCCATTTGATCGATGGTCCACGAGAGCAGTTCGTCGAGCGGGCGGGGCGTTTCAAAATCAAAATCGAGCAGCTCGCTCCGGAAGGAGTCGAAGTTCAGCGTGGGTCTGACGGGGCCTTCAGCGACACGCTCATTCGCCCGAACTAATTTGCGCGTGAGGAGGTCGTCGAATCGCACGCGCTCTGCAGGCTCCGGAAAGAGACGCGATCCGCGCCCAGATGCCTTTCGACATTTTCTGGTTTGCTGCGAAACTTTTCTTTGATGCGCCATCGTATCTATCGCGGACTTATCCACTCGCGAGGTTTACCCGGCATGCGACGCGTTCGCGGAGTGCGACTCCTTCAAACCGTTGCCCGACTGCTTATGCTCTACCACGTAGGACAACCAATTGGTGTAAAGACGCACCGCCTGCTCATGCCAGCTATGCGGCAACGTTGTTTCGCAGTCCGGAAATTTCAGCACCGTGTCGGCGCTACGGTCTCGTAGAATTCTATCCCGCAACTCGTCAAATTCGGCAGCCGTCTTTTCATCGAAATAGCCACACGGCATGGTAGGGTAGCTATTCCTCGCGCCGGCAACAAACTCGCGGATGTCTCTGCGATACTCTCGAAACAACGCTGGCGAATCATATTCGGGATGCCCTTGGAGGAATACAAAGAGACTTCGCCCCTGCCGGAGGAAGAGATCGGCGCCGACCTCGGGAGACCTCGATAGGACGCGATAGCCTCTGGACACGAGTTCTTCCTCAGGCAGGCTGTTGTATCGCGAATGCGGCACGCACCATCGAGCTGGCGCGTCGGACACGATTGCGTGATCCGCGACCTTGTGGCACTCAAACACACCGGAAAGCTTCTCGCGAAACGGCCGCCGTTGTATTCCGTCCAAATGAAGAACGGCCGCGTGCGCGCCAAGGCACGACCAGATCGTCGAAGTTGTGTGATCCTTCGCCCAGTCCACGACTTTCGTAAGGGTCGTCCAGTAAGGTTCATCCTGCAGCAATGGCGCATGCACTTCCGTGCCGGTCACGATCAGGGCGTCCAGCCGATCCGCCGCCAATAGTTCACCAATTTCCTCATAACGTTTAACAAAGGCTCGGCCCGCCTCTGAGCGCGGCAGTTGCGGCATCGAGAAGAACCTCAGGCAGATCAAAAAATTCTGCGACACCTCGGTAAGCAAATCGCAAAACTGATGCTCGGTGGCGAGCAGCGCCGCGTCGGGCATGTTGTTGACGATCCCGATGACCGGGACGTCAGATCCGAAGTTCGGTCCGCGCGATACACTACCTGCCGCCGGCAATATCCTGATCATGATTAACCGCCCAGTGCCTGATCGAGGTCTGCGGTGATATCGTCGATGTGCTCGATTCCTACACTCAGCCTGATCATCTCGGGCGTGACGCCCGCCTTGCGCTGCTCGTCGGCGGACATCTGCCGATGCGTGGTCGAGGCGGGATGACACGCCAACGATTTCGCGTCGCCAAGGTTGACCAACCGCTTGATCAGCTTCAGCGAGTCGTAAAATTCAGCCGCGGCTCTGTATCCGCCTCGAACTCCGAAGGTCATCAGAGAGCAAGCGCGTCCTCCGAGATATTTCCGGGCAAGCGCGTGATATGGGCTATCTTCGAAACCAACGTAGTTGACCCATTCAACCTGCTTGTTGTCGCGAAGGAACTCTGCCACGCGTCGCCCGTTTTCAACATGACGATCGATTCGCAATGCGACCGTCTCGATTCCCTGGAGCAATAGGAAAGCGCTCAGTGGAGACAGGACCGATCCCATCGTGCGTTGATAGACGGTCCGACAGCGCGCGATATAAGCCGAGGGGCCAAAATGATCGGTGTACACGAGGCCGTGGTAGGATGCGTCCGGCTCGCTGAACATCGGGAAGCGATCGGAATGCTCTCGCCAGGGAAACTTGCCGCTATCCACGACGATACCGCCCATCGTGGTACCGTGACCGCCCATAAATTTCGTCAGCGAGTGGATCACGATATCGGCGCCATAGTCGAACGGCCGCAGCAGAATGGGCGTGGCGACAGTGTTGTCGACGATCAATGGAATTCCATGCTTGTGCGATACATTGGCGAGCTCCGCGAGGTCGCAAATATTCCCGGCCGGGTTGCCGACGCTTTCGCAAAACAGAGCTCGGGTGTTTTGATCGATCAGCTTCTCCATCGCGGTGGGATGATCGCTCTCGGCAAAGCGAGTGGTGACCCCTAGCTGCGGCAGGACATGAGCAAAAAGCGTATGCGTCGTTCCATAGAGCTGCGGGACGGAGACAATGTTCTTGCCGTTTCCGGCTACGTTCAACACAGAGTAGTGCAATGCGGCCTGCCCGCTGCTGACGCTCAGCGCTCCCACGCCGCCTTCGAGTGCGGTGACACGCCGTTCGAGCACGTCGCAGGTCGGGTTGCTGATCCGGCTGTAGCGATTCCCTTCAACTTCGAGATTGAATAGAGCCGCGCCATGCTCGGCGCTGTCGAACGCGTAGGCCACGGTCTGGTAGATGGGCACGGCGACCGACCTGGTAGTCGGATCAACTTCATAGCCGCCGTGGACAGCGATCGTTTCGTTCCGCACCCTTACAATCTCCTCGGCGGTCGCAGGACATCTCTGCGCGACAGCCATCCAACCGGTTCGCCAGGCGCTTACCTGCTAGAGGATGGACGTGACCATTGTCCGCTGAGGGTGAAAAATGTCGGATAATCTGCACCTGAGACGTCTCGTATTAGGTTAAACCTGATGATGGCACGATGTTTGGCGCGAGGAAATCGAAGGAGAATACGTGCAGGCTGGGTAGGTTTAACCAAGATACGGGCGCGCCACGCTACAAGACGACTGTGCCTCGAGGTCGCCGGAACTACCATCTACGAGGGGCCAATCCGAGACTAGCTGCCGGCGGCCACGAATGACAACATTATGCGGGCGAATCCCGCCGGGACCTGCCGAGCAGTTCAGTACGACTCAGAATCTTCTGGGCTGGATGGGTGAGCAGTTCCTGCGCTACGGCGATACCTACAAGGCTGCCATCTATGGGATCAGCGTGTACGCGACCCGGAACCCCCAACATGATCAACACGTGCTTCATGAAAATAGCAGAAACTACGTTAAGGGCCACGCTATCAAACGCGTCGAACTGTTATCCGATAGAGCTGGATGTTGGCGTGAATTTGCGCAGCAAACATGATTTCATCATGAATCCAGAGCTCAAAGCATCTGACTAGCAAGATGAAATCAGGAATCGGTCAAGAGGATGGCCGCAAATCTTCACTGAAGGCGTGGGTGCGCGCCCTCGAAATGACCGCGCCCATCGCTCAGAATCCTGCGCGTACATTGCCGGTGCTGATCGATTCGTTGGCTGAACGCTTTGGTAACGCGCCCGCTCTTCTTTCCCGCAGTGAAAGCTTGAACTATCGCGCTCTTGCGGATCGATCCAACCGATATACGCAATGGGCTCTTAGGCGAGGCTTATCGTTTGGCGATGTCGTGTGCCTCCTCATGCCCAATTGTCCGGAATATGTGGCTATCTGGCTCGGGATAACGCGTGTCGGCGCCATAGTGTCGTTGCTTAATACCAACCTTGTCGGTGACTCCCTCGCGCATGCCATCAATATTGTAACTCCTAAACATATCATCGTAAGTGCGACGCTAGCCGATGCCTTCGATAGTGTAGTGACGAAAACATCTCCTGAGATTCAGCGATGGGTGCATGGCGAGAACAGTCATGAGTTTCTGCGAATCGACGATGAACTCGAGCAATCTGACACGGTAGATATCGCCGGCACAGAGTATAGGGCAGCGACTATCGCTGACCGTGCCCTATACATTTATACTTCTGGGACCACAGGACTGCCCAAGGCTGTCAATGTCAGCCACTTCCGACTGATGCAATGGAGCCACTGGTTTGCCGGCATGATGGATACCCGCCCTGACGACCGCGTCTACAATTGCTTGCCGATGTACCACAGTGTCGGAGGTGTCGCGGCTATAGGAGCGGCGCTGGTAAACGGCGCGTCGGTCGTGTTGCGTGAGCGATTTTCTGCAAGCCGCTTCTGGGATGACATCGTCGAATCGAAGTGCACGATCTTCCAGTACATCGGCGAGCTGTGCCGCTATCTCGTGAACAATCCAACACATCCGGGCGAATGGCAGCATCAGCTTAGATTGGCTTGCGGCAATGGGCTCGGCGCCGATGTATGGGAGGAATTCCAGCGCCGCTTTAATATCCCACAAATTCTCGAGTTCTATGCGGCGACCGAAGGCAGTTTCTCGCTTTACAACACCGAAGGCCGGATCGGTTCGATAGGCAGGATACCTTCGTTCCTTCGGCACCGCTTATCTATCGCACTGGTCAAGTTCGATCACGAGCTGGGAGAGCCAATACGCAATGAAGATGGATTCTGTGTCCGCTGTTCGCACAACGAAGCGGGCGAGGCCATTGGCCTGATCGACGGGACAAGTGGGGCGGGCCGGTTCGAAGGCTATGCGGATCAGAGCGCAACTGAAAAGAAGATCCTGCGTGACGTGTTCGCGAAAGGAGACGCGTGGTTTCGGACCGGCGACCTGATGAGTACTGATGCGAGCGGATTTTTCTATTTTGTCGATCGGGTCGGCGATACATTTCGATGGAAGGGCGAGAATGTTTCAACCACTGAAGTTGCTGCATCAGTCTGCGCGTCGCCCGACGCGATCGAAGCGGTAGTCTACGGAGTGACGGTTCCAGGCGCGGAAGGCCGCGCCGGGATGGTAGCCGCAGTCGTGCGTCCTACATTCGATCTGGTTGCGTTCCACCAGCATCTAGGTGAACGCCTCCCGGCATACGCTCGTCCCGTGTTTCTGCGCATCCTCGGCAAGCTGGAAACGACAGCTACGTTCAAGCTGAAAAAGCAGGACCTTATCCGCGAATCCTATAACCCTAAAGTGACCGCGGACCCGATTTATTTCAACGATCCGATCCGACAGAGCTTTGTGAAGGTGGACTCAGCTCTTTTTGAAAGGATTCAATCCGGTAAGATGCGCTTGTAGTCACGCGCGACAGTTCTAGGCAGTGTTGCCTGCATCGACAGTCAACACAGTGCCGGTAATATTCCTCGCCTTATCGCTCAGAAGAAATTCGACGGCGTTGCCGACATCGTTCACTTCGGCAAGCCGTTGAAGTGCGCTGCGCCGCTTGATTTGATCGCGTTTCTGTCCGCTAAGATTCTCTGTCATATCAGTGTCCAGAAAGCCGGGCGCGACCGCATTGACGTTGATGCCCAAAGGTCCAACTTCCCTTGCAAGCGATCGAGTAAATCCGACAATCGACGCCTTGGTGGCGCTGTAGACCGAAAGGCCGCTGTAGCCGGTGAAACTGACGATCGAAGCAACATTCACAATCCGTCCGCCGCCATCGGCCATCATAGATCGTACTACGTACTTCGTCACAATGATCGGTGACACCGTGTTGAGGCGCACCAGCCGCTCGATTTGAGCGTCGTGCATGGTAGCAAGGATGCCGCTGGTGCCGAGTCCCGCGTTGTTGACGAGTCCGTGTATCGACCCGAACTCTTTGCGTAACTGTTTGACGAAACCGGGAATAGCGGGAGTATCCTCAAGGTCGAATGCTTTGAAGAAGAGGGAACCTTGCTGGCTTGTCTCCTTTTGTCGCATCGCGCATTTGAGTTGTTCGCTCTCACGCCGGGCTACCGCAATGACCTGGTAGCCGGCCGTGACAAGATTGCGCGCTATCCCCAGACCTACACCCCTACTGCCACCGGTCACGATGACGGTTCGCATCAGCGACGAGCCAACTTTCCGGAGGCTGTGACCTCGAGCGAAGACACCAACCGAACCATCGCCGGGACCTTGTATGGAGCCAACGTGCGACGACAGGTTTCAAGAATCTCGCTCTTAAGCCGTTGAGTCCCGGCCTCTGTAACTCGCGGGCAAGAGTCCGACTTGACTACGACATCGGCAATCACGAGCGCGCCGGTGATCGGGTTGTTGCGTCTTCTGACCAGCGACATTTGCACACTCGGATGGCGGTTGATAACGGCCTCGACTTCCTCGGGATGGACCTTGAGACCACCGACGTTGATGATTCCATCTTTTCGGCCAATAAAGTAGTAGCGGTCGCCGCGCAACTCGACCATATCATGAGTGTCGATAAAGCCGTCATCACTGGCTAGGGTTTCCGCTGAACTTCCCAGGTAGCTAGCTGCGTTCCGAGCCGATCGGATTCGAAGTGAGCCCTCCTCAACCTTCATCTCGACCTCGGCGCCTCGCTTGCCAAGCAGAGATGCAGGAAATCCTGCGAGTCCGTCGCTGACGTCAAAGCCCACTCCTGCTTCAGTCGAAGCGAAGGCATGCACGATCTTCGCGTCCGGGTAGAAGGCGCGCAAGCTGTCGAGTATCACCTGGTCCACTATCTCCCCCGAGAGGCGTACGTAGCGCGGTCTAATCCTGTGGGCGAAGGGACTCATCAGCGCGCGACGCCAATGGGAAGGAGTCCCGGAGATATTTGTAACACCATGCTGCCCCGCCCTGGTCAAAAAGTCCCCGGTCGCTTCGTCAGCGCTCGAAAGCACCATCGACGCGCCGCCTAGAAGCGCGCGCAGAAAAATCTGCAGGCCGCCATAACGCCGAATGTCATAGAAGGTGCTCCAGACGACGGAATCTCCGGGCGGGTTGTCGCGCTTGATTGCGCCCGCGAGGCTCGCCATCGTGTGCAGCGCCATTTTCGGCACGCCGGTGGTGCCCGAAGTGAGAAGGATCCATTCCGTCTTAGCGGTTTCGTTCCGATCGGAATCGGCGCGCGTGAATTTGGGACTGCATGTTACTGAGGAGCGCACACCTGGAATGCAAGGCTTGGAAGTCGCTTCATCGGCTACGATAGCATCCACGCCGGCGGTTGCCGCGACGGAAGGAAGGAACTCGAGCGGCAGATCGCTAGGACATAGGACCAGCCGGCGGGCGATGCCATCCAGTTCGATCAGCGCGAGTCCGGCGGTCAACTGATCCCGCGTCGCTACCAGTACTGAACGTCCGCGCAGTTCCTCGAGTCGATCGCCAAGGCTCGAGCCCCAAGCCAAATCTCCCAATGACACGCTCGCATCGGGACCGTTAAGCGAGCAGCCAGAAAGATATTTCTCAGCGCTCAGCACACCTCGGTTACCTCGGGCCTTGCTCGTAAATCTTTACGAAATCGCCCAAGGTTACAGGAAATTCAAGGTCTTCCGAGACGGTAAAGGGATCGAAACCCAACTCGTCTTCAAGACGCGCTACAATAACAGCGAAGCAGAGGGAGTCGAGACCTGACTCGAGCAACACCAGGTCATCGGACAGCGTTGGTAAAATTTGATTTTGTTCCTTGGCGACAGACTCGAACTGGGAAATTATTTTGGATCTCACGGACATCCTATCGATCCTGGAAGAGCTATCGGTGCTGAGAACTGACAAGGGTTACCGCCGCACCGCAGAGCCGACGAGTAATCGAATAGCGAAGGGCAGATCGTTGATGATGTAGCGTTGAAAGAGACGTCGCGGTTCCAGTCCGAGTCGCCAGGCCCACTCGATCCCGGTTCGCTGCATCCAGCGCGGAGCACGCCGCGTCCTTCCGGAAACAATGGCCAGGCTTCCGCCCAGGCCGAGGAACCATGCCGACGGCAAGCGGTTGCGCAGCGAATGAATCACGAATTCCTGTTTTGGAAATCCGAAACACGCATAAACGATATCCGGCTTGGATGAATGCAGTGCGTTCGCAATTTCAGCCATCTGTAGCGGGTCGCTCTCGAAGCCTGGAGGCGGGCACGCTACCCCGGCTATTTTCAAGGCTGGGTTCAGTTGTTTCAGCCTGGTAGCGGCAGCTTCTGCGTCGCCCGGTTCTCCTCCCAACAGAAAGATCGAAGCTCCAGCCTTGGCAGCCGCGGTGGTGAGAGTAAGTATCAGTCCCGCACCCGCAACTCGCTCAGGTAAAGGAGTTCCCTTTAGCCGGCTTGCCCAAATCAGCGGCATTCCATCTGCGACCATCAAGCTTGCCTGACTTAGCATCGCCAGCAGATCAGGACGCTGCCTGATGATTCGCAGGTGATCGACGTTTGGAGTTACGATCCAGCCACCGAACCCATCTCGAATCGTCGAGATGACGCGGGCGATGACTTGCTTTTCAGTCAGGCGATCGATTCCAATTCCCATCAACTCGACTTTTGCGGGCGCTCGCAGAAATCGAGTTAGTGGTCCCGATCGCCGCGGTACCAGGCCGAGAGGTCTGTGCGCCCGCCGTGCATTTCCGCCCCCGGACCTGGCGATGCCGGGTTCGCCGCGTGAATTCCTGAGCGGCGCCTTAACGGAAGTTGCTGGCCGATCGCTCTCGATGCGAACTGAATAGTTAGGGTTGGCAGCCGCTGGAGCCATCGTCAGCCCGCCAGTAATTTCGGTCGAAGACGGAAGCGTCAGTTGAGTCAGATCCATCTGCGTCAAGTAATTTCGCTCGCCATCTTGTAGAAAATTGAGGATTGCGCGATCCGGTGATCGCTCGCCGAGTTGATTCTCGCTGACCTCTTTGGTGGTTGATGTATTGTTCATTTCCGCGTAACCGTCTGGAGAAGTGGGATTTAGCATGGAGAAGAATGCCGTCGCCCTCGATCAAGCTGTATATCACGCTAGGTCGTGGCAGGTATTTTGTATGCGCAAATGCACCCGACGGTGGGGCCGGACGGATAAACCTAACGCACCCGGCAGCTTTGAGGTTTGCCAATTAGCGCTCGGTGCGGACCCAAGGCGCCACACTCCGGGCCGATTGCACGGTCTTCGGCAGAGTCGCGAGCTTCCAGGCGACGTAGAAAGGAGCGCTCAGCAAAGCTGAAAAATCACGCCAATCGCCACCCCCAACAAGAATCCCGACCACGACATGGAAGGCGACGAGCGCCAGCGCGAGCAGCGCATAAATCCGCGCAACGACAAATGGCATCAGCGCAATCACGCCGAGAAGCGTAATGTGAAACGCAAGCGGTAGCAGCAGCAGCTCGAGCATCGGTTCCAACAGTCGCGACTTTCCTGAAATCACTCCGCCGAGCAATCGCGGCAGATTCTCGAGGGCGGTCCTTAGCCGGCCACCTTCCCATCGCGCCCGTTGAGTAGAGGCGCCGCGGCCGCCGGTCGGCATCTCTGCACGAACGCGGGCGCGGTCGACGAAAACGATCTTCTTTCCTGCTTGTACCAGCCGAAGGTGATATTCGAGATCCTCGACCAACGATTGTGAGTCGTATGGAACCGCTTTCAGCGTCGCCCGGCTCAATCCAAAGCCATTGCCAAAAATCCCCACCGACAAATTCATGCGAGCACGTCCTCTGGCACGCAGCACGTTGAACGCCATGAACGCGACATTCATCAGTCGCGTGCGGGTGGAATCATCAGGGTTGAGAACAACATATCGTACCTGCACTCCGTCCGCTCCCATTCTGAAAAGCCGGACCACCTCGAGCAGGAGATTCGAGTCGACGACGCTGTCAGCATCGACAACGACGACCGCATCAAATCCCTCATCGAGCAGAGTCTCAAAAGCGAACCTTAGCGCGAATCCTTTTCCTCGACGCGCGGAATCCGACCGCACCAGAACCCGCGCATTGGCGCCGCGGGCAAGATCAGCGGTCGCGTCAGTACAATTGTCGGCGACAACAACAATTTCTGTCTCGACCGAGTCAGGCAGCATGCACGCACCAACGCTGCGAACGCATCGGACAATCGACGTCGCTTCATTGTGCGCAGGAATCACGATTGCGAGTCTTCCAATCGTACTAGCGATGGCATTCGGCAGTGGATCGCGCGAAGGCAACATTCCCGCAATTGTAATCATCGCAAGCTCTATGGTTCCCGGCAGGGTCAGAAGGACCAGGATCGAGCTCAGGACTATGAGTTGCCAATGAAACATCAGGAACTCGGCGATGACAGCATGACGACCAATCCATAGGCAGGTACGGTGATCTGCGATTGGGAAACTTCAGCGCTGACGATTTTAACCTGGTCGTCCACTGATTCATTGGTCGAGGTGATCGACGGCGCCGACAACGTAAGGCTTCGCGACGGCGGTGTACCGCCCGCCGGAAACTTGATCGAAAGACTGGTAGGAGTGGGGCTGGCGGAAGCTATAACCATTGACCATCTCCCGTCAGAGAGAAACGCGGCAGCGTTCAACGTGCTGGCGTTGGCGCCTTTGGCAGTCACGGAATGGTAGTCACCTGCGATGGCCTGGTTAAGCATCTGGACAGCCAATCCGGTCGGCCGGAAATCGTGCTTGGTAGCGAGATCGCGCACGATCCCCCACAGCTTTGTCTGGCCCACCGGCGTCTTGACCTGGTACTGCGCGAGCGCGAAGACATTCTGGCGGCGGACGCCCGCGTTCATGGCGGTAATGATCCGGTTGGCGAGCGCGGTGCCCGACGCCATGCCAGCGACCAGAGGATCGCGCTGGCTATCAGGCGCGTCGCCGGAAATCGTGGACAGATTAACTTCGTAAACGTCGATGTCCTTGTGCGATGGCGTAGTCGATTGCTGCAGCTTGGCGATCGGCGGCTGCTCATCATTCATCGACATCAGCGAGCTCAACGCAGCCTCAGTCGTGTCGGACGAATTGAGTATCTCGAAGAAGTAGGGCGCTATGTCGGTTGCATTCGCCAACGGCGCATTGGCCAGCGCGGTCGAACCCATCCACGGATTTACAAACTGTCCGTTCACCACGAGATGCAGCGGCAATGTGGATCCGGCGCTCTCTCGGATCAGTCCAAAGGCCCGATTCGCAGCTTGACCCATGACGCCTGGCTGGAGAATCGAGGCCGCCCTGAACATCGGATTCCAATTCTCGTTGCCCCACTCCAGCACGATCTCGCTGAAGTTGTAGGTGCTCTGCTCATGCGCCAGGTACTGTCCGAAGTTCGTCAGTTCGGAGTCATATAAGGTGGTAGGCAGAACAATCCAGGGCTGAGCGCCAACCTCATGACAAAGACTTAGAAAGTCGGTCAACCCGTACAAGTAAGACATCGAGACGTTGCTAGGATCAGGCACATAGCGTGTAGGACCACGCGCGAACGCGTCTCCTATTCGGTTTGCGAGCGTGTCACCGAGCTGGCCTTGGGTGTCCCGTAGATAGCCGGGACGCATCGTCGTAAGCGCACCTACCAATTCAGCACGCCATGCGCTCGGGAAATCACTCGCGCGCCCAAGCTGAACATCGTCGAGTCTCACCGCATTGCCAGACTGCCCGCTCGCGACGAATTTCAGGGCTAATGGACCCGCGGGCCCCGTATCGGTAGCGTCAAAGTTCATCGTGTATTGTTGCCAATGGCTAGTGAGTGTCAGCGTCTGATTCACCCACGCCTGCGAGCCATTCAAGCGCTGAAAGATCACGAACAGCGACGCGCTGCCTGAGGTCCCTCGCGCCCAAAACGATAGCTGCCAATGGCCATTTACGGGAAGGAACCGGCCGCCTGGAATTTTGCTTGTTTCCGAATCCCAGTAGAAATCAATCTCGGTCGACTGGTTTTGTTGCAGTTTCAACTCAGCCACCGAAGATCCGGAACTGTTTGGCCGATGGTCCGTGGTATTGATCTCGACAAAGTCAGTAGACGTCGCGGGTAGCCACCAATTCCAGGGTACCCCGGCAGTCTGCCGCTGAGTGACCGAAATCGCATCGCCTTTCGCCAGCTTGGGCGCCGATGATGAAGTGGTGAACCAAGGGAGTCCGTCAGATCCCTTCGCAACCGAGGTAGCGATATTTCCAGCAGCACCAGCCGATTTGCCAGTCAGGACTTGAAACGTCGCCTTATTCCAGAAGCCGTCGGCTCGGGCCAACCATGCCGCATTGTCAGAAAAGCCTGACGAATCACTATCTTGTACAATAACTATTGCCCGGTCTATTAACGGCTCGAAGCCGGGGTTCATAACTATGTTAGACGAGTACTGTTCTGCGCCGTAGGTCGTCCACGTGCCCAGATTCACACCGATCCGCGCTATGTTCTTAAGTGTTGCGTCGGGATTCACAACTAACACTGACGACGTCGACGCCAGCTCTGACTGTCCGGAGTTGGTTGCTGCACCAAGAGTACTCGACCCAATTCTGCAGCTGAGCAGTAAGAGACTGAAGATACCTATGCTGAGAGTGAGGTATCGATGCATCTCTGCTCTCGAGGTCTTTCGATCCGATCGGTGAATATCTGGGCTAGGCGTGTCACATTACGATCGAGATTATATTTTTCCATCACCCGCCGGCGGCCTGCCGCGCCGAGACGACGGCGTAGGAGAGGATCATCGATTAGTCGCTTGATCGCACCGGCTAACTCCCGATCATCCGAAGGCGGAACGAGGATGCCGTCGATCTCGCTCCGGATTAGCTCGGGTATTCCCGCCACAAACGTGCTGACGCATGGTATTTCCATCGCCATGGCTTCCATCAGGACAACCGGGATTCCTTCTGCGAAACTTGCCAACACGAAGATATCGGCTTGGCGATAATGGTCGCGGATATGATCCTGGTTGACGCTACCTTCAAGAACCACATGCTGAGTGAGGCCAGCCGCTTCAATTGCGCGTGCGAGGCCTTCCCTGTCGGGCCCATCGCCGACCAGACGAAGTCGAAGGTTTGGAATTGACTTTGCCAGACGATTCACAGCCGCGACCAGAACATACTGCCCTTTGGCGGGGACTAGCCGTCCGACGCATAGGATCTCAAATGTCCTGGGTGATGATCGAAACGGGCGCGGCGCGAACAGTTGGGGGTCCACTCCTAACGGGCCTATTTCGAACTTGGCCCATTCAGAATGTGGCGACAATTTCATCAATTGGCTGCGTGCAAACTGTCCTATACAGCATGCAAAAGAAGCCCCGGCGATCTTCTCTGCGAGCCGAACACCCGGGGCGTCGTAGAATTCGTCCGGACCGTGAACAGTCAAAGAGAACTCTATCGGAAAGGTTCGACTAGCGATCAGACCGACTGTCGCGGCAGCGTTTGCGAAATGAACATGCAAGTGACGAATATCGCGCGATTCCATCCAGCGTCCAAGGATAACGGCTTCGGCAAAATAGAAAACTGAGAAAACCAACTGTCGCAAATCAGTTCCAGCTAGTCTGAGCGCGAACCACAGACCCTTGAAATAGGCCTTCGGGGACTTCAGCAGAATCGCAAGGTGCGCCGCTGCAGCGCCACGAACTCTCTCCTTCTTGACGTAAAATGTTCCCGCAGCCTCCTCCAGCTCCTCCGCCGTCATGCCGGTCGCGGAGCACTCGGGCGAATTTATCGAGACCGTCCGGATCTCGAAATTGGCATTTCGTAACCTTTTGACCTCGCGTAATATGAAGGTATGGGAGACTGCTGGATATTCGCTGACCAGATAGGCGACGCGAATAGCAGTATTGTTCGAGGGAGGAGTATCTTTTATTCGACCATTCTGCTGCAAGTATCTGTCCTTCAGTCTTCTAGGAGACAGCCCGGTCGCGTTGTTTCACTAAACGACTCGCAAACTCTGCGGCCCCTTCCTGCCATGGAGGCAATGTTATCCGTGGGTCATGAATGCTGGTTAGGACGCTATTTCGCGGACGACGAGCTCTAGTTTTGAATTCACGATGAGAAACGGGTCGGAGGTGAGTCGAGTAGTCGAGCAGACGGAAGGCTTCGGACACGAATCCCCAGCGTGAGACTCCACCAGAGCCGGCTATATGGTACGTACCAAAGGCATCGGTCTCGATCAGTCTCTCAATCGCGTTGGCTAGATGAGGCGCGTAGGTCGGTGAACCGAACTGATCTTTCGCCACGCGCAGTTCCGGTCGCCAGGCATTCGAACACATCGAGAGCAGAAATCCCTTGCCGCCCTCCCAGTAAAGCCATGCGGTACGGATTATAAAGTGCCGCGGGTTAAGCCTCCGAATTACTTCTTCTCCGGCAAGTTTGCTAGCGCCGTACACGGACAGAGGATTTGTCGGATCATTTTCATTGTATGGCCGATCGGTCAGCCCGTCGAAGACGTAGTCGGTCGACACATGAAGCAAAGGAATCCCCAGTCGCGCGGTTTCGGCCGCAAGGTCTCTGGGACCCAGAGCATTTACGGCATAAGCGTTGATGATTTGGGATTCTGCACCATCTACGTCGTTGAAGGCAGCGGCGTTTATCACGAGATCAGGCCGCTCGTCCGCCAACACTTTCTGGACCTGGCACAGGCGAGTTATGTCGAAGTCGTTCCGGTTCAGGGGAACCAATTGATGACGTTGAAGGGAACTCCTTAGACAGGAACCAAGTTGTCCGGCTGCGCCCGCGATTAAAATTTTCAAGGCCGTCCCTCCAAATAGAGCGGCAATAGCTCTATCTGATCGGCTATCGTGCCGGCTTCACAATCCTTGGGGGAAAGAATAGGAGTTTCGACTGGCCATCGGACTCCAATGGAAGGGTCATTCCAGGCGATGCGAAGCTCGTCGGATGGATCGTAGTAGTCAGTGCACTTGTACTCGATGTCGGCGAACTCGCTTGTAATACAGATGCCGTGAGCGAAACCTGGTGGGACATAGATCTGCCGGAAATTCGCCGCTGACAACTCGACTGCAATCCACTTCAGGTAGCCGGGCGAGCCGCGCCTGATATCCACCACAACGTCCACGATTGAACCGGTCACAACGCGTACCAGCTTCCCTTGCGAATGGTGCCGTTGCGCGTGCAGCCCGCGAATTGTGTTGCGTGTTGAGTGTGACTGGTTATCCTGGAGGAACTCACCCATAATTCCGCCCCGTGCATACTTATCCTGGCTGAATGTTTCGAGAAAAAATCCACGCTCGTCCCGGAACAAGTCAGGTTCGACGACGATCACGTTCTTCAAACAAGTGGGAATGAATTTCATGATCGCCTACGAATCCTGCTCGATGACGCGAAATAGATACTGCCCATACTTGCTGTTGGCCATTGAGTCTGCGATTCGAATCACGTCATGTTTTTGGATATATCCCATCCGCCAGGCAATTTCTTCGAGGCACGCTACTTGTAATCCTTGACGTTCCTCGATCGCCTGAATGAAACTCGCGGCCTGCATCAGAGCGTCATGCGTGCCGGTGTCAAGCCACGCTATGCCGCGTCCCATCTTTTCGACGTGGAGCTCGCCTGAAATCAGATATTTTCTGTTCAAGTCAGTGATCTCTAATTCGCCGCGGTCCGACGGAGCGAGGTCTGCCGCGAGATCGAAGACTCTGTTGTCATAGAAGTACAGCCCGGTTATGGCATAGGATGACCTTGGTTGAGCGGGTTTTTCTTCCAGACCGATCGGTTTACCCTTTGCGTCGAATTCCACTACACCATAACGCTCCGGGTCTTTGACCCAATAGCCGAATACCGTCGCTCCCTCGGGTCTGGCCGTAGCCCTACTCAGCAGATCGGGCAGCCCGTGGCCGTAGAAAATATTGTCGCCCAGCGCCAGCGCGACATTGGCGTCACCGGCAAATTGCCTGGCGATAAGAAATGCCTGCGCGATGCCTTCGGGTCGCGGCTGCACTGCATATTCGAATCGGACGCCCCATTCAGCGCCGGTTCCGAGTAGACGCTTGAAACAATCCTGTTCGTGCGGCGTATTTATTATCAAGATCTCCCTTATCCCCGCCATCATCAGCGTGGCCAAGGGATAGTAGATCATAGGTTTGTCATAGACTGGTGCGAGTTGCTTCGAAATAGCCCGCGTCACGGGATATAGCCGCGTTCCCGATCCACCGGCGAGTATAATTCCCTTCCAGGCTGGCTGAGCGCGGTGGTTATTTGACTGTGGTTCCGCTATCAGGTTCATAAGCCTTACTTCGACATCGTGCCTAGGTATGACGAATCCGTCCCGAAGGTTATCTCTAGCGCGGCACGGCGCTTTGAAGACCTAGTCGTTCACCATCGTAGTGTCCCTGCTGAATTGCTTGACACCAGCGACGGTTCAGCAGGTACCAACTTACCGTCATGCCGAGCCCCATTTCGAAACTTATGCGGCTGGTCCATCCGAGATCCCGCTCGATTCGAGAACAATCGACCGCATAACGTCGATCGTGGCCGGGTCGATCGGGGACCATCTTGATCAAGTCTCGATAGGACTCGTATCGGTTCGCGGCGAGTGCAACATTGCTGTCGGCGGGCAGCAGTTCTTCGAGTGCGGCGCATACTCCGTTTACGACCTCGAGGTTCGTGCGCTCACTCCTGCCGCCGACAATATACTGATCGCCGGCCCGTCCCCGTTCCAAAATCGTCAATATGGCGTCGCAATGGTCTCCTACAAACACCCAATCGCGAACATTCAGTCCATCACCGTAAATCGGCAAAGGTTTACCGGCAATAGCATTGGAGATTGCAAGCGGAATTAGTTTTTCCGGGAATTGATAGAAGCCATAGTTATTGGAACAGTGGGAAATGAGCGTGGGAAGACCGAAGGTCTCGTGATAGGCCCGCACGAAATGATCGGCCGAAGCCTTGGAGGCCGCGTAAGGAGAGTTGGGCGCGTAACGCGAGTCCTCATTGAAGAAACCGGCGTCACCCAGCGATCCGTAAACTTCATCAGTCGATATCTGGAGATACCGGAAACTTTTGCGCCGCATTGGTTCAAGCTTTGACCAATAGTGGCGGGTTGCTTCGAGTAACCCGAACGTTCCCATCACGTTGGCGGCGAGGAAGTTGTGGGGTCCGTCTATGGAGCGATCTACGTGCGTCTCGGCGGCGAAATTGACGATGATATCCGGATGCCATCGTTCAAGCGCTTCTGCCATGGCCGCCTGGTCACCTATGTCAGCGTGTACGAACGAATAGCGCGGGTCGTGTTCGACGTCGTGAAGATTCAGCAGACTGCCCGCATAGGTAAGCTTGTCTATTACGATCAGCCGCCAGTTCGTTTGTTTGAGCGCGCTATGCACGAAGTTTGAACCAATGAATCCTGCGCCGCCGGTGACGATCACTGTCCGCATTTCACGCAAGAATGGAGAGTTATGCTCCAAGTCTAGTAACCCCCGCCATGAGCAACTCGAAGCACCGTTTTCAGGATGATTCTGCAGTCTTGCCAAAGGGACCAAGTGTCGATGTACTTGCAGTCCAATTCCACAACTTGCTCGAAGTCCCTGACCACGTCATGGCCGCGGAGCTGCCACAGACCGGTGATTCCGGGTTTCATGCTGAGGCGTCGCTGATGATGCGGTTCATAGCATGCGACTTCGGACGGCATCGGCGGGCGCGTGCCTACGAGACTCATTTCGCCTTTGAACACGTTCCAAAACTGCGGGAGCTCGTCCAGGTATAGCTTGCGCAACACGCGGCCAAGTGGAGTGACGCGCGGATCGTTCCGGATTTTGAACATATGCCCAGTCATTTCATTCTGATCGAGCAATTCTTGAGGAAGCTGTTCGCCCGAGAGTCGCATCGTACGGAACTTGTAAAGCGTGAACGGTCGGCCGTTGCGGCCCACCCGTGCCTGACGAAAGATCGTGGATCCCTGGGTTTCCCGTTTGATTCCGCGCGAAAAGATACAGTAGGCAACTCCACATAAGACGAGTCCTACACTTGCGCCCACCAGGTCCATCAGCCGCTTGAAGGCCAAGCCTACTCCCCTGGCCGGTACGGACTCATGTGACAGCCAATAATCACCAGCTCCGATAGCTTCGGTCCGATAGCGGCCCGCTGGAGCGAGTGGGGTCCTCATAAGAGTTCGAAACGTCTTACCCCTTATCGAGGACGAATACAGAATGTCGTCGGGATCGAGTCCTTCAGCTGAATCGACCATCAAAACGTCGTCGATGACGTTGGCATCGAGCACCTGGTCGAGCGTGGAAGAAATCTCCTCGCCATCATCGTTACGGAAAAGCATCTCACCATTTGCGTTGATGTATAGGTATCCAACAGGCCGGACAAAGTTATGCCGCGAGATTCTGTCAGATAGATCTTCGTAACAGCTTGCACCAACGATCAATGCATTCCGCCCCAGCGGCGTGGTCTTGCCCCGAAATCCGAAATTAAAGAGTCTCGACGCCGCCGCGCTGGCTGCAAATGACCCCAATACGAGCGGGAGCAGTAATGAAGTGTCATTCCATCGGACTCCGACCACGTAATGAAATGCGAGTAGAAAGCCCGAACTCAATAGGATTCCTGGTTTAATTGGAAATGAAATCACCTGATGTAGAACTTCCTTTTCACCCACTGCCCCGAGAGAGTAATTGAACGAAACGATCCGTACTTCGCCCGGTTAACGCCCGGGAGCGGTGAGGAAGTAAGGATTCACGCGACACCTGAGAGAACCAGTCACAAAGAGCCGAGCAAATGAGCGGCGCGAAAAATACTGCTCGCCGTGACCTTCACGATAAGAACTGGGAAGCTGCCGTCGAAGCCGAGAGTTAAATTGACGAGCCGACCATTGTCGGTAGCCGGCATCGGCGCCGATCGAGAGCGCCGCCGTCGGCAATCCAAACGCTGAACGCGAAGCGCAGAAACCGCGGTGCTGATCATATGCATTGTTTCGAAAATCTCCATTTTGAAATTCTGATTGAAACTTTCATCCGCCGCCTGCGAAGCCGAGCGACGACTGGACGAGGCTAAGTGCGCGAGAGCATCGAAGTCCCTGCGGCAGGTCAAAACTATCCTGAAAACGCATGGAAACCGTTTTGAGGCACTGTCTAAACGCGGCGCCGGCAGAATAATCAAGCTCAAATGTGGCCGAAGGGACGGCCGCGTGAAGGTAGGTACGGACTGCGGGATTGTTCGCCGGTCACGAAACGACTGGCGAGCAGGTCTGCAACCGTATTTCTAAGCCGCTAGCGACCTGCTGCCGGGAATCTGTCGGCATTTGGATCGATGACAGAGGAAACGATGAGTCAGAAAACAAGAGTAAAAAATATGTACCAAATGCTCGCAGTTGGCGCCTTGAAGAAATATTGCCGATCGGGTCTCGTGACCGGCATTGTTGCGCTGCTGTTTTTCGGCTGCTCGAGTACCCCAAGCTCTCAATCGCTCGAGCAGTCTCTCAGCACCAATTCCCCGAAACTAAACTCATCTTCCCCGAAACTAAGCTCATCACCGCCGGCGTTACCGGCGGCGGCGACCGTGCCTGCGGCATTCGAAACCACTACAGCTGACGACGAGCTTCCGCAAATTCAATCACCTTCGGGTAGATACGTCCTGGGTCCTGGCGACGTCGTCTCGGTCACTGTATGGGGCCATCCTGAACTTTCCGGCAAGCGCGTGGTCGGTCCTGACGGTGAGATCCAGCTGCCCTTCGTCGGCTCTTTTCGAGTTGCTGGACTCTCCGCCGACGACGCTGGCCGAAAAATCACCTCGGCTCTCCGCGAGGATTATCTCAACACCGCCGCGTCGATCACTATCGATAGCTACGAGAGCAATCAGGTCATTGTCCTCGGACACGTGGCGCACCAGGGCGTACAAACCTTTTCTGGCGATCCCACTTTGCTCGAGGCGCTTGCCAAGGCTGGCGCCGCGCCTTCCACTAAGGATGACCTGACCGGGATGCCGACGCGATGCGCGATTATTCGCGGCAGAGATCGCATCATGTGGGTCGATTTACGACCGCTGTTGCGCGGAAAGGATGTGTCGCTAAACATTCCTCTGCATCGAAACGACATAGTGTTCGTTCCCGACCAGGACGATCAACTCGTGTACGTGATGGGACAGGTCAAGAACCCCGGTCCATATCCGATGACGGCGAACATGTCGTTCCTCGAGGCCCTCTCTCGCGCCGGTGGACCTAACGACAACGCACAGCAGGGGAAAATCGTGCTGGCCCGTCCAAGCAATAACACTGAGCAGGTCGTTGACCTGGAAGATTTCGTTCATCAGAACGGCAGCAATGATCAACTTGAACCCGGCGACATCGTTTACGTGCCCAAGAGTGGAATGGCGAAGGTCGGTTACGTCCTGCAACAGCTGAACCCGCTTGCGACGATGGCGTTGTTTGCAGCCGCGTTGTGATCTAGATGGCTATCGCTCTAGAAACATTGGATCACGACGTCGATTCCGTCCGAGGTCGGCGTTTGCACATCGCTCGGACCCGTGAGTCGCTTAGTCGTAACGTCTCGTTCGATATAGCTGCTCGCATCGGCTACCTGGTCTCGCGCGTCTTGATACCGCCATTTGTCCTGTCGAGAATCGGACTGTCAGCCTACAGCCTCTGGAGTGCCGTTTTTCTGCTCCTGTCTTACATGGGCATGACTACCTTCGGATTTTCGTGGGTCTACGTTAAGTATGTCGCGGAATACGTGGTTCGCGACGAAACGCGCAAAGCCAACGAACTATTGTCGACCGGACTAATGACCATTGCACCTATATGCGTTGCGATGTTCGTGTTGCTCTGGCTCGGCCTTCCGCGCGTGATCCTTTGGCTGCGAATTCCGGCAGAACTTCAACATAGCGCTCGGCAAGTGATACTTCTCGTCGCGACCGCCTTCCTCTGTGACATCACCATGTCTGTGTACGGACAAGCGTTGACCGGCGTCCAGAAAATCGCCGAGGTCCAGATCATCTGGGTGATTTCCTACCTGACGGAAACCGCACTGATTCTAGCCTTGGTAGGCACCGGACATGGTGTGCTGGGTCTCGCCGAGGCCTATGCAGTCCGAACCGCAGTCTCGATAGTTCTCGCCGCTATCGCTGCATACCACTACGTGCCCTGGCTTAGGCTGTCGATACGATCATTCTCACGGCAAGCGCTCCGGCCTCTAGTCAATTTCGGTGGCGTGGTTCAGCTCAACATGATCTTGAACGTCGGACTCAACACAATCGAAAGAGTCATTGCCGCCCCGCTGATCGGGCTCACCGCCGTCGGCATCCTCGATCTTAGTGACAAACTGCCCACAATGGCCAACACGATACCAGGAGCCTTCGCTTCATCACTAATGCCAGCGGCTTCCAACGTCCATTCAGAACTGGCGGGCAAGCCTCATCAGGATGAGCTGCTGGCTAAGCTGTATCTCAAGGGCGCTCGCTATATGAATCTGGTGGCCGCGACTTTGGCCGGGCTTTTCGCGACGGCGTCCGGACCACTGCTGATCGTCTGGCTTGGCAAGGTTTATCCGGGAACAGCTTTCTTGATGGCGATCTTTGCCATACAGCAACACATCCACTTGATGACTGGTCCGGGTACCTCGATTCTAAAGGGTATCGGGCGCCCCCAGGAGGAGTTCTTCTATTCCGTCCCCAACGTATTGCTGGTTATCGCGGCAATGCCGCTGTCACGCCTGGTTCTAGGTCACTGGAGCGCTGTAGGTCTAGGCAGCGCGGTGGTTATCGCGACCATTGCTTCAGCCATCGGTTTCATAGCTCGTGCAAATCACCTGCTGCATGTCTCGTGGCCTAAGTATTGGCAGTATGTAGTCGCGCCCGGCCTGATTCCTTACGCGTTTGGAATGATCTTTGCTTTTCCGGCGTGGAAATATGCCCAGTATGTTACGCGCGGGCACCTGGCTTTGATCATGCTGGTAATCGGTTCTCTATATTCATTTACGGTGTTGGTTGTGTTCGACCGAGCGGTGCTCGATCGTGACGAGCATTTATTTTTTCGCGACGCGGTTCGCCGCGAGTGCTCTCGTCTGCCCTATGTCGGCAGGCGCGCTGAGGCTTTATGATTCCGTCCACAAATCAATATGGTGTCGTTCCTCGACCGGCTTCGCCAAGCTGGGTAGTAGCCAATCGGACTGCCACTCCAGTCGCGAGCTTTGTTGCGCACAAACGCTTGGCGTACACTGTTATCGCAGCGGTACTGATTGTAGGCCTGGCCGCCGCCCTGCTTTACGGGCGTAACTATCTGGCGGAGGCAACCGTTCGCGTTTCTCCGGTGCTTCCAAGTTCGGTGGAGACCGGAGACTCTCGTTTCAGTTCGAATGTCGAGTATCGCGACTTCGTTCAGGAGCAAGTATTCGAAATAAACTCCTATGCTACCGTTAGTGCAGCGCTCGATTTGCTCGGCCCCAAAAGGTGGCTGTGGCAGCGGTCGGGCGAGAGCAATCGTCATGCTGCCGAGCGCCTCATCTGGAATCTCAAGGTAGAGGCTGTTCCTGATAGCTATCTGATCAGAATCGACCTTGAGGGCCGCAAACCCGACGGTCTTGCCGATATCGTGAACGCGGTCGCCAAGTCCTACCTTTCGCGTGCGGCCAAACGGGAGTTGGAAGGCGCCGACGTAGGGTTTCAGTTGCTCTCAGCGCACGAGACGGAGCTCGAACGAAATATAGCAACCGACGAGGGACAACTATCGGGGCTGACTCAGGAGCTAGGAGTGTCGAGCGTCGATGGCGCGCTGGTAAATCCGTATGACAAGTTGTTGGCGGATAGCAACTCCGCTTTGGCTCGAGCCCGCCGAAATGTGCTCGTAGCACAAGCTCATCTGGATGCTGTGAAAACGCACCGTGAGCGCATCAAGAACGCAGATGTGGAGGCCAAGGCCGAACAGGTAGCTGCTACCACAACCGACGCTACTACCGCCAGACAGCAACTTATTCAGCAACGTGAGCAGGCGCTCTTCGAACTGAGCGGCCTGGGTCCTAACCACCCCGGTCGCAGAGCTTTGGAGGCGCAGATCGAAACTGCCAACAAGGAATTGGCCAACCTTGATCAGTCAGCTCTCGATCGCGCGCGATCGATGCTTAACGACAGCGAGCAAGCCACCACCAGCGTAGATATCTCGGAGGCTGAATCGAATCTCGAGCAGATGCAATCGTCCGAGAAAGGAATCGAGAAAGAACTTGCGAGCGTGAAAGCAACCGCCGCGGCGGTTGGAACCAAATATAGCCTGGCAGTCAGCGTTCACGAAAAAGTAGAACGCGAGCGCAAGGAGCTCCAGGACCTTCAGGAACGCATCAGTGTGTTACGGTTGAAGACACAGGCGCCGGGTGTTGTCGCGCTTGAGACCGCCGCGATGACCCCTGACGTACCGCAGAAGAGCACACGAAGAATTATTTTCGCGGTGTTCGTGCTCGGCTCGGTTCTATTGGGCATCATGGTACCGACCATGGTCGATCTGACAGATCGAAAAATTAAAATCTCCGATGAGTTCGAGGAGATCCTGGGATTTCCGCCTCTTGGAATCGCAATGGGTTCCAACGGCAACGGAAAGCAAGCGATGCGCCGGATAGCACTCGGGATTATGCGCGAGTGGCGCACCTCCGGAATTCGAAGCTACATACTCACATCTGTTCGCGACGGTGCTAATGACTACATAGCCCATGCGCTCGCCGGCGAGCTTACCGACTTGGGTGTGCGCACTCTTGCAATCAAAGCAAGCCTGAACGGATCCAACGGATCCAACGGATCTAATGGATCTAATGGTCATCAGCTTAAACCACCAGCAGTGGTAGCGGCCCCAAGCGTTGGCAGTATTACCGGCCGTACAACCAAACGACTTGCCCCGCGCGTCCCAAACACTGTCGCGCTCGACCACGCGGGTCAACCGATGCCGCCGGCGGTTGGCGACACCAGCTTACAGCGTGCACAAAACGGTGGAGTTCCTTCGACCTACGGCTATGTGCGGGAAACCGTCGAACATGCTTTAGGCAATCACGACATTGTGCTGATGGCCGCACCGCCGCTGCTGTCTTCAGCAGACAGCATAGCACTAATCCAAATGCCGGCCGGCGCGATACTCGTGGCAAGGACCGGCCACGACGACGTGTCCGAAATCACCGCAGCAATTCGTGAACTGGAAAGATGCGTTCCGCCGGTAGTAGGAGCGATCATCGTTGCCGACAACCATAAGAACGGCAACGGCAAACGTCCATTTGATTTAAATTCAGACGCGACAACACCATTCGTCTATGGCTTAGCCGGAAAATGATTCCGGACTGTCCTCGACAGTTAGCGTGAGAGATTAACAATTGGGAATTGTCGATACGTCGATGCTGGCGGGCCTTCCCGCCTTAATCGCGCTGATTCTATGCATCAAGCGAGGACCCGGATATGCGTTCCTGAACGTGTATCTGCCGGTGTTGCTGCTCCTGCCTGACGGGTGCCGCATGGCCGCGTCAGGCCAATTCAATTTCAGCGAAAGCGCGATCATTCCAATCGCCGCGTACTTTCTGTGGAAAGAAGGACGCCATTGGAAGTGGAACTTCACCGACTTGCTCGTCGTGACATTCGTAGTGCTTATGTCAGTCGCGCAATATATGAACTCGGACTATCAGATCGCACAAAACCTTGCCTTGCGATTGATCGTGACGATCCTATTGCCTTATATCGTGGCTAAAGGTCTGATCGTCAAGGAAGAGAAAATCAGCGTCGAAATCGCTAAGCGAATAGTAATACTCGCCACGATCGTCGCGATCCTTTCAGCTTACGAGTTCAAGATGACATCGAATCCGTTTCGCTCTTTGATGGCTCCATGGTTTCCTGAGTGGACAGTTGAGACCCCTTCTTTCCGATACGGCTTTGTGCGAATAGCAGGTCCATGGAGCCACCCGATTCTCGCCGGAATTATCCTGGCGGTCGCATATAGGACCGCACGATGGCTGGAATGGACCCACAACTGGCCTGGAAACGTGTCGATTCTGCCCATCAGCAAGGCTCGTTTCTGCGAGATCGTGCTTATTGTCGGCGGGGTGATGACGATCTCGCGAGGACCATGGATAGGAGCGTTCGCCGCTGCGGCTATTGTGATGCTACTACAATCTCGTCATCGCAAGCACCTCACCGCATTGGCGCTATGTCTTGTAATCATACTCAGTATTCCGGCTTATCTCAGCTTCGACACTAATGTCGACCTGGACCGCTACGGACCTCACGAAGAAGCGCAGCGCTCCGCGGCTTACCGTGAAGAATTGATCGAAAAATATATTGTGATCGCCGAGGAACGTCCCGTTTGGGGTTGGGGTTCGAAAGGCTTTCCAGTGGTGGATGGCATGACGTCGGTCGACAATCAGTACCTGCTGGTAGCACTTAATTCAGGCCTGTACGCGTTACTCGCGATGGTGCTTATCCTTCTGTGGGTGCCGGCTCGCATCTGCCGCTACGGTCTTCTTAGATCCAGCGAAGATCCGAAGAGATCACTTGCATTTACACTGACCGGGATTTTCATCCTTTGCGCCGTGTCCATTGCGACGGTGTATCTGGGTGCACAGACACAGCCATTGTTGTTCGTGATCGCAGGTTGGAGTGAGGCGCTATTAGTCGGGCCTTCGCTCATGGTTGCAAGGGCGCCATACCGCATTCAAAGAGTAATGGTCTGAAGGAAGCTCGTGAATAACTCCTTCGACAACTTATCTGCCAACGGCTCGTTGGTTGCGCCGCTCCTGGGAGATAGTGAGCGGTTGAAGGCGTCACAGACACGCCGCAACTCGCGGCAGCGGGTGGCTCTGCTCGGTACTGGCTATATAGCAGACTGGCACGCCAAGGCGCTCGGATCGATTCGCAACGTCGAACTGGTAGCGGTATGCGATCAAGTACCGACGCGAGCCGCTACGTTCGCAGAAAAATTCAAGGTGCCTCGGGTATACCATTGTCTGGAGACGATGCTTGCCAGCGAGCAGCTCGATGCAGTTCACGTCCTGCTTCCGCCGGACATGCACTTTCAGGCGGCCAAAACCATCCTCAATTCCGGCATTAGAGCTTTCATCGAAAAGCCAATGTGTCTCAATGCCGACCAAGCTGCAATGCTAGTGCGCTTGGCCGAGTATCACAACCTGAAGCCGGGCGTCGGACACAACTTCCTATTTTCTGAATGCTATGAGCGTCTGCGGAACGACTTGCGCAACGGAACACTGGGCTTGCTCGATCATCTGACCATCACCTGGCATCGCGAGCTCGCCCAAGCCACCTCCGGACCCTTCGATATCTGGATGCTACGTGAACCCGCGAACGTGATGCTCGAGATAGGACCGCATTGCGTTGCGCAAATGTTAGACCTTGTCGGTATTCCGAGCGAAATGAAAGCCTATGCAAGCAACCCGGCTGACCTTCCCTCTGGTCAGAAGTTCTACCGCCGATGGCAAATTACCGCACTGGCTGGTCGCACTGCTGTCGATCTAAGGTTCTCATTCGCGCCCGGATTCGGCGAGTATACGATACAGGCTCGCGGATCTCTCGCCTCTGCCACCGTCGATTTCGAGCGCAATACCTACACACTGAAGCGTCACCGTCCTCTTAGCGATGACTTCGATCGCTACGCCATGGTCGTTCACGAGGCAAAGGCTGCTCGCCGTCAGGCAAGACGGACGCTGCTGACTTACGCTATGTCGAAGGTCCACCTTGGCTCACGCGGTAACCCCTACGGTGCGAGTATTGCCAAGGCCCTGGATGCGTTCTATGCAACTCCCGCTGCCGCGCTCGACGATCGCATCGGCGGTCAACGAGGCGTTGATGTGATCCGCATTTGCGAAGAGATCGGGCGGATAGGACTGGCCGCTGCCGGGCACTCGACGGTTCAGGTGCCTACAACGCCCAACCCTGCGCCTATACAAGAAACCGAGTTGCCGGCCCCACGAATTCTCATTCTCGGTGCGACCGGATTCATCGGCCGCGAATTGACGCGGCAATTGATGGAGTCTGGCCATCGCGTTCGGGTGCTGGTCCGAAGTCCTGGCAAGATCATCGCGGATTTGCGCAATCCTCGCCTAGAGTGTTTGCGCGGAGACTTAAACGACGCCGCCGCTTTGCAGAGCGCAATGACGGGCATTGACTGCGTCTATCACTTGGCGCGAGCGGACGTGAAGAGTTGGACCGACTATGAGCGCTACGAGATCGGCGTTACCCGTGAGATCGCCGAAGCGGCTTTGGCCACCGGCGTTCGCCGACTCATTTACACGGGCACCATCGATTCTTACTACGCCGGCGCCCGCGCAGGCACAATTACCGAAGATACTCCGCTCGACTCGAAGATCGAGCGCCGCAACTTGTATGCCCGGGCGAAAGCTGCCTCCGAGCGCATGCTCCTTCAGATGCATCGTGAACGAAACCTTCCAGTCGTTATTCTCAGGCCTGGAATCGTAATTGGCCGTGGTTCTAGTCCTATGCATTGGGGCGTAGGCAGATGGTGGTACGATTCCGTTTGTCAGACGTGGGGCAGCGGCCTCGATCCTTTACCGCTTGTGTTGGTCGAGGACGTCGCGAAGGGGCTGATAGCTGCATCTCAAGCGCCGGATATTGAAGGTGAGTCGTTCAATCTGATCGCAGATCCATGCCTGAGCGCACAGGATTATCTTGACGAAATGGATCGCCTCAACGGTATTAAGATTCAACGCTATCCGACTCGGATCATAAACTTCTATCTGGCTGATACATTGAAATGGATAGTCAAGGTCCTCACACGTCATCCTGATAGGCGCTTGCCTAGCTACCGCGACTGGGAGACCCGCCAACAGCACGCTACTTTCGACTGTACTCGCGCCAAGCTTCGTTTGGGTTGGAAGCCGATCTCTAATCGCGCCGATCTGATCCGTAGCGGTATCCATGTGCCTATGAAAGAGAGGCTGGGTTAGGAGTTCGAAGACGCAATGAGTGTTATCAACGTGCCGGACGCTTCGGTTATTGTGGTGTCCTTCAACACCCGCGAGCTTCTGCGCGAATCTCTCCTGACCGTTCGCGATTCCTCTGGCGTAACCTTTGAGACTATCGTCGTTGACAATGCCTCCCATGACGGCTCGGCTGATATGGTTACCGCCGAGTTTCCGGAAGTGCGCCTTATTCGCAGTAACATTAACCTGGGGTTTGCCGCGGCTAACAATCGCGCCTTCGAGATAGCTCTCGGCCGCTACGTCGTGTTGCTCAACTCCGACGCCTTCCTGCGTCCCGGCGCTTTGCGTTTGTCCGTCGAACATATGGACGCCAATCCTCTCGCTGGCTTGGCCGGCGCCAGACTCGTGGGACGCGATGGCTCATGGCAACCCTCAGCTCGAATGTTTCCTTCACTACTTAACAACCTTCTCGCAATGTCGGGCCTGGCAGCCAGGTATCCTAAGTCTCGATTGTTGGGCCGAATGGATCGTACCTGGGCCAATCCGCTTGAGCCATGCGAGGTTGACTGGGTCCCCGGCGCTTATTCGATCATCAGGCGTAGCGTACTCGATAGGATAGGGTTCTTCGATGAGCGCTTCTTTCTCTATTACGAGGAAGTAGACCTATGCCGCCGCGTAAAGGCCACCAATAGCCAGGTCTGGTACTGGCCTGACATCGTGGTAGAGCACCTGGGCGGTGAGTCCGCGAAGTCCATGGACGATACGAAGGTCCCTAAGCCTGGTTCGCGAACTGAACTGTGGAGGATGCGCGCTGGTTTGCTTTATTTCCGAAAGCATCATGGTAGCCTCGGCGCGTGGTCTAACATGCTTATCGAGCGATGTTGGTACTGCCTGCGGGCTATTCGTAATTCGTGGTCCAACTCTGCCGAGCGAAGCGCGCGAGTCGCCGATCTGAAAAGTGGACTCGCAACCTTGAAGCAGGCATGGGGCGATACTCGCGGCGGAAAGGTATCACCTTCGCGACCCTGGTGATCTGACTATGTTCGACAATCTCCGCGAAGACTGGATTACCTACGATCGCGACCTCTGGCGACAAGGCCTGTGGGCGATGGCTGTCTACCGCTTCGGCCGCTGGCGCTATCGATTCAAACATCGCATCGTGCGCGCGCCACTCTCATTGATCTACAAAGTCTTGTTCAAGTTCATTCAGATTCTGACCGGCATCGAGCTTCCCTGCGAAACAATTCTCGGCCACCGCTTCCGCATCGACCACTTCGGCGGCATCATCATAAGTGGTGACGTCGAGTTCGGCGACGACGTCGTCATCCGCAACGGTGTCACCATCGGCTTGCGCCGTACCGGAGTGCGCGGCTCCCCGAAAATAGGCAACCGCGTGGACGTCGGCGCCGGCGCGAAAATCCTCGGCTCGATCACCATCGGCGATGACACCGCGATCGGCGCCAATGCAGTCGTACTGGACGACGTCCCCCCAAATTCCATCGCGATTGGCATCCCCGCAAGAATAATTCCACGACGTCCCGCAGGGGCCCTCCGAGTCGCCGAAAATATTCAGAGGCTCTCTCAGTAATGCCGACCGAGCCACCTGCCACCGAATTTCCGGTTCTTTCTGTCGTAGTCATCGGCCGCAACGAAGGCGATCGCCTCGCACGATGCCTCGAGTCGGTCGAACAGATGCGTCCTCTCCACGGTCCAATCGAAGTCATCTATGTGGATTCCGCATCCACCGACGGCAGTCTCGAGCGCGCGGCGAAATTCAACGTAAATGTCCGAAGCCTCGAGACCGCCAATCCCTGCGCCTCGGCGGGACGCAACGCCGGCTGGCGCATCGCCCGGGCGCCGATTGTTTTCTTCCTCGACGGCGACACCATCGTCGATCCCGACTTCGTCGCCGACTCGATTGCCGAGCTGGACGATCCAAAGGTCGCTGTGGTTTTCGGAAATCGCCGCGAGCTGCATCCTGACGCCTCAATCTACAATCGCGCCCTGGATCTCGATTGGATCGCGCCCCCCGGCGTCGTCGAATTCTGCGGTGGCGACGCCCTCATTCGCCGCGACGTTCTCGCACGCGCCGGCGGTTACGACGAGCGCCTCATCGCCGCCGAGGACACCGAGCTATGCGGCCGCATTCGCGCGCTCGGCTACACCGTGCTTCACGTCGATCGCCCGATGGTCCGCCACGATCTCGCGATCACCCGGTTCTCACAGTACTGGCGCCGCGCGCTGCGCTCCGGATACGCGTACGCGGAAGTCTCCGAACGAATTCGCCGAATCGATTTGCCCGAATGGTATCGGCAGGCGCGCCGCAATCGCACTCAGGGAGCCGTCATGCTGGCGATCGTGGCCGGTGCGCCGATTCTTTCAATCGCCACCCGATCGTTTGTTCCCGTTCTGATCGCGATCGCGATTATCGGATTGCTCTCGGTCCGCACCGCAATCCACAGCCGCTGGAAAAATGCTGCCCTCGCAACTCGTCTGCTTCACGGCCTGCATTCGCACCTGGTGCAAATCCCGCTCCTGTTCGGACAGCTCAAGTTTCAGCTTGACCGCTCCAGGGGCAGGACAGCGGAACTGATCGAATATAAGGATGCGCCCACGCCAATTCCCTCGAAAGTCGATTCCGCGCCGCTCTAACTCCGTCGAAATCGCACGCCAGTACCTTGTCCCCCTTTCCAAAATGGAGAGGGACTAGCGGTGCGGTCTCCGATCGAACCTCCTATCCACAAGGCGGTAAATCGTAGTGACTCACCATATCGTGCCTAAATATCGAAAAGTGAAACCTCGGGAACAGAAAATTTTAATTCTTTTTCTTTCATACTTGATCTCGCTTTATTCTTCCGATAAATGTTTCGCGGGCTGAAGAGGGAGTGGCTGTTGTCTCAACCACTGATTCATTCTCCATCTACAGGCAGCGGCTAAGAAGTAATGTCGGTCCGTCGTCCGTGGCGAAAGCCAGCTCGTAGGCTCGATCCGTGAGGGGAGCGCGGTTCTCATAACCACGCAGTAACGGGTCGGCTGAGATCTGCTCGGTCCGTTCGACGGCGCAGAGTCCGAGTTTGATAGGGGAGAGTTTGCCATAGGTCCGCGACGCGGTAGGGACGGATGCACCGACGCGCCGTCACTCACACCAGACCCGCGCGGGCTGCTCTCTAAACAAAAACCGAAGAATTAAATATCCACGGTGCAGGCGCTGGAACGCCTGCACCGGGGCATGACCTGACGTGCCCGAGCGAACGGACACAATCGAGGCTGGCAAATCGATTGTCCTGCCACGCTCGTCGCGCGTCAACGTGGGGAGCATGGTGCATGAAGACGAAGTTTGGTCTTCTTTCGTTCAGATCTGTCTTGATTGTCCTGATTGTTGTCTTTGGTTACGCGAAAGCCGGTGTTTCTGCTCAGCACCCGCCGGCGTCCCTCCAAGTCTCTGTAGTATATCCTCCCAACGGAATACTGATGCCGGGCCAGCCGCAAGTCGTCCGGGTCTCGGCTGAAGTCCAGCCATCGCCCGGTACTCCGATCCACTCATATCGATTGATAGTCAAACTGCACGGCCCGAATGGCCGCACGTCGCTCTCGGATTCCTTCAATCCGACCCATCCTGATTCGTTGGCAAGCCTCAACACAAAAAGACTTTCGCCGGGCGACTACTCTCTGACCGTGGAACTACATCACAACGGGACCATCGTTACCGCTTCGGAGAAGTACAGAATACAAAAACCCGCAAATGCGGTTACGCCCACACCGACCGCAACCGCAACACGAACACGAACCGCGACAGCGACTCCGTCTAAACGGGCGACGCCGACTCCGACCTCCACGCACACTGCTGTCGCAACCCCGACTCCAACCACCCCGGCGCCGAGGGGGACGGCGACTGCGGGGGCGTCGGTGGCGTCGAGTCCGAGCATCACCGATATCCCGCGAATCGGGGTGAACCTGGGGACCTGGACCTACTACGGGGCCGAGCAGTATCGTCAGAACGTGCTGATGAACCCCGGCTTCGAGCCGACCTACGAAGGGCGCATCCTCGAAGTGGCGAATCCGACCGCGACGACGTTTGAGGACGACGTCAACTGGATCGGCGAAGGCCCGGCCAACTGGTACAACGGCGCGACCTTCAGCGTGCGCTCGGGCGTCTCGACCGGCGCGACCGGACAGATCTCCGGCTACAACCCCAACAGCGGCGGCGACCCGATCTTCACCTGCAAGGGCGGATGCCCGAGCTTGAACACGGGCGACGAAGTCTCGATGTACTACACCGATCCGCCGGCGGCGGGCGCGATCGCCAGCTGGTGGACCAGCGACACCAACCTGATACAGACCAATTCAGATCACGAGCCTAACTCCCAGGGCAGCTACTCGCTGCAGGCGACGCTCAACGGCAGCGGCCATCGGCTCGACAGCTTCCTGGACAGCTACGGCGGCATCAAGACCATCAACTATCTGCCGGTGACCGGGACCTGGACCATTTCGTTCTGGGCCAAAGCGGTCAACGCATCGTCCGACGCGTCAGTTTCGGTCAACCTGGTTCGGCTGAGCGACGGGACTAACGGCAACACCAACTTTATGAGCCAGCAGAACTTCACGCCGACCGGCAGCTGGCAGCAGTTCAGCTACAGCTTCACCGGGGCCGAGACCGCCAATCTGGGCACGCTCGACTTCAGCGTGGTCTTGAGCGGCAGCAGCGGGGCGATCCTGCTCGACGACATGACGCTGGGACCGGCCAGCGGTGGGCCAGGCGGATGGCGCAACGAATTGGTCTCTACTCTAAGCGCGCTGCATCCGGGCGTCATTCGCGATACCCAGGGGCAACTCGGTGAGCCGTTCTCGCAGCGGACCGGCGGCGACACCGCGCACGGACCGTCGAGCTACAACGGACCGACCGCCTACCCGAACTTCACCTACACGATGGCCGACTTCTTCGCCCTGGCGAATGCGGTCGGCGCCGAGCCGTGGGTGGTGATTCCGGACACGGTTACCGACGCTGAAATTCAGCAGTACGGTCAGTTCCTCGAGCAGCAGCAGTCGCTCTATCACTTCCCGGAAATCATGATCGAACTCGGCAACGAGAACTG
>NZ_JBAUYR010000091.1:0-9865 GCF_049584895.1 Binatus sp. (SeqCode)
CGCGCGCCGAGCCACATCGCGCGATTTCCGCTGCGCATCGTGAACGGCCCGATGAAGTACCAGATGCCGGTGGCGCGATCGCCATCGACATCGATGATCGGATTCATCACGTTATGCTGCGAGAAGCTGATCCGTTCCTGGAATCCCTGGAACAGTTTGCGAATCGCGTCATGCCCCTGATGCACGCCGACGCCCGCGCCTTCCCAGATACCGTCAGGCGCGAACAGCGCGGTGATTTTCGCTGGATTGTGATCCTCGTCGCAAATAGCGCAGTAGCGGGCCTTGAGCTTCTTGATCGCCTCGATATCCTCGAGCACCGTGATCCGCTTTTCGAGCTCTTCGATACCCATGTTCATCCCGGCTGTTTGTCCGTCGTCGGCAGATTCACAAATACCGCGGCGGTGACGACCGTCGTCCATAGACCGTCGCGATCTCCGATCGCCGACTGCGTGATGTTCCGCGTCGTCACGATTTTATCCGACAGCTTCCACACATCCTTGCGTTCGTCGTAGCTGACGTTGGGATCGAAGTCCACGCCGAGCGCCGTCGCGAGCATCGTCGCGGCCAGGTCCTCGGCATAGTCGCCGGCCTTCTCGTCGGTCTGCCCGAAACTCTTATGCTCTGACAGGTAGCCGTACTGATCCTTGTCAGCCGGAATCGCGAGGCCGACCGAGGTCGCCATCAGGCGATGCGGCTCGTCGGTCGAGTTGTCGTACATGACGGTGTAAACGATCTGTCCCGGGGTCAGGGTCTTCAAACCGTCCTGGATCGAGATGACTTTGCAGCCGGGCGGGAAAATCGAGCTCACGCGAACCAGATTGAACTCGGCGATTCGCGCGTCGCGCAGCGCGAGCTCGAACGAAGTGAGTTTCTCACGATGCCTGCCGACGCCCTTGGTCAGAAAAATAGCTTTGCCTGTTGGCCCCATCTAAGTTAATTCCTCAATTCGATCTCTCCACGTACATAGAGCAAGCGCAAGAGTTTTGCGAGATTACGCATCGATGATCGGTTCGTGAATAATCTTCGGCAACGCGCTAAGATCACGAAACCGAATATTTCAGCGCGAGGTGGCATCGTGATCGAGACAAGTCCGTTCGGGAAAACCGGGCATCAGAGCACGCGCGTTCTTTTCGGTGCCGCCGCGCTCGGCGGGATGAAGCAGGATAAGGCTGACGGCGTGCTCGAGGTGCTGCTCGAATACGGCATCAATCATATCGATACTGCGGCGTCGTACGGCGAATCGGAATTGCGAATCGGTCCGTGGATGCGCGAGCATCGGAAGCGATTTTTCCTTGCCACCAAAACCGGCGACCGCACCTATCAGGGCGCTCGCGACAGCCTACATCGATCGCTCGAGCGACTGCGCGTCGATCAGGTCGACCTGATCCAGATGCACAACCTGGTCGCCGAGAATGAATGGACGACTGCCCTCGGAGCGGGCGGCGCGCTCGAGGCTCTGGTCGAAGCGCGAACGCAGGGGCTGGTGCGGTTTATCGGCGTTACCGGTCACGGCTCGCAGGTCGCCGCGATGCATCGCCGCAGCCTGGAGCGGTTCGCGTTCGACTCCGTGCTGTTCCCGTACAATTTCACGATGCTCGATATCAAATCATATGAGGAAGACGTCGAGGCGCTGCTCAAAGTCTGCCGCGAGCGAGGCGTGGCGACCCAGACGATCAAGTCGGTGGCGCGACGACGCTGGCAGAATGGCGACGGCCGCAAATTCAGCTGGTACGAGCCGCTGCGCGACCGCGAGGCGATTCGCCGCGGGGTGCATTTCGTACTCAGCCGGCCGGGGCTGTTCCTGAACTCGTCGAGCGACGCGACGCTCCTGCGCGACATTCTCGACGCCGCGAGCATGAAAGCGACGGCGCCGGCGCGGGCCGAGATGGAAGCCGACGTCGAGCACTACGCGATGGAGCCGCTGTTCATCCCGGGCGTGTCGGACACGATTTAGTACACCCCCGGGATAAGTCGCGAAGTGCGCGCGCAGTAGGCATCGAATTCGGCGCCGAACTGCGAGCGCAGGAGCGCCTCTTCCGCGCGCATGCGTGCGATGAGCGGTGGTATAAGGCAGACGGTGATCAGCACTCCTACCAACGAGCGAAAAGCCAGTGCCAATCCCATCGTCATAATGAGCAACCCCAGGTAGCTCGGATTGCGGATGACGCTATAGATTCCGCTGATGACTAGTTTATGACCCGGCTGGATCGCGACCAGGCCACTGAACCGGTTGCCGAGCACGAAACCGGCCACAAGCGAATCGCGCCGCCGACAGCAAAGAGCACGACGCCAATCCATCGAGTGGTTTCGCCGTCGATCGTCCAGAACCCTATCCGGTCCGTGTATGGCGGGAGATAGGAGACAAGCAGTGAGAGGGATCCAAAAGCTATGAGAACCCAGCGGTTGTCACGATCTTAACGCTCACCCGGGCTCAGACTTCCCTCGGTGAATATCGACACGACCAGGAGCACGAGGCCAACAACCGCCAGCGTTTTAAGCGCCGGATGAGCGAAGAACCAAGGCCACCCATGCCCAGGACGATTAGGCCGACTTGAACACCAACCGCTATGAAGACAATTACGAATCGGAAGGTCTGCGTCCCCATCTGACTCTCGGATCTTAACTTAGCCGTCCAGCCGAAACCGCTATGCCGAAGAGCGAGTTCCGGTTTCTTAAGTATAGTCCAGCCTCGCGCTTCTAGACTACTTTGCGCCGCACTGCGCGTTCGTGACGCTCGGCTTACTCTAGATAATCGTGCCTGCGGTTTCGCGATACCGGTGCCCGGGCTGGGAATCGCGACCCCGACGAGTTCTACGCCACCGACTCGACCATCGTCGCGGTGAAATGTCGGCGGCGCGATCGTCCCCGTGCTCGTCTCGCTGCATGCTGATGCAGATGCAGCCCGAGCTGGCGTTCATGGCCCTGCTCGTTAGTTTGATTGGGTGGGATTTCGAGCAGGACGAAGAATAACGCAAGAGGAAGAAGATGATCGCGTAGAAGAAGAGGAACGGTGCGAAAAAACGCGGCTATCTTAGCCGTGTCGCAGTCCAGGAAAGAAGCGGCGGCGCGAGCCCAGCGCGTCGGCATAACGCCCACCCATCGCGCGCTCTTCGGCGGGGATTCGTACCGCGAGAATCAATGCGTTGCCGATCGAGAATGCGATCGCGGTAAAGATCGCGCCGCCGATCAACGGCACGGCTGCGATCTCGATCACCACCGCAAGGTAGTTGGGATGACGCATGAAGCGGTACGGGCCGTTAGTCGCGGGCGCGCGGTCCGGGCTCACGATGATTCGCGTGTTCCATCGATCCCCAAGCGTCGCGACTGCCCAGTACCGAAGCGCCTGCGCGACGATTTCAGCGAGCAGCGCGATCCACGGGACTGCGCGCGGCAGAGAGTGTGGGAAAAATATCGCCTCTACTGCGCACGACGCGATGAACAGCGTGTGAAACGCGACCATCACGCGATAGTGCGCCTGCCCAACTTCGACCGCGCCGTGCTGGAACGCGCGGTGCGCGTTGCGGCGTGCGCGATCCAGTTCGAAGATTCGCTCGACGACGAGGATCGCGAGGAGGATCAGATAAGTGCGGAGCGAGATCACGACTTCAGCGAGATCACCACTTCAGCAGTACCAACTCGACCGAGAAGCCGGGACCCATCCCGAGGATCAGGCCGTAGTCGCCGGGAGCGGCTTCGTTGTCTTCCAGCAGTTCGTCCAGGATGAACATCACCGACGCGGACGAAAGATTTCCGACCGATTGCAGCGAGCGCCACGAACGCGCAAGCGCGCCCTCTGGCAGCGCAAGCGCGCCTTCGAGAGTTTCGAGCACCTTTGGACCACCCGCGTGCGCGATCCAATGCTTGATATGCGAGCGATCGATTTTTTGCGTTGCAAGGAACGAATCAACTTCGTCGAGGATGTTGGCGCGGACGAGGTCGGTGAGTTTCGACGACAGAACGATTTTGAATCCGCTATCGACGATCTCCCAGCCTAGTATTTCTTCGGTGTTCGGAAACACGAGCGAGCGCGTCGCTTGTACCTGCGGACCGGCCTCCGCGTTGGCATTGCCGCCTATCAGCATCGCAGCAGCGCCGTCGCCGAAGAGCCCGGACGCTACGATGTTCGCGATCGAAAGATCCTCGCGCTGCAGCGTCAGCGAGCACAGCTCGACCGACAACAGCATCGCGACTTCCGACGGATACGCACGAATGTAGTCGGCAGCGCGAGCAGTGCCCGCCGCTCCCGCGACACATCCCAGTCCAAAGATGGGAGTGCGCTTGATTTCCTTGCGCATCCCGAGCGCGCTGATGACGCGGGTGTCGATGCTCGGCACGGCGATGCCGGTGACGGTGACGAAGAACAGATGATCGACTTCGCGAGCCTTCACGCCGGCGCGCTTGAGCGCGATTTCAGCGGCTGCGGTACCGACTTCGGGCGCAACCCGCGTCCATGCTTCGTTGGTCTTAGCGAAGGTGTCGAGCGGGATGTATTGCTCGATCGGCAAGGCGAGATGACGCCCGGTGATTCCGAGCGCTCCCTGGATTTTGTCGAACCGGCGCAGATCCGACCACCGCTTTTCCCAAAGCTCCCGAAGGCGTGAGGTCAGCTGTTCCTGATCGACGTAGTTGGAGGGTAACGCGGTGCCGGTTCCGATCACACGGGGTGAATCGTTGCTTATCACTTATATCGCGTAGCGCCCGAGTCACGGGACTCATGGCGAATCGCTATCTCTCCTTTGGGTACCCGACGGACCTCACATTGTTCCCTTCGCGCATCTTTGAGGCTAGCACTAGCGCGATCCGAATTATATCGCTCTTGTGCCGCGCGCCACATCCGTTAATATCCGCTTCAACTATGAAATCTGAAGAACGCCGCGAATTGCTGGCGATGCTTGCCCGCGAGTCGTATTTCGAGCGACAACTCACACTCTCGTCAGGCCGCGCGTCCAACTACTATGTCGATTGCAAACGCACGCTGTACCTGCCGCGCGGTGCGTATCTCGCCGGAGAACTGGTGCTTGAACTCGCAACCGCGGCGGGCGTCAAGCAAATCGGCGGAATGGCTGCCGGCGCGTTGCCGGTGACGGACGCCGTTATGGCCGCGGCGCATCGCAACACCGTTGACCTTCGCGGCTTTTTCGTGCGCAAGGAAACCAAGCAGCACGGGCTGCAACAAATCGTGGAAGGCGCATTCAAGCCGGGACTGAAGACCGCGGTGATCGACGATACGATCACGACCGGCGGCTCAAGCCTGCAGGCTGTCGCCGCGATGCGCGAGGCGGGCGCAAACGTAATCGCGGCAATCGCGCTGGTCGAACGCGGCGAAGGCGCGGTCGAAGCCTTCGCACGCGCGGGGTTGAAGTATAGCTGGGTATTCACCGCGGAAGAGGTGCGCGCCGAGCGCGCCGCGCATCCCCTCGCGAGCTGATTTCGATTGGCAATCAATCGCGACATCGCGGTCGCGGGAATTTTTGGCGATCCCGTCGGACATTCCAAATCACCCGCGATGCACAATGCTGCCTACGCGGCGCTCGGGATGAGCCGCACGTATGCGGCGTTTCGCGTCACGCCCGGCAATCTCGCGCCTGCGCTTCGCGCGATTCCTGCGCTCGGAATCATCGGCGTGAATCTTACGGTGCCGCACAAGGAAGCTGCGGCGCGGCTGATAAAAGATCTAAGCGGGGAGGCGGGGATGTTGGGCGCGGTCAACTGCGTCGTGAATCGGCGCGGCGTGCTCCGCGGCGACAATACCGACGCGCGCGGACTCGAGCGTGACCTGCGCGATCTCGGATGCGAGTTGCGCGCGCGGCTCGCAGTCGTGATCGGCGCGGGTGGCGGCGCGGCGTCGTCGGTGCTCGCATGCATTCGGCTGGGCGCGAGCCGCGTCGTGATCGCGAATCGCACTCCTGCCCGTGCGGCAGCACTCGCGCGGCGCTTTTCAGCTAAGGGTGCGCGCGCGGCGGGCGAGCCTAGCGGGCTGGACGCGCTGATGGACTCCGAGCTGCTGGCAGACGCGCGATTGATCATCAACGCGACCTCGATGGGCCTGACAACCGGGCGATTCGCGCGGCTCGATTACGATTCAACCCCCGCCGATTGCTTGTTTTACGATCTGATTTACTCGCGGGAGCCGACCGAGTTCATGAAGCCCGCCCTCGCCGCCGGCCGGCATGCGGCCGACGGCGCCGGGATGCTGATAAATCAGGGCGAGCTCGCGTTCAAGCTGTTCAATCGAGTCGCGCCGCCGGCCGGCGTGATGCGCGCAGCTCTGTTCGATGCGCTGGGACGAACGCTCAGCGCGCGTTGACCTCAATTCGCCGCGGCCGTGTGCGTTCGCTCTTCGGCAGCGTCAGCTCGAGCACGCCGTCCTTCATCGAGGCATTAATTCGCTGCGCATCGATGTCTTCATTCAATTCGAACTGCCGGAAATAGTTTCCGACGTTATACTCGGTGTAGAGCGGCGTGAGCTTCTGGTAAACCTCCGTCGATACCGTTCCCACTATCGTAAGCACGCCATTATTGAGAGTCACCTCGACGTCGCTCTGTTTGACGCCCGGCATGTCAGCAAAGAGTTTCAGCGAGTCGCTCTGCTCCAGAATATCGACTTCGGGCAGAAAGAAACGTCCAGCGCGGGTCTTCTCCTGGCCTTGCACCTGCTGCTTTTCCCTGGTGGCGATTTCCTGCTCAGTCATGTTCGCTTCCTCCTTTGAGAGATTTCTAAACTTGAAGATTTGTAATCTAGGCCGGGTTTACAGCGATCTGACGCGGCTTTGCGGCTTCCGCCTTCGGAATTTTCACAGTTAGTATTCCGGCGTCGTAAGAGGCGGCCGCTTTGTCGATATCGAGTTGCTCGGGCAACTGGATCGACCTCGAAAACTCCCCGAACGATCGCTCGCGGCGGTGATAGCCAGTCGCCTCAGTTGAGGTTTCGCGCCGACGCTCACCCTGGATAGTCAGCGTGTGACCCTGTCCGGACACGTTGATACTTTTTGGATCGATCCCTGGAATCTCGGCTATCACAGCTACGCCGTCGCCGGCGTCAAAGATGTTTACCGGCGGAAAACCACCCGAGGCCGAAACGCCGAGACCATAGCCGGGATTGCGCAGGAAGCGCTCCAGGTCGCTCTGCAGAGCAAGCAGGCCGGCCATAGGATCCAAATTCGATGAATACCTTAGCAGTGCCATAAGAACCTCCTGATGAATGAAAGTTTGGAACCGCTGTTCGAGAAAAAAATAATTCCTCTCGGTCCAGCGTCAAGAGGGTTGATCGCGCAATCGGCGATTTTCGTAACTGCTTATCTGTCGGGATACTACGCGGCGAGTATTCGAACTAGCCGAACATCTCTTTGAGCTTGTCCACGAAGCCCTTGGAGAGCGGATGGTTGACGGCTTTGCCGTCGAGCTTGGCGAATTCCTCGAGCAGTTCGCGCTGGCGCGCGGTCAAGCTGCGCGGAGTCTCGACGATTATCTTGATGAGCTGATCGCCGCGTCCGTAGCCGTGAAGATCGACGATGCCCTTGCCCTTGAGGCGCAGAATTTTTCCCGATTGCGTGGCTGGCGGAATCTTGAGTTTCACTTTGCCGTCGAGCGTCGGCACTTCTATCTCGGTACCGACTGCCGCTTGCGGGAAGCTGATCGGCGCTTCGATAATCACGTCATTGTCCTGGCGCACGAACATCTCATGCTCTTTGACGTGGATGACCACGTACAGATCGCCCTGCGGTCCGCCGCCGTAGCCGGCCTCGCCCTCGCCGCGCAGCTTTAGGCGCGAACCGTTGTCGACGCCCGGCGGAATTTTAACCGCGAGCGATTCGGCTTTGCGGATTCGTCCCTGCCCCTGGCACTTGGGGCACGGGTCGGAAATGATCATGCCCTCGCCGCGACACTGTCCGCACGTCGTCGAGATCGAAAAGAATCCCTGCTGTGTGCGCACCTGGCCGCTGCCGCGACAATTGGGGCATTGCCGTGCGCCGCTCGAGCCGCCGCGAGCGCGAGTGCCGTTGCACGCCTCGCATTGAGTGAGGCGCTGGAACTTTACGACTTTCTCGATTCCGCGCGCCGCGTCTTCGAATTCAATTTCGAGATCATAGCGCAGATCGTCGCCGCGCCGAGTGCGCGAACGCGATCGTCCGCGGCCGGTACCGAAGAAATCGCCAAAAATGTCGGAGAAAACTTCTTCGAAGCCCTGGCTGAAATCGAAACCGCCGAATCCGCCCGGCCCGCCCTGCGGTCCCTGGAACGCAGCGTGACCAAAACGGTCATACTGCGCCCGCCGCTCAGGATCGGAAAGGACCTGGTACGCCTCGTTGAGTTCCTTGAAGCGTTCCTCGGCGTCTTTGTTGCCGGGATTTCGATCGGGGTGAAACTGAATCGCGAGAGTGCGGTAGGCTTTCTTCAGTTCGGCTTCGCCGGCGCCGCGATTGACGCCGAGGACTTCGTAGTAATCGCGCTTATTTGCAGGCGGCATCGCTGGAAGATTCTATGCGAACGTCCATGTCGATGCCATTGGCAGCGCGATACGAACGGGGCCGCTCGCGCGGCCCCGTTGATCATTATTGATCTTTAACTTCTTTGTAATCGGCATCGACCACGTCTTCTTTCGCGCCGCCTTCGCCATTGCCGCTCTGGGAGCCACTCTGACCGCTGGCGCCATCCTGCGGGCCCGCGCCGGCTTGCGGTCCTGCACCCGCCTTGGTCTTGCTGTACATCGCTTCGGCCAGCTTGTGCGACGCATTCTGCAATGCCTCGGCAGCGCGATTCATCTCGTCGGCGTCCTTGGATTCAAGCTTGGTCCGAGCCTCCGCGAGCGCGTCCTCGACCTGCTTGCGTCCGGCCTCGTCAATCTCGGCGCCGTGATCCTTGAGCGTCTTCTCAGTCGTGTAGATCAGGTTGTCGAGCTTGTTGCGCGCTTCCGCCTGCTGACGCCGCGAATGGTCCTCGGCGGCATGCGCCTCGGCCTCGCGCACCATCTTCTTGATCTCTTCCTCGTTGAGTCCCGACGACGCGGTAATCTTGATCGACTGCTCCTTGTTGGTGCCAAGGTCCTTCGCATGCACATTCACGATTCCGTTCGCGTCGATGTCGAACGTGACCTCGACCTGCGGCATCCCGCGCGGAGCCGGCGGAATTCCGATCAAGTCGAACTGGCCGAGCAGCTTGTTGTCCGACGCCATCTCGCGCTCGCCCTGGAAGACGCGAATCGTCACCGCCGTCTGATTGTCCTGCGCGGTCGAAAAGACCTGGCTCTTGCGCGTCGGAATCGTCGTGTTCTTCTCGATGAGCTTGGTGAACACGCCGCCGAGCGTTTCGATTCCGAGCGACAGCGGAGTCACGTCCAGCAGCAGGACGTCTTTGACTTCGCCCTTCAGCACGCCCGCCTGGATTGCGGCGCCAATCGCGACGACCTCGTCCGGGTTGACGCCTTTATGCCCTTCTTTGCCGAACAGGCGCTTCACCCGCTCCTGCACCGCGGGCATGCGGGTCATGCCGCCGACGAGCACGATCTCGTTGATCTCGCTCGCCTTGAGGCTCGCGTCGCGCATCGCGGTCACGCATGGCGGCTCGAGCCGGTCGAGCAGATCCGAGCACAGCGCCTCGAGCTTCGCGCGCGTCAGCTTCATGTTGAGATGCTTGGGCCCGGATTGATCGGCGGTGACGAAGGGTAGATTGATATCCGTCTCGGTGACAGTGGACAACTCGGTCTTGGCCTTCTCTGCGGCTTCTTTCAGCCGCTGCAGCGCCATCCGATCTTTGCGCAGATCGATTCCCTGGTCCTTGCGGAATTCGTCGGCCAGGTAATCCATGATGCGCTGATCGAAATCTTCGCCGCCCAGGAAGGTGTCGCCGTTGGTCGCTTTGACCTCGA
>NZ_JBAUYR010000092.1:0-8591 GCF_049584895.1 Binatus sp. (SeqCode)
ATTCAGGCGTTCCCTGACGTGTGAGGCTCTGAAGTTCATAAGTCGAGAGTATACCGTCGTCGTCAATAACTGGAGAAATTTAAGCCGTTGCTAGGCCGAATCGCGCCGCCAAACCGCGGCGCTGTTCAGTGCGCCGCGATCGCGGGAGAAGGGCTGGCGGTTGGCAACGTCGCGGGGGCTGGCGGTAAGGCGGCGGAGAAGTATTTCCTTGACGCGCTGGGTGATAAGTGTCGTTGGAAGCGGCAACGACCGGCGGCGGCGTGATGATGAAGTCGTCAGAGATAAATGCTCTGTTTGCTCGAACGCTCATGGGCGATCACGAAGACGCACTAGCTTGGCGTGCTTTCGGAACAGAAGCGCAATCCTGAATCGCGCGCGAAACGCGCGCTGGACAAGGTCCCTCACCTTAAATCCTCTCCCCACGGGAGAGGGGAAGAGCGCTGAGCCGAGTTTTGTGAAGGTCACCTGCAAGTAGAAAGACGTTCGCGACTGGACCGCTGCAGATTGCAGATCCGCTCTCGCGGACAGGTTCAAGATCGCAAGGTAAGAGAGACCTATTTTCCTTGACGCGCCGGATGATAAATGTCGTGGCATGGCGCGACTTATCAAGGGACTCGATACCAAGCTGATTCATGCCGGGGAGCCGGAGCCGTTGATTGGCGGCGCGGTCACGATGCCGATTTTTCAATCCTCGACGTATGAGTACGCGGGGCAGACCAGCTATCACGACCTGCGCTACATCCGGCTGAACAACACTCCCAATCACGCGGTGCTGCACGCCAAGCTCGCGGCGCTAGAGAACGCCGAGGCGGCGCTGGTCGCGGGCAGCGGGATGGCGGCGATATCGGCGGCTCTCTTCACAGTGCTGGCCGGCGGTGGGCATCTGATTGCGCAGGACTGCGTTTACGGCGGCACGCACGATCTGTTCGTCGACGAGTTCCCGCGCTTCGGGCTGTCGGTGGATTTTATCGACGGTGACGAGCCCGCCACCTGGCGCGAAGCGATTCGGCCCAACACCAAGGCAATCTACCTCGAGTCGATGTCGAATCCGTTGCTGCAAGTGAGCGACTTGCAGGCGGCGGTGGATTTCGCGGCCGCTAATGGGCTCATCTCGATCATCGACAACACGTTCGCGAGCCCGATTAATTTTCGTCCCGCGGAAATCGGCTTCGACCTTTCAATTCATAGCGGCACCAAGTACTTGAACGGCCATACCGATATCGTTGCGGGCGCCGTAATTGGACGCGCGGACCTGGTCGAGAGTATCAAGCATACGCAGAACCATCTTGGCGGGAGCCTCGATCCGCACGCGTGCTTTTTGCTGCATCGCGGGATGAAGACGCTCGCGGTGCGGGTGCGTCATCAGAATGAAAGTGCGCTCAAGATTGCGCGATGGCTCGAGCAGCATCGCGCGGTCGCGCGGGTGAACTATCCCGGCCTCGAGAGCCACTCGAATCATCTGCGCGCATGCGAGCTGTTCGACGGCTTCGGCGGGGTGCTGAGCTTCGAGCTGGAGGGCGGACTCGAAGCGGCTGTCCGCTTCATGGAGCGGGTGACGATACCGATCAGCGCGCCGAGTCTGGGCGGCGTCGAGACATTGATTACGCGACCGTCAACCACGTCACATTCGGGAATGTCGACGACGGAGCGCGCGCGGGCGGGAATCGGCGACGGGCTCATCCGGCTGTCGGTGGGGCTGGAGTCGAGCGACGACCTGATCGAGGATTTTGAGACCGCACTGAATGACTGAGTGCCGCGTTCGCGGCCAACTCATTTTGGGACACTCTTCGCGACACCGCAAAATTTCGAACATCGAAGCCAGCATCAGACGGCGATAGCAAATCGTTGCCATGCTTTGTGAGGGCATTGGACTTGCTAATGGGGTGTGGGCCATCAGATTGATCCGTTCGCCGAGGATGTGGGCCGTGCTGACACCCGTTATTCGTCCAACGGCACTGCTGCGTCTGCCATCCCTGACGCAGTTCCCAGGGTAGTCGATAGTAAGCACAACGAACCCGCGCGGGTTCACGCCGCGGCGACGACGTGGCGATGGATGACGACGGCGACCTCGGATTCATCGCGCCGACGCTTCGCGCGAGCACGTTGGCGCTGGTGGCTTTTCAAATCGCGTACCTGGTGCTTGACCGCCTCGAATATCCGCTGAGGTTCGCGCAGAGCTGCCCGCTTCACCTCGCGAGCATCGCGGTAGCCGTGCTTGCTTTCACAGTCACGCTGTCGCCAGGTGCGCTGCGCTATTGGCGCGGGTTCTCGATCGCAGTCTTTGCGTTGACTATCGCGTGCGCGGTCTGGATTGGCGGACCTTGACCGCGATGGCGACGTGCTGGTGGCGATGATCGTTTTGTTTTTCTTTGGCGGGGGCGCGTTGCTTCCGTGGAGTCCGCGCAGGCAGGTGGCGGTCGAGGCAATCGGAATGCTGGCGTTGTTGGAATACTCGATGAGGGTGGGGACTCCTGGTTGCCGCCTCGCGATCGCCTGGATGACGGTCGTGACCGCGGCGGTGTTGTCGCAGCTGAGTTCGGTCCAGGGCGAGCGACATCGCCGGAAACGGATGGAGCAACTGGCAGCGCTAACCGAACACTATCGACTACTCCGCCATGAAATGGCCCTGCGCGCCGAAGTCGCGCTGGCACGAGAAGGCGACCACACCAAACTGCAGGCGAGCGAGTCGATGCTGCGCAAGGTGTTCGAGGCGTCACCGGACAATATCGCGATCAACAGCCTGGTCGACGGACGTTTCATCGCGGTCAACGACACTTACGAAGTGGCAGGCTACACCCGCGACGATGTGATGGGGAGCGACGTGATCGCGCTCAGGATGTGGCGGCACGAAGCGCAACTGAGTCTGTTTGTCGAGACGCTGCGCCGAACCGGCCACGTCAAAAACATGGACGTCACGCAGCGTCCCAAAAATGGCGGCGTCGACCAGACCCATCTCATCTCGGCCTCGGCCACGGAAGTGAATGGAGAGCCGTGTGTAATTTCGATGATCAGGGACATCACCGAGATAAAGCAGGCCGAGACCAACCTGCGGGCGAGTCATGCGGCCTTGCGCAAGATCTTCGACGCGACGCTGGACATTATCGTGGTGACGCGGCTGTCCGACGGCAGCTACATCGATTTCAATCAGCAATTCGAGCGGATTGGTTATGGACAACAAGAACTCGACGATTCGCGCATGGGCAAGCGCCAGCTTTGGGCTATCGGACGACAGCATCAGGAGTTTCGCAACCGGATCGTCGCTGACGGCGTGGTTCGCAACATGGAGGCGGACTTTCTGAAGCCCGACGGCAGCGTGATGCCGGCGATGGTGTCGGCGGTGCGGGTAGAGCTGAAGGGCGAAGATTGTGTGGTCACGATGGTTCGCGACCTGACGGCGGCGAAGGAAGCGTCGCGCAAGCTCGAGCAGAGCGTGAAGGCGCTGAGCGAGAGCGAAGAGACCTTCCGCAAATTGTTCGACGCAAACCTCGACAGCATGACGCTCGGCGCCATCACGGGAACCTATATCGACGTCAACCAGGAGTTCATCAAGACGACCGGGTACTCGCGCGAAGAGGCCATCGGACACCATTTCACCGATCTGAACATGTGGATTCATCCGGACGAAATGGTTCGCTTCGCCAATCAACTCATGCAGACCGACGAGGTGAGGAATCTCGAGGTGGCGTTCCGGATGAAGGACGGATCGGAGCAGCCGATGTTGCTGTCGGCGGTCAATCTGGATCTCCATGGACAGAAGTGCTGCCTGACAATCTGTCGCGGTATCGCGGACGTCAAGATGACGCAGCGCGAGCTGGTCGCGGCGCGCGAGGCGGCGCTGGCGGCGTCGCGGGCCAAGTCGGAATTCCTGTCGAGCATGTCGCACGAGATTCGCACGCCGATGAACTCGATTCTGGGGATGGCCGATGAGCTGATGGAAACGGCGCTCGATGACGAGCAGCGAAGGTATCTGAGCATGGTTATCAGCAACGGACACGCGCTGCTCGCGCTGATCAACGGCATCCTCGATCTCGCCAAGGTCGAAAGCGGACGAATTAGCTTCGAGATGGTGGAATTCGATCTCAAGGATGTGACTGAGAAGGTGATCGAGACGCTGGCAGTTCGCGCGCATGAGAAGGGCCTCGAGCTGATGGTGCGGTTTGCGCCGGAGCTCCCCGAGCTGGTGCTTGGGGATCCGTTGAGGCTAAGCCAGATCCTGATCAACCTGATCGGCAACGCCATCAAATTCACTCACCAAGGGCAGGTGCTGGTCGCGGTCGAGCACGATGCGGGCACGACGGCGGCGGGCGCGCTCAAGTTCACGGTGACCGACACCGGAATTGGAATCGCGGCCGACAAGCGTCATCTGCTGTTCCATGCGTTCAGCCAGGCCGACTCTTCGACCTCGCGCAAATACGGCGGGAGCGGGCTCGGACTGGCGATCGTCTCGCGGCTGGTGGCGCTGATGCATGGCACGGTCGAGGTCGCGAGCGAGCCCGGCAAGGGAAGTGCGTTTTCATTCACCGCGCAATTCGGGATGGCGAAACGCATAGCGGAAGAGCGGGCGCGGACATTCGGTGACGCGAGAATAATCGTGGTCGACAGCAACCCCGACAGCCGGTCGATCATTTCGGAACTGTTGATTGGGCAAGGGGCGGAAGTGATCCAGGCGTCGTCCGGAACCGAGGCGATCGCGGAACTTCGGCGCCTCGGATCGCCAGGGAGACGGGTGCAGATCGTACTGATCGACATCGCGAGCCCGCTGCAAAGTGCGTTCAATCTAGCGGAGCGGCTGTTCAGCGAGGGGCCGGGACGGCTCGAGATCGTGATGATGTTGCGCACTGGCGACTTGACCAGCGAGGTCGGACGACTGCGTGCCCTCGGGCTCGACAACTATATCGTTAAGCCGGTGCGGCGCGCGGAGTTATTCGCCGCGGTCATGCGCGCATACGCTGGAGCGCATCGGGAACCTCACGGCGAGAAAGATGCGCCGGCGGCAATCGCGGCGCCACCGGCTTCGGCGCAGATACTCGATCGGCCTTTACAGATTCTGATGGCCGACGATTCGCACGATAACCGCGCGCTGATTCGCGCGTATCTGAAAAAAACTCCTTACCGCCTGGTCGAAGCCGAAGATGGACAAGAGGCGATCGATAAATTTGTCGCCGGGAATTTCGACCTGGTGCTGATGGACATCCAGATGCCGAACGTCGACGGCTACGAAGCGGCCAGCACTATTCGAGTGTGGGAGGTTGCGAACAGCAGGCGGCGCACTCCCATCGTGGCGCTGACGGCGTCGGCGCTGGAAGAAGCGGTGCATCGCACGAGAGAGGCCGGTTGCGACGCGCACATAACCAAGCCGGTGAAAAAATCGACGCTGCTCGACGCGATCCGCGACGCAGTTGAAGGGAGCGCGTCGGATGACGAGGGGGCCGCGGTGGCCAATCTAAAGGAGGAAACATGCCGGACCGAGTAATAGTAGAAGTGGACGAGGATTTGAGCGATCTGATCCCGGGATTTATGGCGCACAAGCGCGCCGACATCAATACGATTTTCGACGCAGTTACGCGCCGCGACTACGCGGAGGTCGGGCGCATCGCGCATCGCGTCAAAGGCGAAGGGGGAAGCTACGGATTCGACACGATGACAGAGATAGGCCGTTCGCTCGAACATGCGGCGGCGACCCGCGACGGCGGGGCAGTCACGACGCTCGCGCGGCAGTTGCTGAGCTACCTCGATCGCGTCGAGGTCGTGTTCCAGCCGGCCAAAGATTAGCGCGCGACGGCTCGCTTGCGCGCGGAGCGATCGCGATGCTAGCGATCGAGGCCGCTTGCTGACATCGATCAATCAAACTCGCGCCCTCTTCTGCACGCTGCTGGCCGCCGCGATCGCGATGTCTTGTGTCGCGATCAAGGCAAGCGCGGCCGACGTCGAGATCCCGCCCGGGGTGGCCGACTATGCGTCCGCGATAGGCGAGTTGAAGACGTCGCGCGGCAAGAGTCCGATCGAGCCGGTGTTCGAGGCCGGCATGCAAGTGAGTCCGCAGATTCAGGCGATCCTGCCCGATCTCAGCGAATCGCAGTACCAGCAAGTGCAGCGTCAGATGCAGGGGTTCATCGTGGTGCGGGAAGCGATAGTAGTTGTGCGTCCCAGCGTCGACTTTTTCAGGTCACTCGCGCGCAAACAGGGCACCAAGGCGGACCGCGCGTTCTTCGACATCTACTCGCGCACCGAGCCGGACGGCAACGGCCCGTTCCCGGCCTACATCCAGCAGCAGACCGAAGAGTCGGGATGCACGCGCTTCGATGGGAAACTGATGGTCGACCTATACCGCGGATGGATGACGTTCCGCACGACCTACCCCGACGCGTACGCATCGGAAGCGCAAGGCGAAATCGACAGCCTCGAGACGGAACTGCTCACAGGCATCTGCAGTTGCGAGGACGCGGGCAAGACCACCGCTGGATTGCAAGCCTTCGTGAAGGCATTCCCGGACCTGCCAATCACGCCAAAGATCAAGACTCGAATCGCGAGGATTCACAGCGGCAAATCAGGTTTCCGCTTCAACTGCCACGCCGGGTGATGATCTTTGTGTCCTGAGCGCTGCGAATCTTACCTCGCCCGTTATTTCACGTGGAGAGGCCGCCGCCAGCAACGCGGCCGGTAGGTGATGGTTCTGCGGTTCAAGCCGCAAGCGCGCAATGTGGAGTTATTTGTTTTGTGTCATTCTGAGCGCAGCGAAGAATCCCGGATCTTTCTCGATGTAAGGCACTTGTACTTCACTTAGGGCTCGCGGAGCTCCGAATCTGACGTTCCATACTTGCAGCATGAACCGCAGAACCCTCACCTACCAGCCGCCGATGCGGCTGGCCTCCTCTCCCGTAGAGTAACGGGAGAGGTATCAGAGGCCGTGGCGGCCCCTTGGACAGAGGTGTGACTTCAACTCGATGCTAGATCTACGCCGTGTTCGCCGAGATTCGCGAGGCTCATGCCTTTGAAGGCGGGCTCCTCGGTGGTCATTGCGGTGAAGATGGCATCCGGCGTGTGCGGGCGGTCGATGCCGTCGAGGGCGTGGCCGAGCCTCGCGATTGCCTCGATGCCTGGGATTGCGTTGCCGGGCGGTGGGAACGCGGCGCTGATTCGTTGCACGCGGCCCTGGAAGTTCGTGAAGCTGCCGTCGAGTTCGGGATACGCAGCGATCGGCCAGACCTGGTTGGCCATCTGGCAGGTTTCGTTGGCGTCTGTAGATAGCACCAGCATGTAGTCGAGCGCGCCGAAACGCCGGACGAATTCCTCTTCGCCCAGTGCGCGGACCAGGTCGGCGCGGAACGCTATCAGCATCTTGAGTTCCCCCGACGCGACCGCCGATGCGAGGCCGTCGAGACCGTCGGCGGAAAGCCCGAGTGCGGCGAGTCCGCGCGTGTTGGGATTTTTATTGGCGCGAATCAGCAAGTCGTCATCGCCGCTGGCGCCGGGTGGTGACCAGCTCAGCATCGCGATTCGGTCCGAGCCGATCGCGCCCTTCATAAACTGTTTCAGCGCGAAGGCTTCCTCGTTAGTCGAAGTCGCGTCGATGACCGCCGCGATCGAATTGGGACCATAGGTGCGCTTGTAATCCGCGATGATCGATGCGGCGCGCCTGACTCCTTCGCCCCACGGCTCGACCACCAGCTGATCCTTCGCCTGCACGAGTGGCGAGGTGAGCCGTGTCTCGGCGTGTAACGTCGGGAAACTGTGACGGCCCTCGTCGCACATCCAGTAGTCATTGACGCCGGGATTGAAGCGCGGCTTGAAGCGGTAGATGCGTCCGCGATGGTGATGGATGTCGATCGCGCATCCCCGCTCGCATCCGCCGCACACCGACGCAGTGCGATGCAGGTACCAGACGCGCATCCGGAAGCGGAATTCCTTTTCGGTAAGCGCGCCGACCGGACAGATGTCGACGACGTTGCCGGCATATTTGTTGTTGACCGGCTGGCCGGGATTGATGTCGATGACGTTGTGATCACCGCGGCCAAAAATCGCGAGCTCATACGTCTTGGTCACTTCGTCGAAGAACCGCGTGCATCGCGCGCACAGGATGCATCGCTCCTGATCGAGCATCACGCCCGAGCCGATGTCGATTGCCTTGCCCTTGTGATTCTTCTCGGGCAGCGGAAAACGCGACGGCTGCTGGTCGTAATCCATGTAGTAGTCTTGCAGCTTGCACTCGCCCGCCTGATCGCACACCGGGCAATCGATAGGATGATTGATCAGCAGGAATTCGAGCACCGCTTTTTGCGCGGTCTTGGTGCGCTCGCTCTTGGTGTGCACCACCATCCCTTCGGCAACCCTGGTGTTGCACGCGATCTGGAGCTTGGGCGCTTTCTCGACTTCGACCAGGCACATCCTGCAATTGCCCGGCACGCTGAGCCCTGGATGATAACAGTAGTGCGGAATCTCGATCCCGGCCTGATCGGCGGCCTTGATCAGGTTGAGGCCGTCGGCGACTTCGATTTCCTTGCCATCGATGGTGAGCTTGGGCATCGGTGCGCTATCCTTCTGATCCTGCCGGTCCTACTGATCCTGCCGGTCCCTGAGGTCTTCCCACACTC
>NZ_JBAUYR010000093.1:0-2106 GCF_049584895.1 Binatus sp. (SeqCode)
ATATTATACGCATCCCTCGCCAGACTGAATGAACAATCGGAGACCGCGCGCACCATCTTCGCGCGCAGGCGTGTTTATGATTTAACGATCATGCTCGCCGGAACGCCGGGGTGGCGAAATGGCATACGCAGAGGACTTAAAATCCTCTGGCTCGAAAGGGCCGTGCGGGTTCGAGTCCCGCCCCCGGCATTGAAAATAAAAGGGCTTTTGCGCAGGAACGAGGGCAATCGGGACCCGTCGATACAGTTGACAGCCACAGTATCCGGGATTACGACGCTGCCGCATACGAGTACTGTTCAAAATTGCCTTTCGACTTAACACAAATCGGAAGTCACACGCTCGCTCTCTTCGTGCTGCTGAATCTGCGATCAAGCGCCCGTCGGAACCTTGGGCGCCGCTGATGCCATCGGATCGATCCTGAAAGGAATCTCGAACGTGACCGATTGGGGTATCTTGCAAATCTGCTCGCTACATTCCTGAAAGCTGAGTTTTCCCTTTAGCTTGTAGTCGCCCGGCTTCAGTCCGGGTCTCGCGAGGATTTTTCCTTTGACTCGGAAGTTGCCCGCGTAGACGGGAAGCGTCTCACCGAGTTGGGGAAAAGCGACTTTATCTGGATCGGGGTACTCAAACGATTGTTTGGCGACGCAGTCGCTGTCGAACACGATTGTCGTCGGAGTGTAGTTAGCCGGAAGGGGCTGTCCGTAAATGTGCCAGCCCTTTGCGATTGTGAAGTCCGCGGCTACTCCGATTTCCTGGCCGGCTACGGCGTGATCGGTCGAAGGGGTGACCACGATTCGAATGTCCCCGGCCGTTAGCGACACCGATTGAGCATTCGTGTCCGCGCCGAATTCATTAAGCAGGATCTCTGACGAGGCTACTCTTGTCTGATAGTCGGGCAGGAAGTACTTGGCCTTGATTATACCATCGGGCGAAATCAGGTAGTCACCGGGGAACGGAATGCCGTAGAACGGATGATCCTTTGGGACATTCGTATTGAGGATTCCGAACTCGCGAATGACGACGCTACCCTTGTCGGATAGGCACGGGTAACCAAGGTGATGAGCGGCGCTGAAGCGCTGCAGAATCTCCTGAGAGTCGTAGGTGATGGCCGCGATCTTTACACCCTGCTTTTCGAAGCCCTGTCGCGATTGTTCCAGCTCCACGAGCTGGCTTCTGCAATAGGGTCACCAATCGGCGCTTCGACTGAAGACCAGAAGCAGGCCCGAAGGGCCGGTCAGATCGCGAAACGTTCTTCGATTACCGTTCTGATCCGCCAGCGCGAAGTCAGGTATTTTCTCTCCGACCTTGAGGCCGGTGGTTGCGCCGTCGTTCTGGGCTTTCACGAAGTCCTGAAACTCGCTTGGAGCGATCTTCTCGCCGCTGCGCATTTTTTTCAGGACCTGCGTGAGAACCTCGCCCTTGCTGGAATTCGAATCAGGCATTGTTTTCTCCTGTGCAGACACCCACTGGGCTCCTGCCAATAATCCCGCGATCGCCGAAAGAATCGCGGCAATCATAATTCTCTTGATATCAAAGTTGGATCGCGGAGTCATATCTCTCGCATCAGCAGAGCTTTGCGGTCATGAAGATAATCCACGAGTCGCACGCTGAGTAGCGCCGCAAGCACGAAGCCATAGGCGACCGGCTCGCGAACGTCGAGCTTGACTCTCCAGATGAAATGAAGGACCGCAAGTGCTGGCGCCAGATAGGCGAGGCGATGGAGCTGCTTCCATCGGACGTAACCGAGACGTCTGAGAGCAGAATTGGTCGATGTCGCGGCCAACGGAATCAATAGCACGAAGGTAGAAAACCCGAAAAAGATAAATTTCCGTTTGACGATATCGTCCACGATCGCGTGCCAGTCCAGGCCCTGATCGAGCACAGTGTAGGTGATGACGTGCAGCAGAGCATAGAAGAACGCGAGCAGGCCGAGCATCCGCCGGATACGCATTGGCCAGGTCCAACCAAACATGGCTTTGAGCGGCGTGCATCCGAGAGCAGCGATCAGAAAGACGAGAGCGATCAAGCCGAGCTGATTCAGTGCTTGCGCGATTGGATCGGGGCCGAGATCATCGCGCCAAGCACCTATCAGAATCGCCGCAAGTG
>NZ_JBAUYR010000094.1:0-19271 GCF_049584895.1 Binatus sp. (SeqCode)
CCATACCACCTCGCAGGCGCCGGCCGAGGCCGGCGCCGCTGCGGCCGCGCCCGCCGTCACGGCGGCCGACGGCACCATCAACGCGTGCGGTGAAACCGCACGCGTTGCCGGCGAACCTTACAAGACAATCGTCGCGCAACTCAACGATATGTGGGGCACCAATTTCAAGGTTTACGAATCGCTGAGTTCCGGTTCGCCCCATGCCCGCAACGGCGGTTGCATCTTCTACAACCAGAAGTTTCTCGACAACCTGTTTCAGCAGTGGATGAGAATCGACGACCCCGATACCGTCCGCCCGATGCTGTATGCCATCTTCGCGCACGAAATCGGCCATCTCGCGCACAGCGACTTCGACCCCGCCAACGAAAACGTGCCGGTCAAGAACAAGGAACTCGCGGCCGATCAGTTCGCCGGCTACTCGCTCGAGCGGATGGGGATTCGCCGACTCGATCCGGTCGAAGTGACGCGATACTACCAGCTCACGGGCGATGACTTCGTCGGCCATAGCTCCGGGCATGGCAACGGCGACGAGCGCACGACCGCATTTCAGGACGGATGGCATCGCGCGGAAATCGGACTGTCGGAACAAGGCACGCAACCCGCAGGTGGACTCGGCGAACCGTAAATCTCAACCGCAATTTTTTTTTGAAGATGAGCGCCTCGACCATTTCCAATCCATCACATGCCGCAGCCGACGCGATTCGCGCCGCGTCCAGCGCGATCGATGCGCGCGCGCTCGGCTTTCGCTACGGCGATCGCGACGCACTGAGCGACGTCACTTTTTCTATCGCTCGCGGCGAGATCTTTGGCTTCCTCGGACCCAACGGCGGTGGCAAGACCACTTTGTTCAAGCTGCTGTCGACGCTGGCGCCGATCCAATCTGGAAGCGCGCGATTGTTCGGCCACGACCTGGCAGGCGAAACCGGTGCGGTGCGGCGCCAACTGGGCGTTGTGTTTCAGCATCCGAGTCTCGATGGCAAACTGACGGTCCGCGAAAATCTCGCGGCGCACGGTCATCTGTATGGCATCTCCGGCAAGCGGCTGCATGAGCGCAGTGCCGCGATGCTCGAGCGGCTCGGACTTTCGTCGCGCGAGCGCGACCGCGTCGAGACGCTGTCAGGTGGGCTCCAGCGCCGCGTCGAGCTGGCCAAGGCTCTTCTGCATGAGCCGGCGCTGCTGTTGCTCGACGAGCCCAGCACTGGGCTTGATCCTGCCGCGCGGCGCGAGTTCTGGAATTACCTCGAACATCTGCGCGAGCACGAGGGCGTGACCATCGTGCTGACCACGCATTACATGGAAGAGGCGGAGCGATGCGATCGTATCGGCATTCTACATCAGGGGAAGCTGGTCGCGATCGCACCGCCGGGCGAGCTCAAGTCCGAAGTCGGCGGTGACGTGATCGTGATTCGAACCGAAGAGCCGGAAATCCTGCAGCGGAAAATCCTCGCGCGCTTCAAGCTCAAGAGCCAGCTGGTCGACGGCGCGATTCGTATCGAGAAACTGCGCGCGCATGAACTGGTTCGCGATCTGATCGATGCGTTCGGCGAGGAGATCGAGTCGGTTTCATTCGGCAAGCCGACTCTCGAGGACGTCTTCGTGCATCTTACTGGACACCAGTTCTTCGCGAATACGCCGGAGACGGAATAAACGGCGATGAACGAAATTTTTCTTCAGGCCCAAACGCTCTGGTATCGCGAGGTCGTGCGGTTCATCCGCCAACCGATCCGCGTGGTGAGCGCGATCGCGACGCCGCTGGTTTTCTGGCTGCTGCTCGGCGCCGGCCTGCAAGCGTCGTTCAAGCCGAGCGGGATGCCGGCCGGAATCGGCTACGTGCAATATTTCTATCCCGGCGTGATCGTGCTGATGCTCCTATTCACCGCGATTTTCGCGACCGCATCGACGGTGGACGATCGACGCCAGGGGTTTTTGCAGGGCGTGCTGGTCGCTCCCATCTCGCGCGCGACGATCGTGCTCGGGCAGGCCGTCGGCTGCACGACGCTGTCGCTGATGCAGGGAGCGATCTTTCTCGCGATGGCGCCGTTGGCGGGAATCCATCTCAGTCTGGGAGCGATAATAGTGTCGCTCGCGATGATGGGGCTGATCGCGTTCGCGATGACCAGCATCGGCCTCGCGATGGCGTGGCGGACGGAATCGACTCAGGGCTTTCACGCGTTCATGAACATGCTGCTGCTGCCGCTCTGGATGCTCTCGGGTTCGGTGTTTCCGGTGGCGGGCGCGCCCGGATGGTTCCAATGGACGACGCGCCTCAACCCGCTGACCTACGCCGTGGACGCACTCCGCCAGGGACTTTATCTGGCGGAGCCGGCCTCGAGCGGCGCGACGATGCCGATGGGATCGTCAGTCGCTATCGCAATCGCATTCGCCGCCTTCGCCTTCATCCTGGCAACCCGCGTAGCCCGCACCGCCTCAACGATCTAGCGGGGCGGCATCCTTAGTGCGCCGTCGAGGCGGATTGTCTCGCCGTTCAGCATCTCGTTCTCGACGATGTGGCGCGCCAGTGCTGCATATTCTGATGGCTTGCCGAGGCGCTGCGGAAACGGAATCTGTGCGGCGAGCGCCTTGCGATTGGGCTCAGGCAAACCGGCCAGCATCGGAGTCTCGAAGGTTCCCGGCGCAATCGTGCAGATGCGGATGCCGAGCGACGCGAGGTCGCGCGCGATCGGCAACGTCATCGAAACCACGCCGCCCTTCGACGCCGAATAGGCAACCTGCCCTATCTGTCCGTCGAACGCGGCGACCGACGCCGTATTGATGATCACGCCGCGTTCGCCGTCGGCGCCAGGCTGATTTTTCGCCATCTGCGCCGCGGCCAGCCGCGTCACGTTGAAGGTGCCGATGAGATTCACCGCGATCACTTTGCTGAACAGGTCGAGCGAGTGCGGGCCGTCCTTGGTCACCGTCCGCATCGCGCGGCCGATACCGGCGCAGTTCACGGCGATATGAATGGACGCGAACTTCGCGACCGTTTTCGCGATCGCGTCAGTTACCTGGTCGGAGGAAGCGACGTCGGCCTCGACGAACAGCGCGTTTGCGCCAAGTGACTCGGCGACTTTGGCGCCGGGCGACGATGGCAAATCGAGAATCGCGACCTTCGCTCCGGCCGACGCGAATTCGCGGACCGTTGCCTCGCCGAGTCCGGAGCCGCCACCGGTCACCAGCGCGACCGCATTTTTGAGATTCATATCAACCTCGCAGAAGTGAGTGGTGCAACGCGAAAACGTTATGACCGCTGACGCGATCATGCAACTCCAAGGGCGAGCGGATTCCGTCTTAATACCCTCCCCTCGGACAAGTCCGAGGAGAGGGTTAGGGAGCGGTGCAACGTTGAACAGCGGCACCAGTTTTCGACTTTCGAAATCGAGATTGCAGCGGCGACTAGATCTGGCGTTGCACCTCTCCCGGCGACACCGCTTCGCGGCTTACGCCGACCTCTCCTCGGTCAAGGAGAGGTTAGGAGGGACGATTAGATCGAGGCTTCTTGTCCCCGGGCAGGGCGTGGTGCTTCGAGTAGTCGGCGGGCAGACGCTACGGCGTCGCTCGAGCCGGCTAATTCTAGTATATCGCCGGGGCGCAGAATTTCGTCGCCGGTCGGGACGACGACTTCGGAATCGTTACGGCCGATCGCGACCACCACCGCGCCGCTGTTGGTATGCAGGTCCAGCTCGGACAGTTTTTTGCCCACGCCTTCGCTATCGGCGCGCAGCGGGACGGGCGTGATCATTCCGATGCCGGGGACTTCGTATGACGCGCCGCCCACCTGTGCGGGAGCGCCTCGGAGCGCGGTGGCGATCAGGCGCGCCGCATTGTGAAGCTGACCCTGCATCTGGCGCGCGCTTCGTGTGACCACAACGATCATCAGTACGAGCGTGATTACGATGATTCCGATTCCTTCGACCGGCTCCATGAACGGCTGAACGATCGCGAGCAGCGGCACCGCGGCCACCAGCAGAATCGTAATCTGCAGCAACTCGACCAACGCATGCACCGCGGGTGCGCCACTCGGTGGAAGTTCGGCGAAAGCGCGCAACGCCAGCGCCGCCGCGAGGCGGCGCGACGCGAAGTACATCGCGGCCGCCGGCAGAGCGCATAGCAGCAGAGCGAACAGGTCCACGTACAGGCCGGCCGAGAAGTACGTAAGGTGTTCCAGGCCCGCGACCGTGCTCGTCACGTCGAGCGGATCGTGCTCGTTGAATATAAGAATCGCGCCGATCAACACCGCGCTCGCAACGATTGAAGCCGTGGGCCATGCGATCGAATTGGCTTCCTTCGCCGGCTGTCCCGCGTTGCGAATCTGTTCGAGCCACGAGTCGTAGAGCGCCTCGAGCACCTTGAGCTGGCGCGGCATCCGCGCGGAAACGAACTCGGCCAGGGGAATCGAGCCGCGAATCATGTACGGCGTCAGGAACGTGGTGACCGCTGAGACCGCGACCGCGAGCGTGTACAGAAAATCGCGGGCGGCTCCCGTCTTCAGCCCCGCGCCGGCGATGATGAACGAGAACTCGCCGATTTGCGACAAGCTCATGCCGGCTTCAATCGAGGTCTTGGTGCCGACGCCGCTCAGCATCGAAGCGAAGGTCACGCCGACAATTTTTCCGCCGACCACGGCCGCCGTAAGCACGATCAGCGCCTGCCAATGCTGCTGGATAAGCGCCGGATCGATCATCATGCCGACCGAGACGAAGAACACCGCGCCGAAGATATCGCGCAGTGGCGCAACCAGATGCTCGATTTGCGCGGCCTCGCCCGATTCAGCGACCAGAGACCCCGCGAGAAATGCGCCGAGCGCGACTGAATAACCCGCGTGCTCGGCGAGCAGCGAGAAGGCGAAGCAAATGCCGACGACCGCGACCAGCGTTGTCTCGGGCCGATCCATTCGCACGATGAATCGCACCACCGGCGGCACCACGATGAATCCGATGCCGACGAATGCGACCAGGAACAGGATCAGGCGCGCGACGGTCACCGTCATCAATGACGCCGACACGCTCGCGCCCGAGGCCAGCGTCGTCAGAATCGCGAGCTCGACGACCGCGGTGAGATCTTCCGCGAGCAGGACGCCGAACACCAGTTCGCGCAGTCGGTCGGAGACCGGAGTCTCCTGGTAGGCCTTTGCGACGATGGTCGTGCTCGAGATCGAGAGAATCGCGCCGGTGAAGATGCTCTCCAGCGGCGTCCATCCGAGCGCGCGCCCGCATACGTAGCCGAGCCAGATCATGAAGCCGACCTGCAGCGCCGTGATGAAGCCCGAGGTCGGGCCGAGGCGAATCAGCTTGCGCACGCTGAACTCGAGCCCGAGCGCGAACATAAGGAGGATCACACCAAGCTCGGACAGCGTGTGGATGCGTTCAGGATCGGCGAACAGAGGAATCGGGACGTTGGGCCCGACGATCATCCCCGCGATCAGATAGCCGACGACCACCGGCTGCCGGATTTTCTGAAAGATGATAGTGGTGACCGCCGCGACGCATAGCACCATCGCGAGATCTTCGAGGAACGTGTGTGAGGTGAGTACGTGCACTGCAGCGTCGTCGGCGCATTCTAACTTGTTGCCGAGAGCGCACGCGAGAGTTTGAGGGACCGCGTTTGAGACTGCGGGCTACTGCTTAAGAACCAAAGGAGGCCCGCTGACTCGATTCCCCTTGAGGTCGACGTTCACTTCCACGCGGTTGGCGATTCTGATGAAGGGAATGCCGCTGTTCATCCCGTAGTCCTTACGGTCGAAATACAGCGTCCCCTTAATCTGGCCGGAGCCCGTACCAACGCCGGACACTGCAAGTGTCAGCGTCTCCTGTCTGGTAACGCCGCGGATCGTAAAGTTGCCGTCAACCTCGAAGGTGTTGGGACCGGTCTGTACAAGTTTCGTCGACTTGAACGAGATCAGCGGATTGTTGGCGGCATCGAAGAAGTCCGGGCCTTTCAGTTTGCTATCCTTCATGCCGCTTCCGGTATCAACCGAGGCAGCCTGAATTTCGACGTCCAAAACCCCGGTCGTTACGACCGGAGATGTAAAAGTCAAAGTGGCGTTCCAATTGTCGAAGGTGCCGCCTATCGCGACCGACGCTTTCACATTGAATTTGATCGAGCTGTCTGCGGTCGAGATCGCGAAAACAGGAGCCTCCTGTGCTCGGCTGAGTGACGGAATCAAAGCGGACGCTAAAAGGCAGACGGCAACTATTCGCATGCCGGTCAATCTGTGTCTTTGCAGATGCGCTGTCAATCGCAGCTTGAGGCGGAGGTCACGCAGACATATTGCTCACGCGCGGCATCACCTTCGTCCAGAACAGCTCGATCGTTTTCATCAGGCGGTCGTGCGGCATCAGGCCGTTGTACATCCATGCGAACACCCATCTGATCGGCAGGCGCTTCAGCAGGTGCTCGACCTGCCGCGTGACGGTGTCGACGGTGCCGACGAATGCGAGGCCGTTGCTCCACAGGTCGGCGGGCTCGCCGGTTTTGGGATCGTCGAGGCCTTTTGAAAATCCGAACGGCTCGAACCACTCGTGGCCGCAGAAGTATCCGCTCTCGCGCCAGATTGCGCGTGCTTCATCATCGCTGTCGGCGATCACGATGTCGCGCAGCACGCCCATCCCTTCGCCGAGCGGCTTGCGCGAAACTTCCGCATAAACTTCGCACAGTTGATGTTCGAGCGACGGATGCAACGGCGGCAGAATCGCGGTGACTCCTTCCTGCGCGCACCATCTGATACTGCGCTCGGACGACGCGAACGGCTGAAAGATCGGCGGATGCGGCTTCTGCACGGGCTTCGGCACCACTGACACCGCGCGCACGATTCCGTTCTCGACGCCGCCGCCCCATTTCGCGGTCGCGTCGAGCGTCCACGGCGTTTCGCCGGGCGGGACGCGCCAGTACTTGCCCTCGTACGAAAGAAAATCCTGGGTCCACGCCTGCTTGATGATGCGAAAATTTTCCTCGAAGGCCGCGCGATTCGCGTTGTCGATCTCGTCATGCTGATGCGGCAGCGCTCCATGAATGCCGTGCGTCTGCTGCGCCATGATATCGACCCATCGACGCTGATAGCCGCGCGCGAAGCCGGCGTTGGCGCGTCCCCCGCTCATATGATCGAGCATCGCGATGTCCTCCGCGACGCGCAGCGGATTTTGCGACGGCAACACGATACCGAGTTGTCCGACGCGCAGACGCTTGGTCTGCATCGCGATATACAAATCGAGCAGCACGGGATTGTTCGACAGCTCGAACCCTTCGACGTGAAAATGATGCTCGGTGAAACTGATCGAATCGTAGCCGAGGTCGTCGGCGAGCCGCGCCTGCCCCGTGATGTCGTGCAGCATCTGATCGTACAGATGACCCTGCAATCCGACGCGCCCTTTTTCGATGTCAGTTTTGCTGCCGACCGACGGTAAATAGAAGAGCGATACTTTCATAGTCACCGACTGTAGAACTCCTCGAATCAAAACGGCAAACGACAAGAAGCACTCTGCTCTTTGCCGATTTACACGAGGCGGCGCTATAGTTCGAACGCGAACGATGCCGGCGATCGGCAAAACTCTTTTTGGAGAGGTGAATGGATGTCGCAACAACAACTCCAGCGGATAATTCAGATGCTCAAGGCGCAGCCGATTGCAGGCCCTGCGACGGTCCAGGACATGCGCGCGAATTTCGAAAAGATGGCAGCGGTGTTTCCCGTCGCGGCCGACGTCAAGTGCGAGCCGGTGAATGCCGGCGGCGTCAAGTCCGAATGGGTGACTGCGCCCGGCGCCGACGCGGGCCGCGCGGTGCTTTATCTGCATGGCGGCGGCTACGTGATCGGCTCGATCAATACGCATCGCGCTTTGGCGGCCCGCATTTCGACCGCTGCAAAAGCTCACGTGCTGGTGATCGACTATCGTCTCGCGCCCGAGCATCCGTTTCCCGCTGCGGTCGAGGATTCCGTCGCCGCGTATCGCTGGATGCTCGCGCAAGGGCTGAAGCCGTCGCGTATCGCGGTCGCGGGCGATTCTGCCGGCGGCGGACTCACGGTGGCGACCCTCGTTGCGATTCGCGACGCGAAGTTGGCGAGCCCGAGCGCAGGCGTTTGTCTGTCGCCGTGGATCGATCTCGAAGGTATCGGCGATTCGATGAAGTCCAAAGCGTCGGTCGATCCGATGGTGCAGAAGGAAGCGCTGCTCGAGATGGCGAAGCATTATTTGAAGGGGCAGAACGCGCGCAGCCCGCTTGCCGCGCCACTATATGCAGACCTCGCGGGCTTGCCGCCGCTGCTTGTCCAGGTCGGCACTGCGGAGACTCTGATGGATGACTCGACGCGGCTGGCCGAGCGCGCGCGCAAGGCAGGCGTCAAGGTCACGCTCGAGCCGTGGGAAAATATGATTCACGTCTTCCAGGTTTTCGCGCCTATGCTCGACGAGGGTCAGCAGGCGATCGAAAAAATTGGGGAGTTCGTCCGCGCCAACGCCGCGTAAGATCGAAGCGTCGATCGGCGATCGCGTAGCCGCGCTCGATTGGGTCCGCATCGAGCGCGACCTCGACGAGCAGGGCTACGCGACGACGGGCGCGATGCTGCGCGCCGCTGAGTGCGCAGAGTTGATCGCGATGTATCCCGATCGCGATCGGTTTCGCAGCCGCATCGTGATGGAGCGGCATAACTACGGCGTCGGCGAGTATAAGTATTTCGCGCGGCCGATGCCGGCGCTGGTCGAGGATCTGCGTGTCGCGATGTATCGCAAGCTCGCGCCGACGGCGAATCGATGGGCCGAGCGGATGCGCTCGACCGACTCGTATCCCTCGTCACTCGCCGAATTCCTGAAAGTCTGCGCCGACCACTCACAGACCAGGCCGACGCCGCTGATTCTTCGCTACGAGAGCGGCGGCTACAACTGCCTGCATCAGGATCGGTACGGCGAGGTCGCGTTCCCGCTTCAGTTCACCTGCGCACTGAGCCGGCGCGGACGCGACTTCGAAGGCGGCGAACTATTGCTGGTCGAGCAGCGCCCGCGGGCGCAATCGCGCGGCGAGGCAATCGCGCTCGATGCCGGCGAGGGAATAATCTTCGCGAATCGCTACCGTCCCGCGGCCGGCGCAAAGGGATTCCATCGCGTGAACATGCGTCACGGCGTCAGCACGATCAAATCAGGCGTGCGCTACGCGATGGGCGTCATCTTTCACGACGCCGCATGAGTGAACCAGCCTACCGATGGTCGTCGGCCGCGCACTTGCCCTCGGTGCACGCGCAACTCGCGCCCTCGTTATCGCTGCGGTACTGTCCGCAGAAATCGTCGCAGGCGGTTCGGTTGTCGTCGGTGCCGTAGAAGCCCTTGCACCCAGCGGCGGCGGGTTGCGCCTTCGGATTGCTGAAGTCGGCGTGACGATCAATGTCCATCGCGAACGCGAGTCCCACCAGCGCGATCGCAAACAGTCCCGACATGATGATCTTTTGCATCGATTCCTCCATGCACGAAGCCCCCAAGCCGCGTGCGGAATCGTTTGACGCTATCAACACCCTCCCCTATTCACAAACTGTTCTTCGGGGAACACTCGCGCGCCGACATCGTGTACGACAGATTTCACAGTTTGTTGTGATCGAAATAACGAACTGCTAGCTTGCTTGCGGTCGAAAACGCGTCTGACTTCATTGAGGGGGAAGTTCGAATGCAGTGGCGCTTGCCGGTTTTAATTTTCATCTTATCGACGGCTATCGCAGCGTGCGGATCGCAGAATGCGCCGAGCGCTGGCGGCGGTCCGTCGAACGCGGTGGTTATGAACGGATGCCGAGTCGATCCCGCACGAATCTGCAATGGCATTAGAGGTCAGAGCGTCACCATGAGCGGCACCGGGTTGTCGGCCGATCCGCGAATGGTCGAACAGGATTCGGCGCGCACCGCGAACATCTTCGTGCCGGTGAAGAAAGCCAACGGCGATGAAATTTTCGAAGTCGAATGCGGGATGAACACGCTCAATCAATCGGTTAGCTGGGCGCAAATTAAAACCGGGCCGCCGGTCACTGACGACGACGCCAAGTATCTGCGCGGCGCAGGCTACTGCTCCGAGCCCTGATCGACACTTCATGCGATACTTTAAGTTCGCAGTTTTGGCCGTAGTCACCCTTCTATTTGCCGTCCGCGCCGTTGCACAGCCCACCACGACACCATCCCCGGGAGTGCCGCCCGACTTTGCTGCGAGCGCCAGGGAACGGGTGAACTACTATCGCGCGTTGGCGAAGTTGCCGCCGATTGTCGACGACAGCGCTATCAGTGCCGGCGCGCTGAATCACGCGCGCTATCTCGTCGAGAACGGGGTCGCCGGCGGTGACATCATGCTCGACAATCGACAACTCCACTTTCAGACTCCCCAGGACGCCTTCCGATGGGAAGAAAAAGGCAGACCGTTCTACACCGACAATGGCGCTTCGGCCGGCAGATACGCTGCCGTAGTCACCACGCCCGAAATCAACCTGAGCGGCGCCGATTTCGTCAATCTCCTGATGACGATGCCGTTCAGCGGCCTGATTCCGATGGTGCCGCAGTTCTCGGTGGCCGGACTCGGGGCGTACTGCGACCCCGGCCGGTGTGCAATCGTGATCGCGTACCGCTTCGCGCTCGAGAAATCCACGCGCATCGCGCTCTACGACGGACCGGCCAGCGACCGGATGTGGAACCCGAACCTCGGGCTCATTCCGATGGAGACCGGCCGCCTGCGCTCACCCGTCGAATTTCCGCCCGACGGCGCCACCGTCGACCTGCAATCGTTCACCGGCGAGGACTTTCCCGATCCGTTCTCCTCATGTCCCGGCTACAAAACTCCGACCGGCACTCCGATTTCGATTCAACTGGGAGAAGGCTACGGCGTTGACGGAACTCTAGAGGTTTCTTCTGTCTCCGTCACGCGCGACGGCGCCGATATCGACACGTGCCTCATCACTGCGGCGTCGTACGTCGGCCGAGACAAAGGCGAGACGAGCATCGGCAAGACGGGCCTCGCAAGCATCGGCGCCGCCGTGATCCTGCCGCGCGATCCGCTCGCGCCCGGACATTACAACGTCGCGCTGAAGGAAGACGGCAAGCTCTATTCGTGGAGCTTCACAGTCGCGGCGCCCGCTCCTCCAGTGGCGCCTGCTGTTCCCAAGGCGCCTGCTAGTCCAGAACAGGCGATGACTTGGTAGCCGCAGGTTCGTATCGGCTGAGCGGGATCAGTAGCGCGAATGATGCGATCGCAACTGCCAATGCGCACGCGATCGCGATGCGATAACTTCCCGTGTGATCGATGATCAAGCCGACAATCGGCGGACCGACCATCGCTCCGATTCCGCCGCTGGTGTAGAGCGCGCCGAGCACCGTGCCCATCCGATTCGTGCCGAACAGATGCGCGATGACGGCCGGCGAGAGTGCGACGTATCCTCCGTAGCCCGCACCCATCACGAGCGCGAACACGATCAACATTGTATAGGACGCCGCGGCCAGCCAGATCCCGTAGCTGAGCGCGAGCACCAGGAAGCTCGCCTGGTAAAGCCGCACCACTCCCGCGCGATCGGCCATGCTGCCCAGGCCCATGCGTCCCACCACGCTAGCGCCACCGATTATTCCGACGAGAGCGGCACTGGCGAACTCACTCGCCCCTCGATCGCGAGCGAACGACGGCAGATAAACGAACGGCACGAAAATCACGATCGAGACGGTCACCGACGATGCGTACAAAAAGCCGAACGCAGGACTGCGAAGCGCCTCGGAGAGACGAACTCGCGACGGAGTCACGTGGACCGGCGGCCGCTCGACGATAAAGGCGCATCCGATCAGAATCGCAGCAGTGGCAATCGCGAACACGACGTACGTCGCGCGCCATCCGAGATGAGCGATCAAGGCCGCTGCAATCGGCGCGCCGAATATTGTGCCGAATCCTATTCCCGCCACTGCGATTCCGAGCGCCGTGTTGCGCCGCCGGAGAAACCATCCGCCAACCACCGCCACCATCGGAACATATGCGCATGCGACTCCGACCCCGACCCCGAGTCCGTAGGTGATGTACCCGATCCACAGACGATCGATCATCGACGTCAGCGCGAGTCCCAGGCCCATCACGACCGCTCCCGTCGCGACCACGATTCGCGGGCCGAACCGGTCCGACAGATGGCCCGTGATTGGCCCGAGCACGCACCACACCAGCACCGTGATCGAGAATACCGCCGAGGTCGCGCTGCGGCGCGCGCCGAACTCCGCCGCCATCGGTTTGAAGAATGCGCCGAAGCTGTAGGCGACGCCGTACACCGCGCACATCGCGACGAATGCCGCCGCGACCATCCTCCACGCGCGCGGTGAATCGAACAGTTCGAGCGACGGGATCGGCTCGCGCGATCCTCCCGCGCCGGATGCGCCCGCGTCAGTGATGTTCGCCCTCATGCTCGAGCGCTTTGCGAGCGGCCTCCAGTTCCTTCCGTTGGGCCGCAGGGAGGACAGGGTACTTGAGATTCAAATCCTCGAGCGCGCTGTTGATCGCCGCCGCCACCACCAGCCGCGTGTACCATTTCTTGTCCGCTGGAACTACGTACCACGGAGCATGCGGAGTGGCAGTGTGCTGCACCATTTCCTCGTAGGCAGTCATGTAATCGTTCCATCGTTCCCGTTCCGCGATGTCGGCGGCCGAGAATTTCCAGTTCTTGTCCGGTTCTTCGAGACGTTTAAGGAACCGCTTCTTCTGTTCTTCCTTCGATAGATTGAGAAAGAACTTCCGGATGACGACGCCGTTGCGCGACAGGTAATGTTCGTACGCGTTGATATCGGCGAAGCGCTCATTCCAGATGTTCTTGCTGACGAGCGACGACGGTATCCGTTCGCGCTCGAGCAGCTCCTTGTGCACGCGCACGATGAGCACCTCTTCGTAGTATGAGCGGTTGAAAATGCCGATGCGGCCGCGCTCCGGAACGTTCTTGACCGCCCGCCACATATAGTCGTGATTGAGTTCCTCGACCGACGGTTGCTTGAACGAATGCACCTCGCATCCCTGCGGACTCACTCCCGACATCACGTGCTTGATCACACCGTCCTTGCCGGCCGCATCCATCGCCTGCAGGATCAACAGTAACGCCCACTTGTCCTGCGCATAGAGCTTGTCCTGCAACTCGATCATGCGCTCGATCCCGCGCGGCAATTCTTTCTCTGCCTCCTTTTTCGATTTGACCTGGGCGGTGTCCGCGGGATCGAAATCCTTTAAGCGGAACTTGCGGCCATTGTCGACGCGGTACGGCTTCGAGAAATCGGGGACGGCTGGCATTGGAGGATGCTCCTCTGGTTCCGTCGATCGTTACACCACGCAACGCTCAACAGTCGAGCCGGCGACGCAACTTTCAATCCACCGCCAATTCGCGATACTCGGTTAGCATGAAAATGAAAATCGCATCATCGCTCGTCCTTCCCGCCATCACACTTATCCTCGCGATCGCGACCGGGCCGGCCCATGCGGGAACCGTGAACTGTGATTCCTACAACGGCGGGCGCAATGCGTGCTCGGCAGACACGCGCAACGGCGTCGCGCTCGCGCGTCAACTCAGCGCGGCGAAATGCAAAAAAGGCGTGAGCTGGGACGTCCAGAACGACAGCCGGATTTGGGTAGATCAAGGATGCCGCGGCGTATTCACGACCGGCGTGATCTGGTCGAACGGTGGCGGCGGCCAGCGCTTGACGTGCGCGTCATACAGCAACCGCAGAACCGAATGCCCCGCCAACACCAACGGCCAGGTGAGCCTGACCCGTAAATGGAGCAACGCCCCCTGCATACAGGGCACCAGCTGGGGCTACAACAACCGAATGGTCTGGGTCGATAGAGGCTGCCGCGCCGATTTTCTGTTTGGGAAGTAGGATCCTTCACCCGAACCCTCTCCCCTTGGTGGGGCGAGGGAACAAATCGGCGAAGTTGGCTCTGTTTAATGCCGAGAGAAGGGCGCCAGCGGGCGTTGAACCCGTGAGATCTACCACGCCTTTGAAACAAAACCGGACCATCCTCGTCTACTTCCGTAATTGCGATGAGGTCAAGCCGACACCGTCAGAACGGATCCACCTGTATCGAAATCATGGTGGTTATTCTGGTCGCGGGTCTACTGGCAACGATTGTCATACAGCACCTGCCGGGCGCCGCCGACAAGGCCAAGCGCGCCAAGGCACAGGCCGATATCGCCGAACTCAAGACGGCGCTGGATCGTTACTATCTCGACAGCGGATACTACCCCACCACCGATCAGGGTCTTGGCGCGCTTGTTACGCCGCCGACAACTGGTATCATCCCCCTCGTCTATTACACTGGCGGTTACATCGAGCGCCTTCCGAGAGATCCGTGGGGGAATCCTTACTTCTATCAAAGCGATGGGAATTCGTACGTCCTGAAGTCGTTGGGGCCAGACGGAGTCGAAAGCGCCGACGATATCGACGGCAGCCAATCGCAATGAGGGCGTGCATTTCTCAGGCCCGACTCGCCTCTTAAACAGCTCGGTCGATCTTCTGACGCTAGATCTTGCCTCGCCCCACGAGGGGATCAGACGTGGGACCAGGAATCAGAGGGCGAGAGCGGCAACCTGTATAAGAATGGTGCGCCATGAGGGACTTGAACCCCCGACCTGAATTATCTGTAGAACTGTCAGTCGGCGACTGAGCCGATGGCTGCTGTGCGACAGCGGGCTTTACTTGCAGCCTTTGTTATCGTGTGGCTGGCAGCAGGAAGCCGTGACCCAGGAAGCTTGCGTCATAGTAGTATCCCGTGATTGCGCCTGCCGGGTTGATGTCGACGGCCTGGGTATATGAAGAGCCCGGAGGATCGAACGTGGCGAAGGTGCCGTCGGGAATCCACCGAAACCCGTGAATCGCGGCCGCTTCTTGGTAGACTCCCGTAGTCTCCCCCGCCGGGTTGATCGCGGCGGCGCCGGTGCCTACAGAGCCCGGAAAATCTAAAGTGGTGATGGTGCCATCGCGGGCGCGCAGGAAGCCGTGATTAACGAAGCTTGCGTCAATGTAGTATCCCGTGATCACGCCCTGCGGGTTTATATCGTTGGCCTGCGTGAATACTGAGCCCGGAGGATCGAACGTGGTGAAAGTGCCGTTGCTGGTCCGCAGGAAGCCGTGCTCAAAGGAGCTTGCGTCATAGTACCATCCTGTGATCGCAGCCTCCGGGTTAATGCGGCTAGGGTTCGTGCCGTTGACAGCATCTGGGACATCAAACGTGGTGAAGGTACCGTCGCGGGCGCGCACGAAGCCGTGCTCAACGAAGCTTGCGTCAATGTAGTATCCCGTAATTGCCCCCGCCGGGTTGATGCCGTTGGCCTGGGTGAATATGGAACCCGGAGGATCAAGCGTGGTGAAGTTGCCGTCGGGGACCCGCAGGAAGCCGTGGCACGTGATTGCGTCACAGTATGATCCCGTAATTGCCCCTGCAGGGTTCAGGTCGGTGGGCTGGCTGCATTCGCTGAAAAAGGAAGGGCATGTAGAGCCCGGAGGATCGAACGTGGTGAAAGTGCCGTTGCCGGCCCGCAAAAAGCTGTGAAGCGCAGCGTTTGAATCGGCATAATATCCCGTGATGGCCCCCTCTGGATTGATAGCGACCGGGGTGGTGCAGATAGGGAAGCTGGGCTCACATGTGGAGCCCGGCACATCAAACACGATGAAGTTCTCGACTGGCGGCGCAGCGTGCGCGCCCGCGTCCGCCTGCTGGCCGTACGACTGCAAGCCCGAAACCAGAAGTATCACACCGACTACTTTCAAAACCGGGAATCGATTCATGACGCGCTCCTTGGTTCGAGACTGGGGGGAGTCGCGCTACCGCCAAGTTCACAGGGTATGTGCTGAAGAGATGCTACTTACGGAATAGCAGCTACGGACGTCAATCCGATAGAGCCGCCGACTCTTGATAATCAAGCTTCAACGGACCCCCCATTTCGATGCGGAAGCTAACTCTCATGCGCGCTTAAGTCAACTCGCAGGCACAGTCCGATATGCCGAACGTGACGGCCCGCGCCGTCAAACTTTTCGGCGATCAGGGTCGGGCGCTCCTGACACTGGCGCCTTTTTCATTTCGAGACGTAGTCCGCACCGATAGATGCGGAGGGTCGTCGATGCGGGATTGGAATCGGGTTGCAGCATGATTGCGCAGGTCATTTGAGTTTGATCGCGGTTGCCGCGCGGATTTACTGTTTGGGAAATAAATGGTGCGCCATGAGGGACTTGAACCCCCGACCTGATGATCCGTAGTCATCCGCTCTAATCCACTGAGCTAATGGCGCATCCGAACCCTAGAAATTTTCATATCGCAGCCTCGCGAGCAAGCCGGCTTTTGATTCAATAAAAAACGGGCCAGCGGGAGAAGTTCCGCTGGCCCGCAACTGACTGGTCTGGAGAAGTGTCAGACCAGTCAGTTCTACTGTAGGTAGCTATTTAATACGAAATTGCCGCCCCAATGTCCACCCCTGAACGCTCCCCCATGAGGGCACGGTCATCATCGTCCGTATTACCCACTTACTTTTCGAACAGGCGCGCAGCGCCTGTTCGTCATTTCCTGATGCTGGGTGCAGGGGTCACCCCCCCGCGACGGTGTCGATGCCGCCCACCGCGCAGGTGATTAATTCTGCGCGGTTGGAATCCAGACCGAGACCGTCGTGCCTTCATGCACCTTGCTCTCGATTCGCAGGGCGCCGTGATGCAACTGCACGATGTGCTTGACGATCGCGAGGCCCAGTCCCGTGCCGCCCAGCTCGCGCGAGCGCGCCCGGTCGACGCGATAGAATCGCTCTGTCAGCCGCGGGATATCCGCCGCCGGAATTCCCTCGCCGGTATCGACCACGACCAGCGCGACGCCCGGCTTTGCGCCCGCGCCGTTGGCGTCCGCCGCTTCGCGAGCCTCGACTGTCACCCGGCCCTCGCGCGGCGTGTATTTGATCGCGTTGTCGATCAGATTGAGCATCACCTGATGCAGCCGGTCGCGATCGCCCGCCATCTTCGGCAGTCCCTCCGGACAATTCACGGACAGGCGCAGGCCGCGCCGTCCCGCCTGCTCCTGCATCAGCTCAGCCGCTTCTGACAGCACGCGCGACGGCTCGAGTTGCTCGATCTTCAAGGGAGTCAGTCCACGTTCCAGGTCTGAAAGCGAGACCAGGTCGTCGAGCAAACGCGCGAGGCGTCGCGCCTGCCGCTCGATTATTCCCAGAAAGCGCGTCGAGGTTTCGCGATCGTCCACGCCCTGGATAAGTGTCTCGGCGTAGCCGTAGAGCGCGCTCAGAGGAGTGCGCAGCTCGTGCGTTAGATTCGAAATGAAATCCGCGCGCAGGGTCTCATACGACTTGAGCTGCGTGATGTCGTGAAAGACGAATACCCACGCAGCGCCGCGCGAGGTGCGAATCTGCGCCGCGCTCGCACTGACGTGGAGTGGCGCAGGATTCTGGATCATGATTTCCGCGCTGGTGACGTCGGTGCCCGCCGATCGCATCGAGCGTCCCGCAAACTCCTGCAACCGAGGGTCGCGGCACAGTTCGACGAACGGCCGATCGCGATAGTCCGTCTCGGCTCCCAATGCGAATATTCGCCGCGCCGCGCCATTGAGCAGGATTACCTCGCCGCGCGCGCCGGTCACGACCACCGCCTCGGCCATGCTGCGCAGAATCGCCTCGAACTCGTCGCGCTGCTCGGCCAGCGAATCCACGTCGGCGACGATCGAGTCGGCGGCGTCGAGCAGATGGTGCTCCGCGCGGCCCATCGGGTCACTTCCGTTGGGCAGCAGATGCGGCGGTGGGCGCCGACTCTGCAGTGCGGCCGCGACCGCGTCGAGTCTTTCCGCGCGGCGCGACAGAGATCGTCCGATCGCCCGAGCTGGAATCGCGCCGAGCGCAAGTCCCATCGCGATCACGACTATCACCCACACCGGTGACGCCGCTCCGGTGGCGGCCAGCACGATCAGTAATATGGCGGCAGGTGCGAGACCGATTCCTATCGCAGCGAAAAGTCCGGCGGTCGGCGATCTATCCAAGCGCTTCGGGGTTGAAGCGATAGCCCACGCTTCGCACCGTGAGGATCAATTCAGGATTGGCGTCATCGCGCTCGATATGCTGGCGCAGGCGGCGGACGTGGACGTCGACGGTCCGCGGTTCGACGAACGTGTCGCGGCCCCACACCATGTCGAGCAGTTGTTCGCGCGTATATACCCGCATCGGATGCTGCACGAAGAATTTCAGCAGTTCGAACTCGCGCAGCGCAAGCTCCCTGCGATTGGTGTCGACGAATACCTGGTAAGTGCCAAAGTCCATCCGCAGGCGCCCTTTCTCGTACGCGCCGCCGCCGGAGTCCGGCTCTGAGAGCGGATTCGCGCGACGCAGCAGCGCCTTGACCCGCGCGACCAGCTCGCGCGGGCTGAACGGCTTCACGACGTAGTCGTCGGCGCCCATCTCCAGTCCGAGCACCTTGTCCACTTCGGTGCCCTTGGCGGTGACAATAAGTATCGGCAGATGCGCCGTTTCGCGCTCGGAGCGCATCTGGCGGCAGACCTGGAGCCCCGGCATCCCGGGCAGCATCAAGTCGAGCACCATCAGATCGGGCACGCGTCGCTTGACCTTCTCGAGCGCCTGCGCGCCGTCGGCCGCTTCCTCGACGACGAAGCCTTCCTGCGCGAGGTTGTAGCGAATCAACTCACGGATGTCGGCGTCGTCCTCGACGATCAGCACGCGGTAGCGAAGTCCGCGTTGCGCCTCGGAGACCGTGTTCGTGGCCTGGCTGGTCTGATTCATCGCTTCTCCCCCTCCACCTTGTAAATCAAGTTCCCCGCTTCTTGGTTTCCACGTGACGGATCATTTTGCCCTTCACCATGAACGTCACCATCTCCGCGATATTGGTCGCGTGATCTGCTATCCGCTCGAGATACTTGGAAACGAACAGCAGCCGCGTGGCCGACGCTATCGTATGCGGATCCTCCGCCATGTAACTCAGCAGCTCGCGATAGACCTGGTAGTTGAGCAGGTCGACCTCGTCATCGCGCGCGATCACCTGGTCGGCCAGGTCGGTGTCATCGCGCATGAAGGCGTCGATACTGTCCTTGACCATCGACTGCGCAATCTCCGCCATCCGCGGCAAATCGATGTAGGGCTTGAGCTGCGGCACTTCGTTCAGCTCGAGTGAGCGCTCGCAGATGTTGACGGCGTTGTCGCCGATTCGCTCGAGGTCAGTCGTGATCTTGAGTCCGGTGGTGATGAAGCGCAGGTCGCTGGCGGTCGGCTGATGCAGCGCGAGCAGCCGGATGCATTGCTCGTCGTTGTCGTTGTC
>NZ_JBAUYR010000095.1:0-13415 GCF_049584895.1 Binatus sp. (SeqCode)
TTTTGGCGGGGCCGATGGGATTTGAACCCACGACTTCCGACGTGACAGGCCGGCGTTCTAACCGGGCTGAACTACGACCCCGCCCGAACCATCTGTTGTGACATTTTCCAGCCCCCGTAGCAACAACGCGGCTAGTTCCGGGCTCGCGCGGCCAGATCGTGAGGAAGCGGAGAATCACCGGCTGAAGCCGGTGCCACTTCAGTCAGGGAAGTTTGTGCTGGGAGTGGCACAGGCTTTAGCCTGTGATTCCCCGCGAGCGTCGTTTACGCGACGCGGCGCATCAATTCCAAAATGTCATAACCCGTGATTTCTCGGCTCTTTGCGGACCAGTCCCGAAGCTCGGCGTCAGAGACCAAGCCGGCCTGCGCGCCCTTGGCCAGATCCATCAACCCAATTTTGATCGTTGCTTCATCAATCATCTCGCCGGATTTCGGATCGGCCATCGAGCCGCCGCCCTTCTCATGGTAGAGCTTGATGACTCGGCGCGCCTCTTCGACCTGGTCGATGCTCGGCGTGTAGCAGGCGTTGGCAATCTCCGCCTGCTGCGGATGTATCACCCACGTGCCGTCCATCCCAAGGTTCGCGGCGCCGACGTTCTTCTCGCGCAGCCCTGCCTGCAGTTCCTTGACGCGCTCGGGCGAATCGGTGTTGCGCCACAGCCGTAGATAGACGTTGTCGATCGCATGCAGCCCGGCAGCCTTGGCCGCGACCACTACGGCCTGCTTCGAGTAGTGAAAGTTCTGGTTCTGATTCTCAACGATCTCGCGGATGCCGAGATTCGCTGCATAGTCAGCGATGCCGAACACCAGGCCGCACATGCGATCCGACGCAGTCGCGATTTCGTAGGCGTGGATCAGCGCGTGCGGCGTCTCGATCAGCGACTCGATCTGAAGCTTGTACTTCCACCCTGCCCGCTTTTCGAGATCGTCGAGCAGCTTCGACACCTCGCGAATCTCCTCGGGGCCGCGCGTCTTCGGCAGCATGATGCCGTGGAAGCGATTCGGGGCGCCGAGCACGATCGCCTCCATGTCGCCCTTGAAAAACTTCGAATGGATATTGTTGGGGCGCACAGTGACGACCTTCTTGCCGAAGTCGAGCGTGTTGAGCGCCTCGACCATCACCTTGCGGCTCTTCTCGCCCTTGAACTCGTACGGGCACGCGTCTTCGAAGTCCGCCATCACGTGATCGACCGGCGCTTTCACCGGGTCGGCGGCGGTCGTGTGCAGCTTCATGTTGTGACCGGGATAGGTCATCTCGGTGCGCGGAATTACGAAGCGTGTGCCTTTGTCCAATATGTACATTTGATGGATTTCTCCCGCTGATTTTTTATGTTCGCGCGTCAGGCCGGCAGGTAATGAGTTTTGCGCTTGATCAGAACGGTGCGCTCGATTTCAACCACGACAGTACCGTCGGGCTTCTTGCCGATCAATTTGAATTTCACCAGGCCCGCGTCGGGACGGTCCGCATCGCGCTTCTCGAGCACAGTCGACTCGGCGTAAATCGTGTCGCCGTGAAAAACCGGGTTGGTATGCTTGCCGTTGTCCATCTCGACTTCGGCGATCGCGTTCTCGCTGGTGTCCTCCGACGCAAGCCCGACCGTGAACGCGAGCACCACGCCGCCGTAAACCAGCAGCTTGCCGCCGACGTAAGCGCCGGGATTCCTGTCGATCAAATCCTGGTTGAAGTGCAGCTCGGCCGTGTTCATCACGAGCGAAGTGAAGTTGTGATTGTCGGCCTCGGTGATGGTGCGGCCGCGCTGATGGATGAGCGTGTCGCCGACGTTGAAATCCTCGAAGTAGCTGCCGTCGCTGGTGATACTCACGTTCAGTTCTGCTCCATGATTCGCCGGCCGATGACCTCGTATTGAATTTCGCTGGTGCCCTCGAAGATCGAGAGCACGCGCGCGTCGCGCCAGAAGCGCTGCGCCTCGAACTCCATCGAGTAGCCGTAGCCGCCATGCACCTGCATCGCCTCGCGCGTGACCCGCTCGGCCATCTCGGCGGCGAACGCCTTCGCGAGGCCGGCCTCGTAGTCGCATCGCTTGCCGGTGTCCTTCTCGGCGGCGGCGAAATAGCAAAGTTGGCGCGCCGCTTCGATTTCGACCGCCATGTGCGCGAGCTTGTGCCTGATTACCTGGAAGTCGCCGATCGGCTGTCCGAACTGCTTGCGATCCTTCGCGTACTTGACCGCGCACTCGAACGCCGCCTGCGCGACGCCGACGCCGCGCGCCGCAGTCTGGATTCGCGCAGCCTCGTAACTTGCCATCAACTGGTAAAATCCGCGCCCTTCTTCGCCGCCAATCAGGTTAGCCTTGGGCGCGTACGCGTCGTCGAACTGCAACGCGTAACTGCGCATCCCGTGGTAACCGATTGTCGGGATCGGCGAGCCGGTCAATTGCGGCGGCATGAAATCGTCGCCCGGCTTTTTCTCGAACAGGATCAGCGACAGGCCTTTGTGTTTCTTCGACATGTCGGGGTCGGTGCGCGTCATCACGGTCAGCATGTGCGCGCGATTTGCGAACGTGCACCACATCTTCGAGCCCTTGATTAGATAGCCATCGCCTTGCTTTACGGCGCGCGTCTTGAACGAGGCCGTGTCGCTGCCCGAATCGGGCTCGGTGAACGCGGCCGCAGTGAGAATTTCGCCGCGCGCGATTGGCGGCAGGAATTTCTTTTTCTGCTCGGGCGTTCCGTTGGCGCTGATCAGAGTGCCGGTGATGATGTTGCGGGTCATCACCGAGCCGACGCTGAGCCATCCACGCGATAACTCTTCAGTGACAATCGCCATCGAGATGTAATCGAGACCCATGCCGCCATCTTCGGCCGGAAAGATCACGCCGAAGTAGCCAAGCTCGGCCATCATCTTGAGGATGCGCTCGGGGATTTCTTTATTCTCGCGATCGAGGTCGTTGGCAATCGGCTTGACCTCGGCCTCGACGAACTCGCGGACCGAGCGCCGGATAAATTCATGCTCAGGCGTAACTAGCGGCATCGTGTGCTCCTACGATGGAGAATTGCGCTTGCGAATCAGGACCGGACGCTCATACTCGAGCACTTTTTCGCCGCGTTGGTTGTAACCGGTGGTGCGAAACTTGACGACGCCGCGATCAGGCCGCGAGGTGTCGCGCTTGGAAAGCACCAGCGACTCTGACGTGATCGTGTCGCCGGGATAAACCGTCTCGTGCCATTTCATTTTTTCGTAGCCGAGATGCGCAATCGCGCGTTCGCTGAGGTCCTCGACCGAAAGCCCGAACACCACGTTCATCACCAGCATGTGATTGACGACAACATTCTTGAAGCCGAGCGATTGCGCGTACTCGCGATTGAAGTAGCTAGGGTTGAAGTTCATCGTGACGCTGGAGAAAAAACTGTTGTCGCCCTCGGTTATGGTGCGACCCCAATGATGCTTGAAAAGATGGCCGACTTCGAAATCCTCGAAGTAGTGGCCACGCTCGATTTTGCGCACCGCCATAGTGGTTCAGGCTACCTTCTTCATGTGTTCGTAGAATAGCGAAAAGTTCCGGAAGCCGAACCCGTTTTTATGGAATTAGCGGCAGCAGGTCAATCTTACTAGCAAGGTGCAGGGGTTACCCCTGCCGGGGAAGCATGAAACCCACGCTGGGTTTCATTAAAATCAAACAATGAGCGAGCGCATCCCCTTCCGTCTCAATCCCATGCTCGCCTCGCTCGTGCCAAAGCCTTTCGATCGCCCGGGTTGGGTCTATGAGGAAAAATACGACGGCTACCGAATCCTCGCTTATAAGGAAGGCACGAAAGTAACCCTGCTATCACGAAATCAGCACGATCGCACCGCGACGTTTGCCATCGTAGCTGAAGCAGTCGGCCGACTCGAAGAGCGAACGCTGCTGCTCGACGGCGAAGTGGTCGCATTCGACTCGAAGGGGGTTTCGCGATTTCAATTGCTTCAGCGCGGCGACGTTTCACAGCACTACGCAGTCTTTGATTGCCTCTATCGTGACGGCCGGGATCTTCGATCTGAACCGCTGTCGCGCCGCCGCGATGAACTGGAGGCCGTGCTTGCGAAGCCGTCGGAGCAACTCATCGTCTCGCGCCGTCTGGCGAAGAACGGCCTCACCGCCTACAGCATCGCCAAGCGCAAAGGCTTCGAAGGAGTGGTCGCCAAGGACAACGATGCGCCTTACGAAGAACGCCGCTCCAATAAATGGCTCAAGGTAAAGGTGCATCAGGAAGATGAGTTCGTAATCGGCGGGTTTACGGCGCCCGAAGGAAGTCGCCAGCATTTCGGCGCGCTACTGCTCGGCGCCTACCGCGGCAATGACCTGGTCTATGTCGGCAAGGTCGGCACGGGTTTCACTCAGAAGACGTTGGCGGAATTGGCGAAGGCGTTTCGACCATACATTCGCAGCAAGCCGCCGTTTGTCGATCCGCCTCGGGAGAAAAACGTGACGTGGCTCGCGCCGCGATTGGTCGCGCAGATCGCCTTCCAGGAATGGACCGCAGACCGAAAGCTACGACAGCCAGTCTTTCTCGGTTTACGTGACGATAAAAAGCCGACCGAGGTCGTGCTGCCGGAAAACCTTTGATCTTTCTGCGATATCGACCGCAGATTCTCAGGCAAATACTCTTCGTTCCCTAACACCCGAAAGGCTAGTATTGTCACATCGCCGGCAAACAGGTAGCTAATTCCGGCGCGCAATGCCGAGACCTCGAACACAACAGGACACCGCAGCCGTTCGTTATAGCGAAAAGCGGCGCGGTGGTAACCTATAAACAACTGAAATGAGTCAAAAGGAAATATACGAGATCGGGCAGGTGCCGCCAATCGGTCATGTGCCCAAACATATGTACGCGCAGGTGATTCGCGCGGACCGGTTCGGCGAGCCCAAGCATGCGTTCAAGGTCGAGAAAATCGCGGTGCCGGAGATTCGCGCCGACGAAGTGCTGGTCTACGTGATGGCGGCGGGCGTGAATTTCAACAACGTGTGGGCGGCGCTCGGATCGCCGGTCGACGTGATCGGCGCGCGCCAGAAGGCCAAGTACGATCATTCTGATTTCCATATCGGCGGGAGCGACGCGTCGGGTATCGTCTACGCGACCGGGCATGACGTGCACAACGTCAAGGTCGGTGACCGCGTCGTGATTCATTGCGGCATCTGGGATCGCAACGCGCCATCGGTCCGCAATGGCGACGATCCGATGTACGATCCGTCTTTTAAGATCTGGGGCTACGAAACCAACTGGGGCAGCTTCGCACAGTTCGCGCGGGTTCAGGCGCATCAGTGCATGCCCAAGGCGTCGCACCTGACTTGGGAAGAAGCGGCGGGTCCGACGCTGGTGGGCGCCACCGCTTACCGCATGCTGATGGGATGGTCGCCGCACGTCGTCCGCCGCGGCGACGTCGTCCTGATTTGGGGCGCGTCGGGCGGCCTTGGATGCATGGCGATTCAGATCGTCAAGGCCGAGGGCGGGATTCCGGTGGGCATCGTCGGCGACGATCGCAAAATAGATTTCTGCATGAAGCTCGGCGCCCGCGGATGCATCAACCGGAAAAAATATTTGCACTGGGGCATGATGCCGCATTGGAAGGAAACCGCGGAGTACAACAAGTGGGCGGCGGAATGCCGCGCGTTCGGCAAAGCGATTTGGGATATCGTCGGCGAGCGGAAAAATCCGCGCATCGTGTTCGAGCATCCCGGCGAAGACACGATTCCGACCTCGGTGTTCGTCTGCGACACGGGCGGGATGGTCGTGATTTGCGCGGGCACCACCGGCTACAACGCGGTGGCGGACTTGCGCTACCTGTGGATGCGGCAGAAGCGGCTGCAGGGATCGCACTTCGCCAACGATGAGCAGTCGTACGCGTTCAACCAGCTGGTGCTCGACGGCAAGATCGATCCGTGCCTCGCCAAGACGTACACGTTCGCCGAGATTCCGGAATGCCACCAGGCGATGCATGAAAATCGCGCGCCCGAGGGCAAGATGGTCGCGCTGGTCGGCGCGCCGAAGCCCGGCTTGAAGGATCTCCCGCTGTAACTTTCAGACTCGCGCCGCGGCTACGACATTCTGAAGAGCAGGAACGCGTATACCGCGACGGTGGGATAGAAGGTGGCGCCGAAGCCGAACGCCCGCGCGGGGCCGGAGCGATGGTATCCGAACCAGAACGTGATGCGTCCGATCACGAACAGCATGACCAGCACTGCGACCGCGCGAATCGACTCCGGCGCGACAATCGTAACCAGCGCGAGATGCGCGACGAGCGCTAGCACCAATTGCTCCATCGTGTTTTGAAGATAGCGCTGGTCGATCTCGATGGACGGCGCAGGGGCGCCCTCGATCGCCTCGGGAATGAAGAACCGCCGGTTCGCAATCTTCGCGACGCCCGCGAGCATGCATAGCGCCGCGAAAACTTCGCATTTGAGCGCATACTCGAGGCGGATCGAGATACCGATGGCCACGTGTGGATTCAGGCCAATGTCGGTCATCCGGAAAACCACCTCGAAGAACGCCACGCTGAACACCGCAGCCGCGACCATCCCGGCCAGCACACTTTTTTGATCACTCGACATAGCGACCTCCCCGGTTCACGCTGGATATTCGACCGAATTGCAATCATCGTCGATCCATGGCGTCCGTTGCAGCACTCGAGACTCACCTGCGCAACATAGTCGAAGGCGAGGTGCGCTTCGACGTAGGCACTCGAGCCGCTTACGCCACCGACGCGTCGAACTATCGCCAAGTGCCTGTGGGCGTGGTGATTCCGCGTCACGAGGGCGACGTGATCGCGGCGCTTTCGATCGCACGCGAAAACTCGATGCCGATTCTGGCGCGCGGCGGCGGCACCAGCCTCGCGGGACAGGCGTGCAACGCGGCGATTGTGCTCGATTTCTCGAAGTACATGAATCGCGTGATCGCGATCGATGCGAGCGGGCGCGTCGCGCAGGTAGAGCCCGGCGTTGTCCAGAGCCATCTCAACGCTGCGCTCGCGCCGCACGGGCTGTTCTTCGCGCCGGATCCATCGACCAAAGATCGATGCACCATCGGCGGGATGATCGGCAACAACTCATGCGGCGCGCATTCGGCGGCGTACGGCAAGACGGTCGACAACGTCGAGGCGCTCGAGGTCATCCTCTACGACGGCACGCAACTTTCGCTGCGGGGCTCGATGGATGACGCGCAGCTCGACGCGGCGATCGCGCGCGGCGGCCGCGAAGGCGATCTCTATTCGAAGCTGCGCGAGTTGCGCGACCATTGCGCGGATTCGGTGCGCGCGCATTTCCCGAAACTGCCGCGACGCGTGTCGGGATACAACCTTGACGAGCTGATGCCGGAGCGGGGCTTCAACGTCGCGCGCGCGATCGTGGGATCGGAGGGCACGCTCGCCACGATTCTGCGCGCGACAATTCGAGGTGTCCCGCGGCCGAAGGAAGTCGGGCTGGCGGTGCTCGGCTTCGACGACGTATTCATCGCGGCGGATCAGACGCCGTGGCTGCTCGAGCATCGCCCGGAAGCGCTGGAAGGTTTCGACGAAAATCTGCCGGAGTTCGCGCGGATCAAGAAGATGCCGGGTGTGCAGTTTTTGCCTGCCGGGCGCGCGTTTCTGCTCGTCGAGCTTGGGGGAACATCGCGCGACGAAGCGCGCGAGCGTGTCGAGCGAGTGATCGCGCAGGCGCGCGAGCTTCGCGAATGCACGGGAGTCGCGTACCTGGCGGACGCGCGGGAACAAGCCGCCGTTTGGCAGATTCGCGAGTCGGGGCTGGGCTCGAGCGCGTTTATCCCGGGCCGTCCGCGCAGTTGGCCGGGCGCCGAGGACTCCGCGGTGCCGCCCGCGAATCTCGGCGAGTTCCTGCGCGGCTTCGATCGCATTCTCAGCAGCCGCAATCTCAAGGTGGCGACATACTACGGGCATTTCGGCGAAGGATGCGTTCACGCGCGCGTCAATTTCGATCTGATGAGCGCGTCGGGGATCGAGACGTTCCGCGCCGCGATGATCCAGCTGGGCGAGCTGGTCGCGAGTCTCGGCGGTTCGCTGTCGGGCGAGCATGGCGACGGACTGGCGCGATCCGAATTGCTGCCGATGATGTTCCGGCCCGAGCTGATCGGCGCGTTCCACGATTTCAAGCGCATCTTCGATCCCAACTCGATGATAAATCCGGGCGTGATAGTCGCGCCGCATCCGCTCGACTCGCATCTCAAGCTCGGCGCGAATTATCGGCCGCGCGAAATCGCCACGCACTTCAACTTCAAAGCCGAAGGCGGGCTCGCTGGCGCCGCTCTGAAATGCGTCGGGATTGGAAAATGCCGCAAGACTGAGGCGGGCACGATGTGCCCGTCGTACATGGCGACGCGCGAGGAAGTACACTCGACCCGCGGGCGCGCGCGAATCCTGTTCGAGGCGCTGACCACCGACTTGCTACCCGACGGTTTCGCCGATCCTGCCGTCAAGGATGCGCTCGACTTGTGCCTGTCGTGCAAAGGATGCAAGGGCGAGTGTCCATCGTCGGTGGATATGGCGGCGTACCGCGCGGAATTTTTCTCGAACTACTATCGAAGTCATCCGCGTCCGCTGTCGTCGTCGTTCTTCGGGCGGCTGAACGAAGTAGCGCGGATCGCATCGTACGTGCCGTGGATCGCGAATGCATTCGCGCACGCGCCGATTGTGGGCGACGCCGTCAAGAAGGCGCTCGCGATTCATCCTGAGCGCGAGTTGCCGCGCTTTGCGCGACGAACTTTCCGCTCGTGGTTCGAGCGGAGGACGGCTCCAGGAGCGAGCATGCGCGAAGTCGTGCTGTTCCCCGACACCTTCACCAACTTTTTTGAGCAGCACGTCGCGATTGCGGCGGTCGAGGTCCTCGAGCGAGCCGGATTTCGCGTGATCATTCCGCGCTTCGAGCTGTGCTGCGGCCGCCCGCTCTACGACCAGGGGATGCTGGATCTCGCAAAGGCGCGTCTGAGAGAGGTGATGGAAGTGCTCGATCCTTTTGTTGCTGTCGGCATCCCGGTCGTCGGGCTGGAGCCGAGTTGTATCCTGACGTTTCGCGACGAGTTGCCTTCGCTCTTTTCAGAAGATCTGCGTGCGAAAGCGATCGCGTCGGGCGCTTTTCTGCTCGACGAGTTCCTCGCGCGCGAAGCGCCTGAGTTCGCGCCGCCCGAGCTGCGGCGGCGGATTATCGTGCAGGGTCATTGCCATCAGAAGGCGCTTGCGGGAATTGGCGGCGAGGTCGCATTGCTATCACGCGCAGCGGGCGCGGAACTCGAAGTGCTCGACGCGGGATGTTGCGGGATGGCGGGCGCGTTCGGCTACGATCGCGATCATTTCGAAATATCGAAACAGATTGGCGCACGAGTTCTGATTCCCGCAATCGACCAGGCGCCGCCCGACGCGATCATCGTCGCCGACGGATTTTCGTGCCGTTCGCAGATTCGGCATTTCTGCCCGACGCGCCGCCCGATGCATCTGGCCGAAGTCCTCAACGAACGGTTAGGCTAATTTCGACTCCCTGCGCTAGATTCCCGTTTCTGAGGAAACAAAAATGCGACTTGGACTCACTATCCCATCCGATCTTTTCACCAACACTCATTTTCCCGAGATCGTGCGCACGGCCGATCGATGCGGCTATACCGACGCGTGGTCGTACGAATCGTTTTCGAGCGACGCGTTCGCGCCGATTGCCGCAGCCGCGATGCTCACCGACCGGATGCGCTTCGGATGCGCGATCATCCCGGTATTCACTCGACCAGCGCCGCTGATTGCGATGTCAGCGGTGACAGTCAACGAGCTCGCAGGCGGGCGCTTCATCCTCGGGCTCGGAATCTCGACCCCGAATATCGTCGAGCAGTGGATGGGCGTGCCGTTCAACAAGCCGGTCACCCAGGTGCGCGAAACGGTCGAGGCGCTCCGCGCGATCTTCAAGGGCGAGAAGGTCACGATGAAGGGCGCGAAGGTGAAGATGGACGGCTTCCGGCTTGATCTGCCGATCACGAATCCGCCGAAAATCTATCTCGGCGCGCAAGGTGCGAAGATGCTGCGGCTTGCGGGCGAAATCGGCGACGGCCTGATCACCAACTTCATCACGCCCGAGACGGTTGGCCCAATGCTCGATCACACGCGCGAGGGGATGCGCGCGGCGGGTAAGGACCCGTCGAGCCTCGACGTCGTGTGCAGAATCATGTGCGCCGTCGACGAGGATGAGAACGTCGCACGCACGCTGTTTCGTCGCGCGTTGACCGCTTACGTCACCGTGCCGCAGTATAACAATTTCTTCCGCGAGATTGGTTACGAGAAGGAAGCGACTATCGCGATCGACTCGTGGAACAAGGGCGATCGCAAGAAAGCACTCGAGACGATTCCCGACGAGATGGTCGAGAAGATTTTCATGTTTGGTCCGGCAGAGAAATGCCGCAAGCGCCTCGACGACTACGCGCGCGCGGGAATCACAACCACCGCGCTCCAATTTTCGTCGTTCGCCAGGACGCCGGAAGAGCGGCGGGCGAAGGTGCTGAAAGCAATCGAGCGGCTCGCCACGGTCTAAAAAAAAGCGCCCCGCCAGGGAGAGGCGGGGCGCGCTTGTCTCAGCTGGCGCGTGGGAGGGACGCGTTCGCTGTACACGTTTCACTATTCAGTCGTCATCGGATGTACTGCATCAAAGGCGAGAGCATCGATCCGCCGCCGTTAGGCTGGCCGTATCCGGTGTTGCCATACGCGGGTGCACCACGGTATCCGCCGAGTCCACCGAGCAGTCCACCGTTGCCGCCGCCGTAGTTATTGTATGCCGGCGCTCCACGGTATCCACCCAATCCACCGAGCAGTCCGCCTCCGACAGGCGCTCCGCCCGCACAACCGCTATGGAGAGCCCACTGATTCTGACGGAGCAGGTCATATGCAGCGGCTGGATGGCCGGTCGCACGGTCGCGCGCATAGGTGTTCATGACGCGCGCCGCACTGCCGCATCCGCCACCACCCGCATAGCCGCCACCATAATAAGGGGCAGCTACGGGATACGCCGGGGCCGCTACATAAGCGGGCGCAGCGTAGTAACCCGGGTTGCCGTAAGCGCGGTAGGCGTTGGCGTCCCACCCGCGATGTCCGTAGCGGTGGCTAGGGACCATTGCCGGCGCTGGCATCCAGGTGCTTCGGGCCGCTGCGCGCGCCGCATGCGATTCGGAGTGCTTGTAGTCCTTGGCAGCCGCCGCGATCGGGGTCGCGAGCATCGCGAGTCCAACCAGCACCGTCATCAGACCTCGTTTGGAATTCATTGTTGGGTTACCTCTACCCGGGTAAGAGAGCATTAGGGATGCCAGCGACCTGTTTTTAAGAATCTTACGCATTGCACATGGACATACGCATTCAGACGAATTAGGTTGCACCAAATTCGAAAATTAAAAAACAAAAAACGTCAACGGAGAGAACGGGTTAACGCATATTCAGGTTTGGGCGAAGTAGGATAAATGAACGTTCAGACAAGAGCCGTCGAATGCGGATCGAGGCTCGAGAAAATAAACGAACGTTCAGATGCGAGCCGCTGAAAAAAATCAGACGAAGGTGCGGCGCGCGAGATAGTACATCACCCCGCCGACGATTGCGTAAGCGGCGATTCCTTCCAGCAGCGTCGCGCCGCTGGTGATTACGGCCACGCCGACGACCAGGACGGTGCTGACCACGGCGACGACCTGCTCGATGCGCTTTTCGCGAGTGCGGACGCGGGCGACATGCTCGGTAATGCGGGCGCCGCAGTTGGGGCATACGCCGCCGCGCTTGACGACGAGGTCAGCATCGCATTCGGGGCATTCGATTTTGGTTCGGAGTGGCATTGCGGCTACGAGAAAGACGCTACGAGCTACGGAATTCGCTGGCAAGTGGCTCTATCCTCGCGAATTCGGCGCTGCTAGTCTAATTGACCATTTCGAATTTATTGGTCATTTGGTCATTAGAACAGTCACGGAGGATTCAAATCATGGCAGACAATCAATCGCTCAAAGGACGGACCGCAATCGTAACTGGCGCGTCGAGCGGAATCGGCCGCGCAATCGCAATTCGGCTTGGAGAGGCGGGCGCGCACGTTTTCCTCGCGGGGCGCAGCGAGTCGGCGCTCAACGAAGGCTGCAAGGCGGTCGAGAAGACTGGAGGACGCGCGACTCCGGTCGCATTCGACGCGCGCGACGTGAAGCAGGTTCAGGGCCTGGTGGACAAGGCGGTCAAGGCGACCGGCCGGCTTGATATCATGGTGAACAACGCCGGGCTCGAGTTCCCCAGCTCGATAATCGAAGGCGATCCAGAGCGATGGCGCGAGATGCTCGAGGTCAACGTGCTGGCTCTCCTGGTCGGCTCGCAGGCGGCGATTCGTGCGATGCGCGCTTGCGGCTCCGCGGGGCATATCGTAAATATTTCGTCGGTGGCGGGACGGCGCGAAGCCTCGGGAGTGTATGGCGCGACCAAGTGGGCGGTGAATTCGATCGCGACCACGCTGCGCGAGGAACTCGAGGACGACAAAATTCGGGTGGTGAATATCATGCCGGGCGCGGTCGCCACCAACTTCGCGCGCAACTTTCCGTCCGCGTTCGTGAAGGGAATCGTCAGCTCACTGGGAATCCAGGCGGACATCCAGCCCGGCGCGCAACTGCCGCCCGCAGTGCTTGACCAGATCGCGGCGGCCGGCAAATTGTTCCTGGCGTCGGCGGACGACGTAGCGCGCGCGGTGCTGTTCGCAGTGACGCAACCGATAGAGTTGAATGTGTTCGAGATGGTGGTGCGTCCGCAACGGGCACTGCAGTTGCCTGCATAGTCGAGCACGGATTCGAACCGACATCAGGATGAATTCTCCCAAAAAAAAGCGCGCGGCGATATTGGACGCGGCGCTGAAGCTGTTCAGCCAGTACGGTTACCGGCGCACCTCGATCGACGACATCGCGCGCGCGGCCGAGATCGCCAAGGGCACCGTCTACCTGAGCTTCAAAAGCAAAGAAGAGATTTTTCGCGCGCTGTGCGAGAGCCTGATCGAACGCACCGAGTTGGCGGCAAAAATCGCGCGCGCAAGCGATGGTCCGATCGACGAGCGGTTGGTCGCCGTGCTCGAGGCCAAGTTCGGGCTTCTGTTCGAGACGGTGTATCGCTCAGCGCATGCGGCAGAGCTGATGGACTCGAAGAACCGGCTGTCCGCGGATCTGTTCGCGCAGTCGGGGCGCCGTTACATGAAAGTCCTGCGCGAGATGATCGAAGAAGCGACGCGAGCGGGAGAACTCACGCCGTCGCGAATGGATCTCGATGCCGACGACCTGGCGGAGATGCTGGTGGCGGCGGCGCATGGAGTCGAGAACAACGCGACGAATCCCGCCCGGTACCATCGGCGGCTCAGGGAGATTGTGCGGGTGATTGTGGCGGGGTTGTCAGTGGCGCGGGGGGAAGTGCGAGCTTAAAGAGCGGCGCGCGGGTCCAAGACC
>NZ_JBAUYR010000096.1:0-34993 GCF_049584895.1 Binatus sp. (SeqCode)
CTCGGCAAGGTGCATCCGAATCCCGCAATCCAGGGCAACATCTGCTTCTCGTTTCTCGCCGAGAAGGTGTACGAAGTTTCGCGGGTGGTATCGCTCGGCGACGAAGAGACCGAGATCGTACTGGTCCCGATGCGCGAAATCCCAAAGCTGATTGCCTCAGGCGATATCATGCACGCACTGACAATCGCCGCATTCTCGTTCCTGCACGTCTACAACCCGCCCCCCAAGCGCCGCCGCATAAGGTAGTTCCCAAAAAACTCTTGTTCCCCTTCCCGCTCTCGGGAAGGAGATTAGGGGTAAGAGAGAGCGGGCGCGGCCGGGATCGCTCGGCCACGCCCGCCCTTGTTCGGCTGACTCGGAACTCGGGTGAAAGAGTCCGCGTCTGCCCTCACTCAGTGATTATCGTCGTTATCCAGCGGCACCCCCGGCAGCACCTGGGTACCCTCGGTTTGCACCGCCTGCAGGGCAAAAGGATCGAGTCCCAAGGCCTTCAGGACAGTAGGCGCCACCTGACGCGTCTCAACCGGGAGCGTGTTCGTGCCGGCTTTGAATGATGGGTTCGAGACCAGCATAATCACATTGACGTCGTCGTGGGCGAAGCCGCCGTGCTCCGCGAGTTTTTTGCTGCTGTTCGAGTAAGTCACGCCAATATTGGGAGTGATCAAAATATCGGGCGTGCGCGAATCGCCTATGTTCCAGTACAGGCCAATCGACGGGCCCGAGAATATCTCGCCGATGCCCGCTATGTTGTCGCTGACCGGAGACGCGAGCTCGAGCGTGCTGACAGCAGTAGCGGTATCCGCGGGATTTTGCAGCCAGAGCAGCGCTACGTCATCCTCGGTCGGTCCGATCGCGCTGTTTTCCGAAGGCGCCAGAAACGTGCTGAGGATCGAGGCCGGATCGTTGGGGCTGCCATTGGGTTTGTAGCGGCTGGAGTCGACTGGCGACTGCCCATGCTTGGCCGTGATAATCACCAGCGTCGAATCGATCAGATGTTGCGCCTTCAGTTCCGAAACCATCGATCCGATTGAGGAATCGACGAACTCGATTTCCTGGAGCAGCGAGCCGGTCGGGGTCCCGATCGAATCGGTATAGCCGCCTGTGAGGGTATAAGGCGCGGGTACCGTCGGCCCGTCCTTGTAGATCAGTTTCTCTCCGATGCTTACCGACTGGAAGTTCATGCCAAAGATATTGGGCACCGGCGCGTGCGCCGTGCCGTCGTGGTTCATGCCTTTGATCTCGTTGAGGATGGCGCTCACCTTGAGGCCGTCATAGCACTGGATGTTTTGGAAGCTCCCGGTGTAGTCATCGGCCGCGGCTACCGCGAATTGATCCGGCAGGAACGGTTTGCCGGCCTTGGTGCACTCGGGGATGACCAGCTGCGGCGGTGCCGCGACTGCAAAATTCTGAGAGCTGGAGTTTATTTCCGGTGAGTAGTAATCGTCCACGTTTGTGTCAGTTGACGTACCCGTCGGGCCACCCACGGCCGAATAGGAGGGATGCTTGTCAGACCAGGCAGTGTAACCTCGCGCGGCGTGTATGACGCCGTAAATCGTATTGTCGCGGACGAAATTCCACGGATAGACCGGATTGCAGTTCGTGTCGCGTTCCAGGCGGGTCGAATCGATCGAGTTAACCCCGCCGTCGCCACTCGGCGCGCCACCGTTCAGAAACATTTGGCTGTTGATTCCTGGGATATTGATGTTGATGCCCTCGTCGAATTCGGTCGTCGTGCCGATTGCGCTTCCAGGCGTGCAAGGTCCCGCCGGCAACCCATTGCCGGTCGCGTTCAGCGGCGGATTGAGCGCCCGATCGAAAGCGACATCGTAATTGACACCCATCGTGCGAGGGGTACCGCCGGTCATGAGCGCCATCAGGCCGGGAAATGAATCGGAAGGCTTCGAAGTCGAGGTATTTATGTAATTTATGCCGGTCGTCCCAAGCGCCGTAAGATTCGGACAGGTGCCGTTGGCTGAGCAGTTGAGGTAATCCAGCGCGTGCATCCCGTCGACACTGATCAGCAGCACGTGTTGGATTTGGTTGTGGTAGCCGCCCCCTCCGCCGCCCGGGCCATGGCCGTACGGATCGGCCAGCACGCCTGAGCCCGACATCGTCGCCAGCATGCATACGCTGGCGATCAGGCTCACGAGACGTCTCTTGTTGTTGGGTCCTCTCTGTTTCACCTGTAATTCCTCCGCTACGGTTAGGATGCGTTTAGATCCAGAGGACATAGCGGACGCGATCGCATGTACCGATGACCGCCTCGTTAAGCTGAGTTAAAGTTCGCGTTTTTAAAGTGTGACTGACATGCAATGCTCGATCGGATCATCGGCGCAGCGAAATATTCGCAACGGCGCGTAGCTGCGCGGTGCATCGTGTCGTCAGGTTTAATCGTCAAGAACGATGTCCGTGGATTAGTGGCTCAGTACCTGAGTGAACCATTCCGCGCGCCGGCCGATGAAGCACTAGCCAGCGCTCAGTTTGATGGGCAGCCCTCGGGAATATTGACCGATCCTTCGACAAAATTCTCTAGATTCACTCCCGACGGTATGAAAGCCATTCCGCCAGGATCGGACATCCCATTAACAATCGGCGTGACAAATCCGGTAGTGAGATTGGTTTGCGAAACGAATGACTCGATAGGATTTGCCGCGGTCGGCGTCGCGAAAACACTCACTGCCGAATAAGCGCTCGCAGCAAAGTAGGGTGCGGTGATCGCATAGACCGCATTCAATCCCTTGTCCGCAACCAGCAATTCACCCTGGCTTTGCGTCGTGAACACGGTGTCGTCGAGCTGCGTGTTTCCAATTGTAGGCCCGCCTACTTCCGAGGTCATCGGAACGACGAATGCGTTTTGGCACTTCAGCCCGGGGTGCTGCACGATTATCAATTCGCCGTCGCCCTGCGAAGTCATAACCAGTTCGCCCAGAGGATCCACGATCATCGAGTCAGGATCCTGAAGATTGAGCGTCTCCGGCATTCCGGTGATCACATTAGTAACCGAGGCGTCGCCATTCAGGATGCCGGTCAAAACCGTTTTTTTGCCCTTGAGAGTGAGCGACACGATTGCCGGCGCGGTATTCGGATTGATCGTCGGCGCTGACGCGCTGATATAGATTTCCTTATTGTTGAAATCAATATCGTCGTAGCCTCCGCCGTGCGGCCCGGTCCCGAGCTGATAAATGGTCTGCTTGCCGGACTTCAAATCGATTATCGATAGGTTGGTGTTACCGTCCTCGTTCTGAAGGGCCCATAGACTCTTGTCTGACGGGTTGTACCTGAGCCCGTCATTGTGACCGACGATATTGCTGAAATTATGGATCATGTTCCCTTGGAAGTCGTACTCGATCACATTGCTCATTGCTCCGCCGGAGCCGTCCGGCGCACCACCGTTGCCGTATCCGACAAAAACATTGGTCGAGCTGAAGGTTATCGAATCGGGCGCGCTGACACCCGATGGCGCCGTCGCGAAAGTCGTAACCGAGTAGGGCGGGACCGCAACAACCTGAGCCCGGCTGCTGGCCGGTATCAGCGCGATCACAATGCCGGCGAAAACGATCGGAAAACCCGCTGCGCAATAACGTTTGATTCGGGTGGCGATGGGTAGTTTCAGCATTTGATTAACCTTGGTTAGGGATCATGCAGCTCGCATTGAATTAACGCGCCCCAACTTAGGCTGCTGTCCGCGCATAAGGTCGCCTCTCCAAATCAACGAACGGTTAAATCTTAGTTACGGTAGCTGGCGCCTGCTGCGTGAACCGCAGAACCCTCACCTACCGGCCGCGATGCGGCCGGCCGCTGGCATTGCGCACGTGGCACAGGTCAGCCTGTGATTCTTTCCTGGATTTGCATGGACCAGAAAATCACAGGCTAAAGCCTGTGCCACCAAAATCAAGAACCTGAGAGCAACGTCCTCGCCATTTTGCGATTAGTACTGGTGCAGGGGTCACCCCTGCCCAAGGAGGTGCGGAACCCACGGCGGGTTCCGCATTAGATAAAGTGATTTCCCTTCTCAGCCTTTACCGGTTTGCGCTGGACGCTGCCCGTCGCGAATAATCGCGTGCATGGAATATGACGTAGTCGTTCGCAATGGCGTCGTGGTCGACGGCAGCGGCGCGCCCCGCTTCAAGGCCGACGTCGCGATCAAGGATCGTAAAATCGCCGCGCTGATCGATCCTGCCGACGCTGCGACCGCATCCGGCGCGCGAGAGATCGATGCGACCGGACTCATGATCGCGCCGGGCTTTATCGATTTGCATTCGCATTCCGACTGGGTCCTGCCGATTGCCGATCACGGCCAAATCCTGAAGCCGTTTCTGCTGCAAGGCGTGACGACCTTCGTCGGCGGCAACTGCGGATTTTCAGTAGCGCCCGTGATGCGCGAGCGGCAGCGGATGCTCGACGAATCGGGCCGCCTGTGCGCCGAGCGCAAGTTCGACTGGGAATGGGACGACGTGGCGGGCTTCGCCGCGCATCTCAAGCGCCAGGGGCTCGCGCTCAACGTCGCGCATCTGGCGGGGCATGGAAGTATTCGCCTGAGCGTGATGGGCTCGGACTCTGGAGAGCCTTCGGCCGAGCAGTTGCGCGCGATGCAAGCGATGGTCGAGCGTGCGATGGCCGATGGCGCCGTCGGGCTCTCATGCGGGCTTGGCTATTTCCCCGGGATGATTGCGAAGCCAGCTGAGTTGGCGGCGTTGGCGCGCGTTGCAGCCGCAGCGAACGGCGTGCTGACCTCTCATCTGCGCGCATACTCGGAGCGCTCGTTATTCTTCGACAGTCGCACGCCGCACAACATCCTGGCTGTGCGCGAGATGGCCAACGTCGCGCGCGAGGCGGGCGTCCCGCTGCAAGTCTCGCATCTCATTTTCGTCGGCCGGCGCACGTGGAAGACGGTCGACGACACCATCGCCGAAGTCGAGCGTCACAAGAACGACGGCGTCGATATCGCGTTCGACACTTTCCCTTACACCTGCGGCAACACCACGATTCGTGTGATTTTCCCGGCGTGGGCGCAGACCGGACTCGAGGGTCTGCTCGATTCGTCCGACGGATGGGCAAAACTGCGCGACGGATTCCAGCCGCTCAAAACGTTCATCGCCGACTCAGTTCAACTCATGTGGGCGGTCAAGCCGGAGTTGAGTCATCTCGAAGGAAAGTTCTTCGGGGAAATCGCCGACGAGCTCAAACTCGATCCGGTCGACGCGTACCTGACTGTTACGCGCGAGAGCGGAACCCGCGCCCGCGTATTGAATCATCTATATAGCGGAGACGACTTCGGCGACGAGCACGCGCTGCAGGAAGCGATGAAGCATCCGCTGAACCTGTTCGAGATGGACACCATTCTCACTTCGCACGGCCATCACAATCCCGCGAGCTTCGGCACCTACCCGCGAATTTTGGGCCACTACGTGCGCGAGATGAAACTGCTGACGCTCGAAGACGCAGTACACAAAGCTACAGGGATGGCGGCAAAGCGGATGCGCCTGGGCGCCCGCGGCCTCGTGCGCGAAGGCTACGCCGCAGACCTGGTAATCTTCAATCCAGAGACGATAGGATGCGCCGCTGACTCAAGAACCCCAACAACAGCGCCAGCGGGAATCGAGCACGTGCTAGTGAACGGCACCGCAGTCGTCGCAGACAGCAAGTGGTGCGGCGACGGCGTGATGGCCGGCGAGTGGATTGGACGCGGATAGTTCCTCTGCAACCTAACCCCCAACCCCTTCCCTCGAGGGAAGGGGACAATCGCGCGCAGAGGCAGAGCTAGCGCTCCTCGTCTGACAACTTCTTGTCCATCTCGCGCAGCTTGGCGAGTTTCTGATCGGTCGGCTCGTTATCTTTGTTCGTGTTCGCAGCTATCGTCTTGGCGCGCTCGGTCGGCATCTCGCCGCTGACCTTTTGCAGCGCTTCCTTCGCGAGCCGCCGAACCATCGGACTCTGATCTTGGGCAACCACCGCATTCAGCAGCGGGACCGCCTTGTCGCTCCCGATTTCACCCAGCGCAAAAACCGCAGTGCCCCGGCCGCGCTCATCCTGATCTTCTCCGAGGTACTGCATTATCGGCAGCGTGCCCTGCGAATCGCCGATCCTGCCCAGCGCCGCCACCAGGTGCAGCTTGACTATGGGCTCGGTCGACCGCAGGAACAGCATCGTCGACATCGGCGGCACCGCGTCGTTCGCTTCACGCGCGCCCAGGATGTCGATAGCTTTTATCTTGACCCGCACGTCCGGGTCGGACAGCGAAGTCGTCAAAAGCTGATTGACCTTGGGATCCTGGAGAAAGCGGAGTTTCTCGAGTTCGGTAACGCGTACGGTGGGGTCGGCGTCTTTGAGTCCGAGTTCGACGTCCTTGATAATCTTGAACGGCGTTTCCGTGGTGGCGTTGGCCTGCATATCGTCGACGCCCGGCTTCACCTGCCCCTGGTGCGACATTGGATTGGAACTGAGCGCGCTGCCCAATCCCTGCCCGCCATACTGCGCGAAAGCCAGCCTGGGAACGGCAACCGCGATACCAAGCGCGAGGACAAAAAACAAATTTCGCGTGATAGTCATTTCCAGCACCTCCCCAATCGGCCAGAATTATTGGTGATCATGACTGTCATTGCAAGGAATCGCGTCCGATGGATGGGGCAGGAGAATTTGCGCCGCAATGCGCTCGCGAGCGTTCTAATAGCTGCGTTGATGCTCGCCCTGAGCGCCCTAGCAGCGCCGATGCTCGCAGTGGGCGCCTCGGATTCGAGTCCGCCGGCGGAACCCGCGCCCGCTCACAAGCATAAGCATCGTCATCTGCCGACACCTGCCCCAACTCCGATGGCGCTGCCGCCGGAAATTCAGGCGAAGGTGCCTGCGTACAAGCCGGGCCCGATTCCATTTCACGACGGCGAGCAGCTGGTCTACCAGGCGTCGTGGGTCGGGATTCCGGCGGCACAGGCGCGTCTCGAGTTCCACAAGGCTCAAAAGAACGATCAGAATCGATGGCTCGGCGAAATCTGGATCGAGACCAACGCATTCGCCGATCTGTTCTACAAGATGCGCGACTACATGAAGGAGAGCATGGCCGACGACACGCTCCACTCGAGCGGCGTCTACCTGGTCCAGCACGAAAAATCGCGCCTCAACTACTACGACGTGACGATCGATCGGCACACGCAGATCGTTACGATGACCAAAAAAAATCACAAAGGTACCCAGAGCAAGGAGTACCTCGCATCGGATCCGTGGGGACCGATTTCAGGCGCGATGATGGCGCTGACGCAGGATTTCGCGCCCGGCAAGACTTACGCCTTCGACGTCTTCAGCGGCAGCCAGCGCTACGTTTTCGCGTTCGTGGTCGACCGGCGCGAGAAGATCCACCTCGACATAGGAGACTTCGACGCCTGGAAAATCGTGCCGGACGTCTGGTACGTCAGCGACGGGGAGCTCCGCAGCGAGGCGCGCGGGACGACCCTGTGGATCTCGGCTGACGAGCGCCATCTGCCGCTGCGGATTCAGTCGCAGGCATACATCGGCTACGTCCGTGCGGACTTGATCGCAATCGACGGCAAGGGCGGCGTCGAGAGCGCGCAGAACTGATGCTCGCCGCGATTCGCTGAGCTACTATAGAGGCGGGGATCCGACGATGCCGAAAAAACTCGAATTTTTTTACGACTGCTCCAGCCCGTGGACCTATCTTGCCTTCACCAAGATCGAGGACGTCGCGCGGCGCCATGATGCGGAACTGATCTGGCGGCCGATCCTCGTCGGCGGACTGTTCAACACGGTCAATCCTTCGGTGTACGAGAGCCGCGCCAAACCGGTTCCGGTCAAGGCGAAATATTACGTCAAGGATCTTCGCGACTGGGCGAAACTCTACGGTATCAAAATCGGCAACCCCACCGTCTTCCCGGTCAATTCGGTCAAGGCGATGCGCGGTGCGCTCGTCGCCGACGAACATCGCATAATCTCCCGTTACTCGAAGCGCGTGTTCGAGAGCTACTGGACCGACGACAAGGACATCAGTCAGGACGACGTGATGCGCGAAATCGTGAAGGAAGTCGGCCTCGACGAGAAGGAATTTTTCACCAAGATCGCTTCCGAGGAGTACAAGGCCAGGCTGCGCGCCAACGTCGACGAACTGATCGCGCGCGGCGGCTTCGGCTCGCCCACGATGTTCGTCGAGGGCTCGATGTTCTTCGGCAACGACCGGCTGCCACTGGTCGAGCACGAATTGGCAGTCGGAGTCGGCGGCGCTTTGGACCAGGGATCGGGCGGCTCAACCTAGCTTCAATCGAGATCCAATGGCGCACTGGGCTGAAGGTCAGGCACGAACTAATTTGCGCGACGAATTCGGGCCGCGTGAGGCCAAGGGTGTGCGCGCGTTCGTCGCGATCCGGATGAGCGATCAGGTCGAGGAATCCGTCGCGAAAACGATTGACGAGTTGAAGCGTCCGGGCGACGGTGTCCGATGGGTCCCGCGCGCGAATCTGCACATCACGCTGAAATTTCTCGGAGCGGCGGTCGATTCGCATCGATTGCAGCAGCTCACCGCGGGACTTCATCAGCTCGCGACCAGGACCGCGCCGTTCGAGGTCGCCGCGGCGGGACTCGGCGCGTTCCCCGACCTCGAGCATCCGCGCGCGATTTGGGTTGGCTTGCATAGCGTACAATCGGGCGCGCTCGCTGCTCTCGTGGCGCGCTTGGAAACGGTCGCCGCCGAATACAGATTCGAGCGTGAGAAGCGTCGATGGAGCGGGCATCTTACGATTGGACGTGTGGGCGATCGATCGATCGCGCGCGAAACCCGCGAGGCGTTGCGCGCGTCGCAAGCCCGCGAGTTCGGCGTCTCGAAAATCGAATCGCTCACGCTCTATCGCAGCCATCTCGGCCCCGACGCCGCCCGCTACGAAGCACTGGCAACATTCCTGTTCCAATCGCGTTAGCCGCGAACTTCGCGCTAACTGGGAGTCAATATTTGTTCCTTTCGTAACACCAACGTCTGTTGTCCACACCCCTGTTGATAGGGACTCCGGCACAGATAGAGCTATCAACCTGAGTTTGTGGCAAGATTCGCAACGCAATAAACAAAATTCCACATAGGCAAAAGCGATGGCGATAGAGATCAAAAGTAAGGCGCTCGACCTGGCGCTCAGCCAAATCGAGAAACAGTTCGGCAAGGGCTCGATCATGAAGCTCGGCGAGCAGGCGATTTCCGCCGACATCGCGGTCGTACCGACCGGATCGCTCGGACTCGATGTTGCCCTCGGCGTGGGTGGATTGCCGCGCGGACGCGTCGTGGAAATCTACGGCCCTGAGTCCTCGGGCAAGACCACGCTCGCGCTCGAATGTATCGCCGAAGCACAGAAGATGGGCGGGACGTGCGCCTTCATCGACGCGGAACACGCGCTCGACGCCGCCTACGCGCGCAAGCTCGGGGTCAAGGTCGAGGACCTGCTTATCTCGCAACCTGACAACGGCGAGCAGGCGCTCGAAATCACCGAGACGCTCGTGCAATCGGGCGCGATCGACGTGCTGGTAATCGATTCGGTCGCGGCTCTCGTGCCGCGCGCGGAGATCGAAGGCGAGATGGGCGAGCCGCAGATGGGCCTTCAGGCCCGCCTGATGTCGCAGGCACTGCGCAAGCTCACGTCGATCATCTCGCGCTCGCGCACCATCGTTATTTTCATCAACCAGATCCGAATGAAGATTGGCGTGATGTTCGGTAACCCGGAAACCACCACCGGCGGCAACGCGCTGAAGTTTTATTCGTCGGTGCGAATCGACATCCGGCGAATCGGCACGATCAAGAATGCGACCGAAGTGATCGGCTCGCGCACCAAGGTCAAAGTGGTGAAGAACAAGGTCGCGCCGCCGTTCCGCGAGGCCGAATTCGACATCCTCTACGGCACCGGCATTTCAAAGGAAGGCGAGCTGGTCGATATGGCCAGCGAGCACAACATCATCGAGAAGCTCGGCGCCTGGTACTCCTACGGCGGCGAGCGCATCGGCCAGGGCCGCGAGAACGCCCGCGACCTGCTCAAGGCAAATCCGAAACTGGCCGAAGAAATCGAAGCCAAGGTCCGCGAGAAACTTGCGGCCAAGCCAGTCGCGCTGCCGCCGGAGGCCGCAGTCGAGGAGCCGGAAGAGCCGCCAGCTCAGGCGCCAAAGAAAAAAGGCTAACTAATCGTATGTGAAACCCGCGGTGGGTTTCACGCTTCCTTCGGCAGGGGTGACCCCTGCACCCGGTGAAAAGTACTAATCGCAAAATGGCGAGGACGCCATTTTGCTCTCAGGCTCTTTTTCCTTTGTCATTCAGAGCGAAGCGAAGAATCCCGGATCCTTCCGAACCTCTTATCTTCACATCGCAATATGGAAATGCGCGAGGATGGCCGGCCCGTTATGCGAGAGTATCCGCGATAGCGCGAACAGCAGCCCGAAGAACGCACCGAACAGACCGCCGTTGACGCGAATCCAATCCAGATGCGTCCGTGTCTTCGACTCGATCTGAATCCTGATCTGATCGTCCGACAGCCGCGCGAGGTTCTCGCGCACCATATGCGTAATCTGCCCGCGGCTGGCCTCGACTGTCCGCCGCACCAGGTTGTCGATCAGCTTTTGCGCAAATTGATTTGCGTAGCTGTCGCGTTCGTGAAGCTGAGCTCCGAGCTCGTGGATCGCGCTTTCGATCGTTTCGCGCAACTCGGGGTCGTTTTGCAGCTCGGGCAGCCGTTTGCGCAGATTTGCCGCGATACGCGAGCCGATCGACTCCGCGCCGAACCGCCCCATCACCGCGTAGATCCGCGTGACCGTCTTGGGCAGCATCCTTTTCAGAACTTTCTCGAGGCGATCGCGCTTCTCCGGCGATTCGAGGTAGTCGATCGCGTTGCTGATTAGCCGCTCGAGCCCGGCTTGCCCCAGGATGTCGTTGAGCTTCAACTCTTGCAGATACGTGCCGAGCCGGCGCACGAGATCCATGTCGCTCAGCTTGCGCCCGATCATTTGGGGCGTGAGCCATTCGTTTTCGATCGTCGCTGCGATTCCGTCGACCAGCTTTTCGCGATTGCGCGGCAGCACGCCCGAGTTCGGCAGATACCATCGCCGCTCGAAGATCATTTTGAGCGCGATATAGTCGCAGAGCCCGCCTATCAAAGCCGCCTCCGCCATCGAGACCGCAATTTCGGACGCCGTCTTGAAATGGGTAAACATAAGGGCGGCGAGGCTGACGAGATAGACGAAGAACGAAAATGCCAAGGTCAAATCGCCCTTGTGCATGAGAAAAAAGTTGGTAAAGGAGAACGGCTCGCGGGTGCGGGTAGGCGCATCGACACTGATGTTCATAAGATCCAGTGTGTCCGACGCATCGCATCGGGCCAACTGGTCACCGCAGTGAGAACGCTGCTTACCTCTTCACCGGAAACGCAAAAAAAGATCCGGGATTCTTCGCTTCGCTCTAGAATGACACGGGGAAAGAACCTGAGAGCAAAATGGCGTCGTCGCCATTTTGCGATTAGTACTGGGTGCAGGGGTCACCCCTGCCCAAGGAGGCGCGGAACCCACGGTGGGTTCCGCATTCAATTGAGTGATTTACCCTTCCCCAGCTAGAATGGATCCTTCATGCGCTGGACTACTGCAAAGATAAGACAATCGTTTCTCGATTTTTTCGCTGAGCGCGGTCATACGATCGTGCCCTCCGCCTCCCTGATTCCCAAGGGCGATCCGACGTTGCTGTTCGTCAATGCCGGGATGGTTCCGTTCAAGGATTATTTCCTCGGCGTGCGGACGCCGCAGCACCTGCGCGTCGTGGACGTTCAAAAATGCCTGCGTATATCGGGCAAGCACAACGATCTCGAAGCGGTCGGCCGCGACACTTACCACCACACGTTTTTCGAGATGCTCGGGAACTGGTCGTTCGGCGACTACTACAAGGAAGAAGCGATTCGATGGCATTGGGAGCTCATCACCAAGGTCTGGGGAGTCGACCCGAGCCTCCTCTACGCGACCGTTCACAAGGACGACAAGGAAGCCGAGGACATCTGGATCAAGCTGAAGGTGCTGCCGCGCGATCGGATTCTGCAATTCGGCGACAAGGATAATTTCTGGGAGATGGGCCCGACCGGGCCATGCGGTCCCAACTCGGAAATCAGCATCGACCGCGGCGAGGGCGCGTGTAGCCCGGAAAAAAATCACCCGGGTCAGAAATGTTTCGTGAACGTCGACGGATGCGAGCGCTTCATCGAGATCGGCAACCTGGTTTTCATTCAGTACAATCGCGATGAGTCCGGGAAGCTGACTCCGCTACCGAAGAAGCATGTCGATACGGGCACCGGGCTGGAGAGAACCGCGGCCGCGCTACAGAGCATCGAGGCCGGCAAGGTCCTCGGCAACTACGATATCGATCTGTTCCAGACGATCATCAAAAAAATTGAGATCGCCGCAAAGGAACTCGGCGACGGCCACGCGTACGGCAAGAATGTCGAAAGCGACATCTCTTATCGCGCGATTGCGGATCATGCGCGCACGATGACCTTCCTCATCGCCGACGGCGTCACGCCAGGCAACACCGATCGCGAGTACGTGCTGCGCCGGATCATCCGACGTGCTGCCCGTCACGGGCGCTATCTTGGAATCCATCGGCCGTTCCTCGCGATGGCGCATGCGGGCGTCGTCGAGGCGATGGGCGACGCGTATCCGGAGATTAAGAAGGCGGCCGCGAAGACTGCCGAAGTGATTACGCAGGAAGAATCGCGCTTCGGCGAGACGCTCGATCGCGGTTTGGAACTGATCGACACCGAACTCGCGCACATCAAGAAGGGCGGCGGCCACACGCTGCCCGGTGAGATTGCGTTCAAGTTGTACGACACCTACGGCTTTCCGCTCGATCTGACCGAGGACGTGCTGCGCAATCACTCGATCGACGTCGACGTCGCCGGCTTCAACATCTTTATGGACCAGCAGCGCACGCGCTCACGAATCGTTCGAGCAGGCTTGCAGGGTATAGCTCGCGGCCCTAGCCAATTTGAAAACGAGGGTCTCTCGTCGCGCTTCGTCGGCTACCACTCTTACGAAGGCGAGTCCGAAGTGCTCGCGGCGGGAGGCAGGGACGGCGATCAAGTCGCAGTCGTCGTCGCGGAGACGCCCTTCTATCCCGAGGGCGGCGGCCAAATCGGCGATCGCGGCGTAATCGAGTCCGCGTCGGGCGCGATTCTCGAAGTGTTGGACACGCGCAAGGCTGAAGGCTCCATCGTTCACGTCGGACGCATTCTGCGCGGTGACGCCGGCGACTTCGCCCGCGGCGCGCGCGTCAAACTCAAGGTCGATAAGCTCCGGCGCGACGCCGCGCGGCTCAATCATTCCGCGACGCACATCCTCCACTACGCGTTGCGCGACGTGCTCGGCAGTTCGGTGCATCAGGCGGGCTCGCTGGTCGATCCCGACAAGCTGCGCTTCGACTTCGCGCACACCGGCCCGGTCAAAGACGACGCGCTCGCGACCATCGAGGAGGAAATTAACGCGCGCATCCGCGAGAACGCCGAAGTGACGGTCGAGGAGATGGCTTACGACGACGCAATCAAGGCAGGCGCGCTCGCATTCTTCGGCGACAAGTACGGCGACCGCGTGCGCGTCGTGCGGATGGGCGACTTCTCTGTCGAGCTATGCGGCGGCACCCACATCTCACGCACCGGTGACGTCGGGATGTTCAAACTCGAAGCTGAATCGGGAGTCGCCGCTGGCGTGCGTCGAATCGAAGCGGTGACCGGACAGGGCGCGCTCGAAACAATTCGCAAGCGCGAGAAAATCCTCGAAGAGATCGGCGCTCAACTCGGCGCGCGCGACGGCGCAGCAGTCGATCGCCTCGAAAAACTGCTCGCTCGCGAAAAAGAACTCGAGAAAAAACTCCGCGCGATGGAGCAGAAGCTGGCTTCAGGAGCCAGCGGTGCCTCGTCGGAAGAAACCGTCACGGAAGTTGGCGGCATCAAGGTCGTAACCCGCAAACTGGATGGCGTCGATCCGCGCATGATGCGCGAAATCGCCGATCGGATGCGTCAGAAGCACGGCTCCGCTGTGGTCGCCCTCGGCTCCGACTTAGGCGATGGTAAAGTCGCGCTGCTCGTCGCAGTAACCCCCGATCTGACATCGAAAATCAAAGCCGGCGACATCATCAAGAACATCGCGCCAATTGTCGGCGGCACCGGCGGCGGCCGCCCCGACCTCGCCCAGGCCGGCGGTCGCGACGCAACAAAACTCGACGAAGCGCTCGCCAAAGTCGCGACGCTAGTGTCGTAGCTTCTGGCGAACCTGCCATTTCAAGCGTGATGTCGGCTAGGATACGTTAAACGCAAAGTGGAACAGGACAGAACTGCCATCTTTCGATTGCCACGTCGCTGGCAGATTGGGTTGTTCTTGATCGTAGTATTTGGACCTTGTGCGAAAATATTGCTTGATCTCGACTTCGGTATGATTTTTTCTCCCGTGCCCGAAGTGATCACGATTTCCGTGTGGGCGCTGCTCTGGATTTTCGTTATGCCGCGTTACTACACTGTGCAGCTTCGTCCAGGCGGCGTAAAAGTGTACAGCCTGTGGTGGCTTCCGTGGACCGATGTTAGAGAGGTACGGTATCGGAAACTGTTTGGCCTTCGGTATTTCCTCGTAAAGCGAAGTCGCGGTTTCTTTCCATTTTGGATCCCGCTCTATTTCGTGGGAGATCGAGACCTGGGCGACGCAATCATCCATGCTGCACCACTCGGTAACCCATTCCATTCAGTCTCTATGCCGTCATAAGTTCAGCGATGCGGGGCTGCAATGGTCGTCCGCGCTGGGCAAAATTCGACAGCACCACTTTCATACACCGCGCGAAATGACTACCATTACCTACGCCGGTGATTGAACGAATGCCGACCGGCGGGCGACAGACACGAAAGCAGTACCTCAAGAGGCCCCGGCAATTTCCCAGTTAGCGACTGAAGACTCGCTCGAACTCCATTTCGACGATCCGCGCCTGTTCACCGATTTGCTCGGTCAGCACGACGCGCACGTGCGCACCGTCGAGAGCACGCTGGGAGTTCGTATCGGCGTGACCGGCACCTCGCTTCGAATTTCAGGCGCTCATGCCGAGCAGGCGCTCGCCGGCAAGGTCATCAGCGAGATTTACGATCTGCTGAAACACGGCTATCCGATCTATCCGAGCGACGTCGAGTATGCGATTCGAATTATCCGCGGCGATCGCAACGCCGAGCTGAAGGATATTTTCCTCGATACGATTTACGTCTCGGCCAACAAGCGCGTCATCTCGCCCAAGAGCATCAACCAGAAAATTTACATCGACTCGATTCGCAGCCACGATATCGTTTTCGGAATCGGTCCCGCCGGCACCGGCAAGACTTACCTTGCGATGGCGATGGCGCTGGCCGCTCTCATGAAAAATCAGGTGACGCGGATGGTCCTGTGCCGTCCCGCGGTCGAAGCCGGCGAGAAGCTCGGCTTCCTCCCCGGCGACCTTGCCGAAAAAGTAAATCCGTACCTGCGTCCGCTCTACGACGCGCTGCATGACATGGTCGATTTCGATCGCGCGCGCCGGATGCTCGAGCGCGGCACCATTGAAGTCGCGCCGCTCGCGTTCATGCGTGGGCGCACGCTCAACGACTCGTTCATCATTCTCGACGAGGCGCAGAACACGACCTCCGAGCAGATGAAGATGTTCCTGACGCGCCTCGGCTACAACTCCAAGGCCGTTATTACCGGCGACGTCACTCAGATCGATTTGCCCAGCGGCAAGCTGTCGGGCCTGAAGGAAGCGAGCATCGTGCTCGGCAACACTCCCGGCATTTCGTTCGTCAGGTTCAACGACCGCGACGTCGTGCGGCATCGATTGGTGCAATCTATCATCAAGGCGTACGAATCGTTCAACGTCGAAGGACCGGCGCCAACGCCTCCGACGACAACCGACGGCAACCATCGGGATTGAAACGCGTGGCGGTCGAGTTCCGATGCGCGACGGCGCGCGGACGCGGCTATGCACGCGGACTTCGCGCCGACGCCGACCGCCTGATGCGCGCGGCCGGCCTTGCCGAGTGCGAACTGTCGCTGACACTCACATCTGATCGCGCGATCCGCAGGCTCAATCGCGATTTCCGCGGAATCGACACGCCGACCGACGTTCTCTCCTTCTCGCAAATCGAACAAGCAGGCGCCGCGCCACCGGATCCCCACAGCGTGAAGAATAGTCCGGGACTTCCGGTGGGCGACGTCGTGATCTCGATCGACACCGCCCTCCGCCAGGCGCGCGAGTATCGCGTCAGTCCCAGCTCGCGACTGCGCCGGCTCCTGGTTCACGGATTTCTGCATCTGATCGGCTACGACCACGAACGCTCGGCCGCCGACGCGCGGCGGATGTTCGCGCGCGAGCGAACGCTGGCGTCGAAGATCAATCAAAGGCGTGCGTCGTCGCGATGAAACGAGCGCCCGCGAAAATTCCCGCGGTCGCGATGCTGACGCATTTCACGCGCGCCTCGACCTCCACCACTGCGCTGGACAACCTGGTCGCGATTCTCAAGGATGGGGTGATTCACGGCGGCAGCCGGATGATTCGCGGCGCGCGTCCCGCGGTTTGCATGTTCGACGTGCCGATCGCCGAGCTGCGCACGATCCTCGACCGGCGCAATCGCCGCCGCTATGAACCATTCGGGATCGCGGTCGACAAACGCTATGCTTTCACGATGGGTGCGCGACCGGTTATCTACCTGCCATGGCGCGAGGCGGAAAAAATTCTCGCGCCGGAAGAGAGTTGGCGTGTGGTATCGCTTGAAATCGACAAGACTCCGCCGATCGACTGGAGCTTCGAGCGCGAATGGCGCGTCGCCGGAGATCTCCCGTTCGAGCCGCCGATTGCAGCGGCGCTGGTCGAAACCTGGAAGGACGTGGACGAGATTTTCGAGCGCTTCAACGGCCGGCCGCCCTGCGCCGGCGTGATTCCGATCGCCGAGATGTTCGCGACGACGCCCGCCTGACGATGTCGTCGAACAACGCAACCCGCGCGGCGCTCGCCGTAGCCAGCGGCCTCGCGATGGGGCTGGCATTTCCGAAGTTCGACCACGGGCTGCTGGCGTGGGTCGCGCTGGTGCCGCTGTTCTACGTGATCGAAGGCGAAAGCATGCGCCGCGTATTCTGGTGGGCGTACCTGCAAGGCTTCGCCTCGTACGTCGTACAGTTCTACTGGATTCCGATTCCGCTGCACGACTTCGCCGACGTGCGGATGGAGTTCGCGATCTTTCCGATGTTCCTGCTGGCAGGCATCGTCGCGATTAACACGGCGGTTGCGATCTGGGCGGGCGAGTTCATCGCGCGGCGGACGCGAATCCCCTCCGTGATCACGATGCCGGTTGCGTGGACCGCGGTCGAATTGATTCGCACCTACTTCCCGATCGGCTTCCCGTGGAACCTGCTGGGCTACACGGCCTATCACAACCTGGGATTGATCCAGTTCGCCGAATTTACCGGCGTCTACGGCGTGTCGGCGCTGATCGTATTCTTCAACGCCGTGGTGTACGTCGTGATTGCGCGCCGCGGCGATTCTCGCTCGCAAGCTGTCAGCCTGAGCGCGTTGACCGCCTTGATGATCGTGCTGGTCGCGTTCGGCGCGTGGCGAATTCGCGATCTCAAGAACGCGCCGATCGCCGGCAGCTTCAAGGTCGCGATGGTGCAGGGCAACATCCCGCAATCGCTCAAGTGGGATCCGAACTTTCTGTCGCAAAGCTATAAGGTCTACCAGGATGAAACGGAGGACGCGGCGAAGCGCGGCGCCGACTTGATCGTCTGGCCGGAGGCCGCGGCGGCGTTCCTGTTCCAGCCCGACGACCGCTATCCCGCCATGCTCACCAGTGACGCACAATATCGCACTGCGCTCCTCACTCTCGCGCGCAATATCGGCAAGCCAATCTTGTTTGGAGCGCCGGCGCTCGCCGTCAAGAACGACCGCGTCGCCGGATTTTACAACCGCGCAGATCTGGTCTCGGACCAGGGCGAAGTGCTCGCGCACTACGACAAAATCGAGTTGGTGCCGTTTGGCGAGTACGTTCCGGCGCGCGCCCTGCTCGGCTTCTTCGTCAATCGGATCGTCGAGGGCATGGGCGATATGATTCCCGGCAAGGAGCAGACGCTGTTCGAAGTCAAAGGCGCGAAGCTCGGAATTTTGATCTGCTACGAAAGTATCTTTCCCGATTTCACGCGACGCGAGGTCAACGAGGGCGCCGACATTCTCGTGAATATCACCAACGACGCGTGGTATGGCGAGAGTTCCGCGCCATACCAGGTGCTCGCGATGGCGGTGATGCGCTCGATCGAGACCAAGGTCCCGATGGTGCGAACGGCCAACACGGGATTCAGCGCGCTGATCGAGCCTACTGGAGAAATCACGAATCGCACGCCGCTGTTCAAACGCGGCACGACGATCGTGAACGTATCGTGGCGCCCGGTGCGGACGCTTTACACAATCGTCGGCGATTTGTTCGCGGAGATTTGCCTCGTGCTGACAGCGATTGGATTGATCGTAGGATGGCGATGGCCGCGCCCGGCGACGATTGAAGTTGCGCCGGTTCGATCGCGGAAGCTCGCCACCAACGGCCGACCCCATTAATCGGCGCGCGGCTTCATGACATAATGTGGCGTCGGCGAGAAGCCGGCGCGAGGTGTGACTTCCAATGCTCAGCGACATGAGACAGCAGCTTTCCGAGTTCGACGACCGCGCCGAAAAGCTCGGGAGGCGTCTTTGACGTCCCCGCACTGACTGCCCGTCAGAACCAACTCGTCGAACAATCCGCCAAGCCCGGCTTTTGGGATCGCCAGGAGACCGCGCAGGCCTCGCTCAAGGAGCAGGAGCAGATTCGCGCCCAGCTCGCGGGCTACAAGATGCTCCGCGACAAGCTCGATGAGGCGCGCGTGTTCCTGCAGATGGCCGAAGAAGAAGGCGGCGAGGATTCCGAAGCGGCGCGCGAGACCGCGTCAGCGCTCGACGCGTCGCGGGCCGAGCTCGATCGCCAGGAACTGCGGCTGATGCTGAGCGGCGAGTACGATCGCCTCGGCGCGATCCTTTCGATACATCCCGGCGCCGGTGGCCAGGAGGCGCAGGATTGGGCCGAGATGTTGCTGCGGCTTTACCTGCGATGGGCCGAGCGGCGCGGCTTCAAAACCGAAATTGCGGACTTGCAGCCGGGCGACGGCGCGGGGATCAAGAGCGCGACTGTCACGGTCGAGGGAGATTTCGCGTACGGATATTTGCGGGCCGAGGCCGGGATACATCGGCTGGTGCGAATCTCGCCGTACGACTCGAACGCGCGGCGTCATACCTCCTTCGCGTCGGTGTTTGTTTTCCCGGAGGTCGACGACACGATCGAGATAGTAATCAATCCCGCGGATTTGCGGATCGACACGTTTCGCGCGTCGGGTGCGGGCGGCCAGCACGTCAACAAGACCGACTCTGCCGTGCGCTTCACCCATATCCCGACCAACATTGTCGTCACCTGCCAGAACGAACGTTCGCAGCATAAGAACCGCGCGATGGCGATGAAGATTTTGCGCGCGCGCCTGTTCGAACTCGAGCAGCGCAAGAAAAAAGAAGAGCTCGAGAAGTTCAGCAAGGACAAAAAAGAAATCGCGTGGGGCAGCCAGATTCGTTCGTACGTGCTGCAGCCGTATCAGATGGTCAAGGACCATCGCACTGGCGTCGAGGTCGGCAACACCGGCGCAGTCCTCGACGGCGCAATTGACGAATTCATTCAGGCCTACCTGATGGGCGTCCGCAAAGGCGACGCGGATTCAGTGCCAAATTAGGACGTGGAACCCGCGTGGGTTCCACACCTCCTTCGGGCAGGGGTGACCCCTGCACCCAGTACTTGTGTTTTAGATGAAACGTCACATCTGATAACGAAAAAAAGTTCCTTGGGGGACATTTGCGATTAGGCCAACGATCATCTTTTGTTTAAGCTGGAAGGATGGGTACCGAGCCGGAGTGCGCGAAACTTTTGACGCAAACCGAAATCAGTTTGCGCGCGATCAGGCTCCATCTCGTTAACTATCAGCTGCAACTTTTGCGTTTATCCGTGCTGAACACCGCGCCCGCGCAGAAACTTCATCGCGACGTTCCAACGATTCGGCAAAAGCCGTCAATCTTCTTCTGATCGTTCAGGTGACCGACCTGCAACTTTTTCTGTTGCGTCGCGCGGCAGTCTGATCAAAGTTGCAATATGAAACGGACGCTCTCGACTAGTCGAACAAGGAGTCGCGGATGATCGACCTATATTTCTGGCCAACGCCCAATGGTTACAAGGTCACCTGGATGCTCGAGGAAGTCGGCCTCAAGTACAACGTGATCCCGGTCAATATCGGCGCGGGCGATCAATTCAAGCCCGAGTTTCTGAAAATTAGCCCCAACAATCGCATGCCCGCGATGACCGACTCCGACGGTCCCGGCGGAAAGCCGATTTCAATGTTCGAGTCGGGCGCAATTTTAATGTACCTGGCGGAGAAGACCGGCAAGCTGATGCCCTCGGACACGCGCGGAAAATACAACGTCATCCAGTGGCTCATGTTCCAGATGGCGAGCGTCGGCCCAATGCTCGGCCAGGCGCATCATTTTCGCCGCTACGCGCCCGAGAAGATCGAGTACGCCATCAACCGCTACACGAACGAGGCCAAGCGCATCTATGGCGTGATCGACAAGCGGCTCGGCGAAGCGAAGTATCTGGCGGGCGAATACTCGATCGCCGATATCGCGACCTACCCGTGGCTGGTGCCTCATTCAATGCAAGGGCAGGCGCTCGAGGACTTTCCGAATCTGAAGAAGTGGTACGACGAGCTGCGCGCGCGTCCAGCAACCCAGCGCGGCTTCGGCGTGATGAGTGACGTGGTCGAGAAGATGCGCGCAGCGGCGCAGGCAAATCAGCCGGCGCACGATCCAAAAACGTGGGAGATATTGTTCGGCAACAAGCAGTTCGAAAAACGCTAGATGTGTTCTTCAAATCGGTGCACTAAAAAATCCGGTCCCCCTTCCCGCTCGGGAAGGGGTTAGGGGTTAGGTTGCCGTCATCACCCACGATGCTCAGGCACTTCTCTTCGGCGCGCCGTCGAGCAATCGCAACAGCACGTAAACTGTCTCCACTGCCGGGACGCTGATCCCATTGCGTCTTGCGGCGCGCACCACGGCACCGCTCAGCGCCTCGTACTCGAGAGCCCTGCCGCGTTCGAGGTCCTGCTGCGTCGAGGTCTTCAATTCGCGCAGGTTCTTCTGGGAGTGCGCGATGTACCCGTCGATGCGATCGTCGGAAATCTTCGCGCCCTCGGCTCGCGCGACGTTCACGATCTCCTGCATTAGAGTGCGCAGCAGTTTCAGGCCTTCGGGATCGTCGAGGATTTCGCCGACGCGCCGGCGCGTCAGCGTCGTCACGGTGTTGAACGCGCCATTCCAAATCAGCTTGTCCCATCGCGCGGTCATGATGTCGGCTGAGATCTGTCCGAGAATCCCAGCGCGTCGAAACACTTCGGCGATCGATTTAGCGCGATCCGTCTCGCGGCTGTCGAGTTCGCCGAAGTCGATATGACCTGTGCTGAGATGAACAATCTTCCCCGGCGCGACCATCTCGACGCCGACTCGCGCGTTGCCACCCATCACGGTACCGCGCCCGAAGATCGCGGCGAGCTTCGCCTCGTTCTCGACGCCGTTCTGGAGCGTGAGAATCGCGCCGCCGGGATTGAGGCACCCCGAAATCGCCTTCGCGGCGGCATCCGTGTCGTAGGCCTTCACACAGAACAGGATCAGATCGTACGGCGCCAAATCGCACGGCGTGTCAGTGGCGGTGACCTCTATGCGCAGGTCGCCGCGAATACTGGTGATGTCGAGGCCGTGCTCCCGAATCGCGCGCAGATTCTCGCCGCGCGCGCACAACACGACGTCCTCGCCCGCCGCTTGCATCCGCGCACCGAAGTAGGCTCCCACCGCGCCCGCGCCCATCACCAGGATTCTCACTTTTTCACCTTTCACTTTTTCAACTGCGCCTATCGTAGCGCCGCCGCGATCTGTTGTAATCAACCTCGGTCACGATGGAATCCGCGAGCGAAACAAGTCTGCCTTCTGCGCGCGAATTGCTGTTCGAAGCGGTGCTGGCGACCGCAACGCTGACATTGTGGCCAGTACTCGACGAAAGGTCCCAAGGCACGGCGGCACAGCGCGCGCGAGCGATGGTCTATTTTCCGATCGTCGGATTCGTCCTGGGAGTAGTTCTCGCGATCGTCGATCGAACTGCCGCTTTCGTCGCCGGACCGATCGGACGCTCGTTCATCGTGCTGATTGTCGGCGTGGTGCTTTCGCTTGGGCTCGTGAATCGCGGAGTGGCAGACACCGTCGAGGTGCTGAGACGAGGGACGCGGCCCGCATCGACCGGACTGACGCGAATCGGGCCGATGGGAGCTGGCGCGGCGATCGTCGCGTTCGCATTCGAGGTCTGGTGCTTGTCGCAAATCACCGACGACGCAGGACGGGCGGGCGCGTTGGTGATGGCGATGATGCTCTCGCGATGGGCGATCATTCCAATCGGTTACGGGCTGAAGCCGCTGGAGCATTGGGGCTTGGGCATCCCGTACGAAGGCGGCATTTCGTTTCGCGAGTTCGCCGTCTCCAGCGTGATCGCGCTCGGACTCACGATGGGGCTGTATCAGAACGTCGGGCTGGCGGTGATCATCGCGCTGGCGCTGACGATTCTCGCGATGCGCCTGGTGCTCAGCCGCCGGATGCATGGCGCGGCGGGCTACATGCTGGCGGGCGGATGCGCGATTGCCGAGGTTGTCACGTTCGCAGTGCTGGCGGCGATCCGGGCTTAGCCGTTGCGCTTGAGCGCTTCGGCCCAGACCTCTTTGAGCAGCTCGCGCAAATCCTCAATCGATCCGTTGTTCTCGATCACGAGAGTCGCGTGTTTCGCGCGCTCCTCGTCAGATAACTGGGCGCGGATTCGCGCATCCGTCTCGGAGGGTTTCAGCCCGCGCTGGATCTCGATTCGGGCAAGTACTTGTTCGCGCGGAGCGCGCACCAGCCAGATTTCGTCGAACAGCGGCTGCCAATTCGCTTCGATCAGAATCGCGGCCTCCACGACTATCGGCAGCTTCGCGCCGCTCGCGCGCAATTCGATAATGTTGCGGCGGATACTGTCAGACGTCGCGGGCCACACGATTGACGTCAGCTTGCTCAGCTGCCCGGGATTTCCAAAGACGATCGATCCCAACTTCTTTCGATCGATCGTGCGATCGGGAGCAAGCACCTCCGCGCCGAAGGCTGCAATCACAGCTTCATAAGCAGAGGCGCCGGGCGCATAAGTGGTGTGCGCGACTTTGTCGGCGTCGAGGAATGGCGCGCCGAACTCGCCGAGCATCTGCGCGACGGTGCTCTTGCCCGATCCGATTCCGCCAGTGAGACCAACTGTTATCATTCGAAATCTCTAGCCCGCCGCTTCGCGGCTCCATGCCTGAATATTATAGAGGTAGCTGAAGAAACCGCCGCGAGCCAGCAACTCGTCGAACGATCCATGCTCCACAATTGCGCCGTCGCGCAGCACCAGTATTCGATCGGCGTTCTGAATCGTCGAGAGCCGGTGCGCGATGACGAGCGTGGTCCGTCCGCGCATCGCCGCGCGCACCGCAGCAAGCACCATCGACTCGGTTTCGGTGTCGAGCGCGCTGGTCGGCTCGTCCATGATGAGAATCGGCGCGTCCTTGAGCAGTGCGCGCGCTATGGTCACGCGCTGCGCCTCGCCTTCGGAGAGACTGTGACCGCCCTGCCCCATCACTTCGTCCAGGCCAGCCGGCAGCTTGGCGAGAATCGGTTCCAAGCGGGCCATCTCGATCGCGCGCAGCACTTTCGCGTCGTCTACGCCGGGTTTCCCGAACGCGACGTTGACGCGCATCGTATCGCCGAGCACCAGCGGCGGTTGCAGCACCATCGCGATATTGCCACGAATCGAATCGAGCGTGAGGTAGCGAGTATCGTTGCCGTCAATCTTGATCGCGCCGCCCTGTGGTTCGTAAAAGCGCGCGAGCAGACTGGCCATCGTGGTTTTTCCGGAACCGCTCGGACCGACAATCGCGATAGTCTCGCCGGGCGACGCTTTGAAGTTGATGCCCTTGAGCACGGTGCGTTCGGGTTCGTAGGCGAACACGACGTTGTCGAATTCGATTTCGCCGCGCGCGCGGCCAAGCGTCTGCGCACCAGGACGGTCCTTGATTTCCGGATCGATCGCGAGCAGCTCGAGGCATCGCCGGAGACCGGCCTTGGCGCCTTCGATCTGTCCGTAGGTTTGCGAAATCTGATTCACCGGCGCGTAGAGCGAGGCGAGGTAAGTTATGAAGACGATGAGGGCGCCGATGCTCAAGCGGCCGTCGAGGACATGCTGCGCGCCCAGGTAAATCACGAGCGCGGTGCCGCACGCGATCAACACGCCGATCGCGCCAGCATACAGTGTTTGCAGAGTGTAGAGGCTGAGCGTCGCGTCGAGGCTCGCGCTACTCGACTCGACGAACTCGCGATATGACTCGCCCTCGCGGGTGAAGGCCTGCACCACGTGAATCGCCGCGAGGGCGCTCTGCGCGACAGTGTACAGGCGGCTCTCCTTGATTCGCGCGCCGCCGGCGATCGCGTCGATGCGCCCGCTGATCGACATTATGAGCAGAATCAGGAGCGGAATGATCGCGAGCGCAACCAGCGTCAGCGTCGCATCCATCCTGATCATTACGACGAACATTCCGCCGAGCAGAATCAGCGACGACAGCACCGGGAAGAATCCGTTCATCGCGATCGTTTGAATCGAGTAGGTATCGTAGGTGATGCGCACCATCAGATCGCCTACTTCGCGGCGGCGGTGGAATGAGAGCGAGAGGCGCTGGAGATGGTCGAACAGGCGCGCGCGCAACTCGTTGACCATCCGCTGGCCGATCGAGATGGTGACGTAGTTGGTCATGACGTTGAGCACGCCCAGCAGCGCGTACAGGATGACCAGGCTGATGCACGCCGCGATGAGAAGCTCGCCGCGCGGCATCGAGGGAATCCATGAGCTGACGAGCGGCGCGCCGCGCAGCACATTGTCGATTACGATTTTGAGCGGCCATGGCTTGAGCACTTCGGTCGCGGACGCGAGCAACACGCCGGCGATCGCAATCGCGAGACGGCCGAGATGCGGGCGCATCCGGCGAATGGCGTGGCCGTAAAGTTCCAGCGTGGTCATCGGGCTTCGTCGTCCGCGCGCGTCGCAATTGAGATTCCGAGTGAGCCGGCTACTTCGGAGGCGCCTGCGTTGATGATCGCGGGGATGCGTCGCGCACGAGCGATCGCGATCAACCCCACTGCCACAGCGGCTAGAACGACTCCGACGATTGCCGTGCTCAGCGAAAAACCCGCGGCCAACAAAACCAAGAACGTGACGGCAGCGGCAATCAACCCACGCCGAGGATCGGGTCGAATGCGCCAGATCAGAGCGATGCTCGCGTCTTTGCGCAAAGCGTTTATCGGCGCGCGAATCATCGGAGGAACGACCAGCTCGAGATCGTAAGACTGAAAGCCGTCGGTCTCAGCCACCGCGACACCGCGGCGGATTAGCGCGTCGCGCATGGCGCCGAGGATCGTTGCGGAATCGAAACGCGGAGCAACGTGCGACGTCACGAATTCGATCTGGCCGCTCAATTTCACGGGGCCGTTGGAATCCTGAATGTCGGTTGAGGGTTCGAATCGCCATTTGATTCGCTCGCGCGCGAAGCTCCGAACGGTTGGGCCGAGCAGGTTGACGATCCAAAGATTAATTCGAACCGCAGGGCCGGAATGCGGGCGGGGCAAGGGAACCGACGCGGCGCTCAGCGCCGCAGCCAATATCGACAGCGCAATTCCACCGGCGCCGAGCACTCCAAGCACGCGGTTGACGCTGCCGAGGATCAGAAGAATCAGCGACACGACGATCCATTGGAACGTCAAGGGCAGATCAGCGTACGAGTTGCCCGACGAGTAGACAGTCTGAAAGAGGCCGCGGCCGAACTCGCCGTAGTAAACACGCGCGCCGCCGAGAAGAGCGCCGATCGACGACGCTCCGGCGTACATCCCGTCCTGATCCGCCGTGCGCAGCGGATATTTGCGATACAGCAGGCCTTCGCCGGTGCCGTAGCCGCGTTGCTGGCGGAGATAGGCAGCAAGAGTCGCGCGCCGCTCGTGAATCACGACGGCTCCTGGAGCGTACGCGAGCGTTTCTTCCAACGCCGCGAGACGCCAGGAAAGATCCACGTCATCGCCGGCAGTGGTAAACATCGGATCGAAGCCGCCGGCCTTGAGCAGCGCGGCTTTCGTGATTGCCATGTTGCATCCGCACAGTTGCGCGAGGCGATCGTCGCCGGCACGCACCTCTCGCGGCAGTCCAGGCGCGGCAGCCATCGCAGCGGCGCGAGCAGATTGCGGGTCGGGAGCGAAATTTGGGCCGGCCGCCGCGGCCGCATCGCGGCGCTTGATCGTCTCGACCAGATGATACAGCCAGTCGCGATCGGCGCGCGCGTCGGCGTCGATGAACGCAACGACCTCGCCCGACGCAGCCTCGACGCCTGCGTTGCGCGCCACGGCCAGACCCTTGTGCTCGATGCGAATCGTGCGGACGCTGTCCTGGTTGGCGATTTCGGACGTCGTATCAGTCGATCCGTCATCGACCACGATTGTTTCGTAGTTTGGATAGTTGAGCTCGCGAATCGAGGAAAGACAATCGCCGAGCGTCGACGCCGCATTGTGGGCAGCCACCACCACGGTCGCTTTGGGAGCGGCCGAGAGTCGAGGCGGTAGATCTTCGCTGAAGACTTTGCCGACCGCATCGAAGGCGAGCTTGGGCGAGCGATCGCGACGCGTCAGTCCGAATGCCCAGTCGGTAATCTCGACGCCACCAGTGTGCCACTCGTCGGTGAACGCGAACACGATGAAGCCGGACAGTCCGAGCTCGAATGCTGCGCGGCATTGCCACGCAAGCAGTTCCGCTTGATGCTCCTCGCCTTCGCGAATCGTATCCATTCCGGTTTCGCTGAGCACCAGCGGCAGCTCGCCCGCTTGTCCCATCAGATGCGTCAGGTAACGGCGGAAATCTTCTTCGCGATGCAGATACACATTGAACGAAATGAAATCGAGAAAACTCAGATCAAGATATTCCGCTGACGGATAGTTCGAGTAGGTGAACAGCGCCGCGGGATCGATCTGTTTTCCCAGGTCACGGAGCTCCGCGAGAAATTTGCTGACCGCGCGCGGCCCGTGCCATCGCACGATATCCGACCGAATCTCGTTGCCGATGCTGTAGGCTACGATCGTCTCGCCGAATTGACGCGTGTCGAGGACGGCGTTGCGAATGGCGTCGCGGATTTCGCGCATCATGTCGGGAGAATCGAGGAACGCCATGTGGAACGGCCACGGGATGCCGAGCATCATGCGCAAGCCGGCCTTCTGCGCCTCCTCGACCATCCACGACGGGGGCGGCACGTAGAGACGAATCACGTTGGCGCCGAGCCGTTTCATCAGCGCGAAATCGGCGGCGGCGCGTTCGGGCTCGGGATATCTTTCACCGCGGGAATTCGGCGCAAACGGGCCGTACGAAACGCCGCGGATGTAAAACTTCTGCGCGCCGTCGAGCAGGTATTTTCCGTGCGATACCAGCCGAGCCATGAACGATGAGCTAATCGCAAAGGCGAAGGGCGCGCAACGCGCATCGCGCCGCAGACTTGACTTCGCGCAAGTCGTGCCCTGACAATCGATCTGTGACGGTCAAATCGGCGGCGGCGCAATCCTGCAACTAACGTGGCGCGACACGCTCCCAGCTGGCTCGAAAGCAAGACGCTGGACCTCGAATCCAGGGCCTCGAAGCATACTACCGCTCTCCGCGTCTGGCACATCCTGAATCACGCGGTCGAGGGCTTCATCAACAACAACGATCTGCTGCGAGCGTCGGCGCTGACCTTCACTGTCGCGCTGTCGATCGTACCGATTCTCGCGCTCGCCTTTTCCGCGGTTAAAGGATTCGGCGGCGCGGAACGACTGCGCCCATTGGTCGAGCAATACCTGGGGCTCGGCAAATCGTCGTCGCAGCTGATGGGCTACGTCGAGAACGTCAACGCGGCGGCGCTGGGTTCGGCCGGCGGCGCATTTTTGCTGATCACGGTTATTTCCACGATGGGCACGGTCGAGCAGGCGCTCAACACCATCTTCAACGTGCCGCAGAGTCGCAGTTATTTTCGCAAATTTTCCGACTACCTGAGCGTGCTATTCACGGTTCCGTTCCTCATCGTGGCCGCGCTTGGCGTGACCGCGGTTTTATCGGTGCGGATTTCCGAGTTTCCATTCGTCACGCATCTGCTGCCGTACCTGTTCGTGTGGGCCGGATTCTTTTTCCTGTTCGTTTTTTTTCCGTACACCAAGGTCCGCTATGGCCCAGCGCTGATCGGCTCGTTGGTCACTGCCGTGCTTTTTCAGCTCGCGCAGTGGGGATACGTGCGCTTTCAGGTCGGTGTCGCCAACTATCGGGCAATCTACGGAGCGATGGCCACGCTGCCCATTTTTCTGGTCTGGATCTACATCGCATGGTCGATAATTCTGTTCGGCGCCGAACTGACCGCTTCGATTCAGCGCGGCGACATCCCACCGATGCTTGGGCCGACGTCGCCCAATTTTTTGTATTCGGCGACGATGCATATCCTGATTCGCCTCGCGGACCGCGCTTACCACGGCGGCGACGACATAACCTCGTGGACGTTCTCGCGCGAACTCTACGTACCGGAAGCCACGATTAAGCCGATCATCGACGGGCTCAAGTCCGGCGGCTTTGTGATCGAGGCCGACCCAGGCGCCGGTTCGCTGAACCAGGGACTGTTCCTGGCGCGCCAGCCTTCGACCATCGTCCTGGCAGATGCGATCAAAGCAGTAGACTTCGATAGCGGCGCGAGCGATGGCGATCCGCGCGTCGACCTCGTACTCAGGAAGATCGACACGGCGCGCGACAGTCTGCTCAAGACGATCACGCTCGAAGATATCCGCTCGCCGGAAGCGAAGGCGGTCGATCAGGAGACGGCGGCTACTGAGCACAAAGCCAACCAGTGAACAAAATTTGAATACATGGAAAAAAGAGAACCCCGCAGCAGCTTCGTGAACGTCAACGGGGTCCGGCTCCATACGCTGGATTGGGGCGGCGACGGCGCGCCGATCGTGATTGTGCACGCGACCGGATTTCTCGGGCGCATCTATCGGCCGCTTGCAGAGCGGCTGCGCGCGATCGGGCACGTTTACAGTTATGATCAGCGCGGGCACGGCGACAGTTCGCCGGCTCCTGACACCGAGTACAGCTGGGCCGCGACGATGCTTGACCTTGAAGGATTCATAACCGCGATGGGCTGGTCCGGTGTCAGGGCGGTTGGTCATTCTGCGGGCGCGACGGCGATCGGTTCGCTCGCGGCCGAGCGTCCGGATTTGATCTCACGAGCTGTTCTGCTCGAGCCGGTAATTTTCGAGGCGCCGGACGCGCCGGAACTCGGATGGCGCAATCCGTTTATCGAGCGGACGCTGAAGCGCAAGCGCATCTTCGATAGCGTTGACGCGATGTACTCGAACTTTGAAAACAAGCCGCCGTATAACACCTGGCGGAAAGATATCCTGCGTGATTATTGCGAGTTCGGGACGCGTCCGACCAATGACGGCCGGCGTGAACTCAAGTGCGCGCCTGAGATCGAGGCAAAATTCTACGAGACGGCGAGCGACTTCGACGGGCTCGGGCGAATTCTCCGCAGTACTGTGCCGATGCTGGTAATCTTCGGTGCGCGCGGGGACTCGCTTGGCGCGTCGCTGTCGGGAAAAGTCGCGCAGCGGCTCAAGCACGGACGCGTAATCGACGTCGAGGACGCGGGCCACTTTATGCCGATGGAAAAGCCCGAGTACGCCGCCGAGCAAGCGATCGAATTCCTGACGCTGAAAAGTTAGTTGCTGCGATCCAGAACCCTCACCTACCGACCGCTGAGCGGTTGGCCTCCTCTCCCGTAAAAGAACGGGCGAGGTATTTAACTCGAACTGAGTAATGCTCGCGCTTCGGCAGTATATATTCCCGGCCGTTCGTACAGTATCAACGGCGGCTCAATAGCTACTTCGATTCCGCCGCCGACGCGAGCCTCGACTAACATCACCGATGCGGGAGTCGTAATTCGCGGATGAACGAAACGGATACGCTTGGGCTCGAGTTGCTTCGAGCGCATCGCGGAAATCAACTCGCCGCTCCTGCGCGCGGTGAAAACAAATGCGACGCGGCCGCCGCTGCGCGCGTAGCGGCGCGCCGCTGCGACGAAATCCATCAGGACGGTTTCACCCTCGCCTCGCGCGACGCGGCGGCCGTGCTCGGGATTTTCGCGGCCGGAGGCGGTTGCGCGATATGGAGGATTTGCGACGATCAGATCGAAGCTCGCGGGCTCGACGCCCGGGATCTTCTTGTGGCGGAGATCGGCGTTGACTGCGTTCACAGATTTGAGTTGGTTGATTGCGGCGCTTCGCGGGATCATCGCGGCGAGTGCCGGCTGGATCTCAATCGCGACGACTTCGCGCGGGCGGTGAAGCGTGGCCATTATGATCGATACGACGCCGCATCCTGCTCCCAGCTCGAGCACTCGATCGCGCGCATTTGCGTGGGCGAAGCGAGCGAGCAGGATTGCTTCGATCGAGAACCGATAGCCGTGCGTTGGCTGGATCAGCGTGATAGAACCGTCGAGGATCGTATCGCGACTTTCGTTGCTTGAACTTGAATTGCTTGTCATGAACGCCGCCGAGAAAGGAGAGCTCTACGCGCGCATCTTTCGCAAGGTTGGTGTGTTTCTCGGCAAGCGCGAAATTCCGCGGGCGATCAAAGAGCTGGATGAGGGTATGAAAATCGCCGAACGCAACGGCGATAGCAAGATGGCCTCGCGCTTCCGGCTGGAGATTTCTATCCTCTCCAAGGCAGTAGAAACGACGAAATAGCGGCTTTCCCCTTGTGAAATGAGGGATTCGTGCGTCGTCGCTTGACGCCTTCCAGTTCGTACTTACCTTCAAATTGTGGGACGCAAGGCGATTCGAGCGAAGGACAGATAGAGCCTTCCTCGGCGCCGAGCGGCCCGGAATTTGAAATCACTCCAAAGAAATACACAGGAGGTTCTCTTTAGATGGAAGTGCGGATGAACGGGTTTACTCCAAATGACTCTTTGCTTCGCCACTGGAACGTATTGTGGAACGAGCTCGAGCCCGGCCGCAAGACTGGGCCGGCGACTGACGTCGTCGAAGACGCGGACGCGTACCATTTCTACTTCGAGATGGCCGGTATCGACAGCGCGTCGGTCGATGTGCGCGTCGAGGACAGCAATCTGATCGTCGAGGCGGAGCGCAAGCGGCCTGAGTGGTCCAAAGATGCGGAAGTGCATCTGTCGGAGCGGGCGTATGGCACGATGCGTCGCGCGTTCACGATGCCTGAGGACGCGAGCCACGATGGAATCAAGGCGGCTTACAAGGATGGGGTGCTGGAAGTGACGGTGCCGAAGCGACCCGAGAGCAAGCCGTTCAAGATCAAAGTGGAGTTCGATAACAACTAGCCGGCGCGCTGAGCGCTTCGCGCAGACGGCTAGGAGATTTTTGGCCAGACGCCGGCAGTCAAACACTGCCGGCGTCGTGAGCGCAGCCGACGAAGCCAGATCGCTGACCATTTAACGGGGAGTGCAAATGGTATTTCTGATTATCATAGTGGCTATCGTCGCGTGGGCCATATTTGCCTATAACCGATTAGTCAGTCTGCGCAACCAGGTAGATAATTCGTGGCGGCAAATCGATGTACAGTTGAAGCGCCGTCATGACCTGATTCCAAATCTGGTCGAAGCCGTCAAAGGCTATATGCAGTTCGAGCGCGACACCCTGACGCAGGTGGTCGAGGCGCGCGCCAAGGCGATCAGCGCGCCGGACCAGGCGTCGCGAATGGCCGCGGAAAACCAGATCACGACCGGGTTGAGTAAATTGTTGGCAGTATTCGAAAACTATCCGCAATTGAAGGCCGACGAAAATGTGCTCAAGCTGCAGGAAGAGCTGACGACCACGGAAAACCAAATCGCATACGCACGGCAGGCTTACAATGACGTCGTGCTCGATCTCAATACGCGCATCCAGAGCTTCCCGACGAATCTCATTGCCAGCAATTTCGGTTTCAAGCCCGCAGAATATTTCAAAGTCGCTTCGGAAGAGCAGGCTGTTCCCAAGGTTGATCTTTCGATGACCGCGCCTCGCGCTTAAGCATCCGCGGCGGACGTGCGCGATGGCGGCAAACAATTTCAGGGCGCTCGAAGCGACCAATCGCCGCGAGACCGCGGTGCTGGTGGTCGTGTTCATGTTACTACTCGGGGCGCTTGGTCTCGGGCTTGACATTGCGGCGCACGACGTTGCGATCGTCGACGGACACCTGGTCGGCTTTCCGGTACTGACGATCGCGGCGCTGGTGTTCGCCGGCGTGCAATCGATGGTTTCATACTATAGTGGCGCGTCGCTCGTGCTGGTCTCCCTTCATGGACGCCCGCTGACGGCAGACACGGCCCAGCATCAGGTGGTGCTCGACGTCATCAACGAGATGGCCACGGCGGCGCGGATGCCGGTGCCCACGCCGTACATCATCGACGATCCCTCGCCGAATGCGTTCGCGACCGGACGCGACCCGGCCCATTCGGTGATCTGCGTGACGCAGGGGCTGGTCGATCAGATGGACCGCGAAGAGTTGCAGGGCGTCATCGGGCACGAGATGTCGCACGTCGCCGATTACGACATCCGCACGATGATGATGATCGCGGTGATGGTCGGCGGAATCGCGATGCTGTCGGACTTCGTGTACCGCTGGATGTTCTGGGGCGGTTTCGGCGGCCGCGGGCGGAGCAGCAACAATCGCGACAACCAGGCGGCGGCGCTGATCACGGTCGCGGTGATCGTGTTGGCGGCGGTGGCGCCGATTTTTTCGCAATTACTTGCGATGGCAGTGTCGAGACAGCGCGAATATCTTGCGGACGCGTCTTCGGTTGAGTTCACGCGCAACCCGCGAGCGTTGCTGCGCGCGCTCGAGCACATCGCGAAGATCGAGTCGCCGCTGAAGCAGGGCACAGCAGGGACAGCGCATCTGTTCATAGTGAATCCGCGCGAGGGTCTCCGCGACGACGACGAAGGATTCTTCGCGAACCTGTTTTCGACGCATCCGCCGCTGAGCAGGCGCATCGCAAGATTGCAGGCGTTGTTGGGCGCGGCGGGCGCATCGGCGATTGACGACGCATCGACACAGGCCAACAACTGAGCGCTAGCGACGTTGCTCGATGAGGTCGGTCGACTTAAGCTCGTCGGATGCCGACAGAGCGTGAAATCGACCAGATACTCAATCAAGTAGTTGCGCGGGTCTCAAAGATTGAGGGCGTTCAGGCGATCGTGCTTGGCGGGTCGCGGGCGCGCGGGACTGCGGACGAACATTCGGATATCGATCTGGGAATTTACTACGACGGCGAGCATCCGTTCTCGATCGCGGCTCTGGGAGCGGCTGCGAAGGAGCTGGACGATCGTCATGGCGATAACCTGGTGACTTCGTTTGCGGATTGGGGGCTGGCTGTGAACGGCGGAGGCTGGCTGGAAATCGGCGGCAACCATGTCGATTTTCTTTACCGTGAAATTGGGGCGGTGCGCGATGCAATTGAAGATTGTATCGCCGGGCGGCTCCGCAGCATCTATCAGCTTGGGCATCCGCTGGGATTTCATATCCAGATTTACGCGGGGGAAGTTCATGTCTGCCGTCCGCTGTTCGATTCGGCGGGCACGCTCGCTCGACTGAAATCTCGAGTCGGCGATTATCCTGAAACACTGCGGACGGCTGCGGTGACGAAGCATATCTTCGACGCGGAGTTCGAAATTTCGATCGCCGGGAAGCCGGCCGAGCGTGGCGACGTGATGTACGTCGCGGGATGCCTGTTTCGCGCGGCAGGTTTCATGACGTTTGTCCTGTATGCGCTGAATCGCAGGTTCTTTCTCAATGAAAAGGGCGCGTTCGCCGAGTCGCGGCGATTCGCAATCAAGCCGGCGCGGTTTCATGAGACCGTCGCGACCGTGTTGGGAAAGGTTGGCGCGACTCCCGCAGAGTTAGCGGTGAGCGTCGTCAGCTTCCAGCGCCTGGCTGCGGAATTGCGGCAACTTGCCTCAGTGAAAACTGAAAAAGCACTTTAGCGGTTGCGTCCTTTGAGGGCACGCTCGATTTCGCGATTTGACGCCCTGCGCGCGAGCACGTCGCGCTTATCGTAGGAGTGTTTGCCCTTTGCGAGTCCCAGCTCGACCTTGGCGCGACCGTTTTTGAAATATATTTTTAACGGGACGATCGAATAGCCCTTCTCGCGGACTCGGCCCCATAGCTTATCGATCTCGCGGCGATGCATCAGGAGTTTTCGCGCGCGGGTCTCCTTGTGGCTGAACTGGCCGGCGGGAGCGTACGCGCCGATGTGTACGCTCTCGAGAAACGCTTCGCCGTTTTTGATGCGCGCGTAACTGTCGCGCAGGTTCGCGCGATGGGCCCTCAGCGACTTGACCTCGGTGCCGGTGAGTGCGAGGCCGGCTTCGAGCGTCTCCTCGATAAAGAAGTCGTGCCGCGCCTTGCGGTTGTCGACCACCAGGTCCAATCCGTCGGCGGAAGGCTTGCCGTTGCGAGTATTGGAATCGCGCGCCATAACAGGGTGAGTTTATCCGCACAGGGCCGCGCAGATAAGGGGCGAAAGGACAGGGTTGCGCACGCGGGCGTTGGACCTTAGATTGGATGTAGTAGCCGTTTCCGTTTTTTCACGCACTGGCCTCGGATGGAAGACCCACAATCGTGGGGGCGAACTGGATTCGACGAAGACAACATGGCCATGGTCGCACGCCGGGTGCTGTCGACCCGTAAAACTGGCAGACTGCGAAATTTACCCGCAGACAATAACGGTT
>NZ_JBAUYR010000097.1:0-70120 GCF_049584895.1 Binatus sp. (SeqCode)
GGAGGGGACTGAAACTTGGCGACATTAGTTCAACCTCGATGCTCGCTGCCGCGCGCTTCAAACCGATCCCCGATGAGGAGGGGACTGAAACGCCGGTTCGCGGGGTTCGTTCACGTTAAACTCCAATCACGAGCTTCAAACCGATCCCCGATGAGGAGGGGACTGAAACTCGACGCTATTCCATGCGCCAATCGCCCACAGCGGAGTGCTTCAAACCGATCCCCGATGAGGAGGGGTGTCAACGCCGGAGCAAAAGTACATCAGCAGGCCGGAGTAAAAGTGCATCAGTCTGGGGTGGGTTTGAGTTCCGGCAGGAGGAGCGCGAGGGGGATTTTCCCCCTCGCCAGTTCGAGGAACTCTTAGGCGGTCGAGCGACTATCTAGGCAGGCCCTATCCGGGTTCGGTCGGTTGAGGATCGTCTGCGATATGCTGTCTGCTGTGTTTGAGCCTAAAGCTGTCACCGTTCATCTCTAGGATGTGGACGTGATGGGTGAGGCGATCGAGCAGCGCGCCAGTGAGCCGGTCGGAACCGAACACGCCGGTCCACTCATCGAAGGGCAGGTTGCTGGTGACGATGATCGAGCCGCGCTCGTAGCGCTGGCTGAAGACCTCGAACAGCAGCTCAGCGCCGGTCTGAGAGAGAGGCACGTAGCCCAGCTCGTCGACGATCAGCAGTTTTAGGCCGGCGAGCTGGCGTTGCAGACGCTGCAGACGCTTTTCGTCTCTCGCTTCGTGCAGTTCATTGACCAGTGCTGCGGCGGTGGTGAAGCCGACCGCGAGGCCCTTCTGGCAAGCGGCCAGTCCGAGTCCCAGCGCGATGTGAGTCTTGCCGGTGCCGCTGTTACCGAGCGCGATGACGTTCTCGCGGCGGGATACATACTCAGAGCGGGCCAGTTCCAGCACCAAGGTCTTGTTGAGCGATGGGATGGCGGTGAAGTCGAAGCTGTCGAGGCTCTTCACTGCCGGGAACCTGGCCTCCTTGATCCGGCGCTCGACGGTCCGTCGTTCCCGGTCGATCATCTCAAGCTCGGCCAGCCGCAACAGGTAGCGCGAGTGATCGACGCCTTCGGCGGCGCACTGGCGCGCCAGCTTGTCGTACTCGCGCAGGAAGGTCGGGAGCCTCAGCGCCTTGAGGTGATGAGCGAGGAGAACCTGTGGTGTATCGCTCATGACGCTACCCCTCCCGCGAGCAAGCTCAGGTAGGACGAGGCCGAGGTGGTCGCCACCGTGGCGCGCGGCAGATAGGGATAGATCTTAAGGTCCAGCCGCGGTGGTCGCCGTTCGATCCGGCACAGCACCAGATGCTTGACCGCATCGAAGCTTAACACTCCGCGCGCGATCGCTTCTCTCACCGCGGCCGATACATCATCGGTGCGGAACACCTCCAGCAGACGCAGCACCTGCACGAACTCGCGCTTGCCCGGCTTGCCCAGGCGGGCCTCGAGAAGACGGCGCAGGGTCGCGAACTCGTCAGGCAGGGTCCAGCCGACCAGCGGAGCAGCTTGATCGAGCGCGCCGATCTTCCGTTCCAGCAGCGCCAGGTAGTGCAGCGGATCAAAGATGAAGTCCTCGCGCTCGTAAGAACGCATATGACGCGCGATCTCTTCCGCCGCGCAGGCGATCACTACCTCGTGGATGTAACCGCGGACCAGCACTTCGCGGTGCCCGTAGGCAGTCGGCACCGAGTAGTCGTTGCCCCGGTAGCGCACCAGCGAGAGCGAGCTGACCCGGACTGCTCTCTTCTCGCAGGCTTCATAGGGAGTGGCCGGCAACGGCAGGAAGGCAGCGCGGTCGCGTACCAGCCGCTCGCCGATGGTCTCATCATGGCCACGCAGGCGGTCGTTCAATCGGCGCCGGCAGCACTCCAGCAGCCGAGAGTTCAACTCCGTGAAGCTAGCCGCGTGCGGAATGGGCACCATGAAGTTGCGCCGCGCGTAGCCCACCAACCCTTCGACCTTGCCCTTGTCGTTGCCCTTCCCGGGTCGCCCGAAGCGATCGGCGAACAGGTAGTGGGACTGCAGCTCGCTGAAGACCCGGGTCCTTAGCCGCCGGCCGTCTCCCAGGATGCGCGCCACCGCCAGCTTGAGGTTGTCGTACAGGATCGAGCGTGGCACACCACCGAAGAACTCGAAGCCGACGCGATGCCCGTCACAGAAGGCTTCGCTGCTCTCCGATGGATAGGCTTGCACCAGGCCGCCGTCGCTGTGCGGCAGATCCATCGCGAAGAAGTGGATCTTCCGCTCCACTCCGGCGATCACTGCCAGCGCTTCGCCGAAGTCAACCTGTGCGTGTCCCGGTTCGTGGCGCAACGGCACGAACATCTCGCGCGACCGCTGGCGCCGCTCGTGCACGTAGTCCTTTACGACGGTGATCCCGCCGGCGTAGCCGTGCTCGTCCCGCAGCCGCTCGAAAATCCGCTTCGAGGTATGCTGCTGCTTGGCCGGCTGTCCCTTATCTTCCTCCAGGATCCGATCGATGATCGCGACGAACGGATCCAGCTTCGGCCGCGCCGGCGGCCGGCCCCGCCGGTATCCCGGCGGCACTGAGAACAAAAGCATCTTCGCCACCGTCCGTGGGTCGATCCCGAATCGCCGCGCGGCTTCGCGCCGGCTCAGTCCTTCAACATAAACCGCTCGACGCACCTGCCCATACAGTTCCACGCCTTTCATCCCTCCGCCTTCAACCCTCCAGGCTGAAGGCTATCTCGTGCTGGAGTTTTACTCCGGCGCGGTCGGTCTATCCGGCCGCTTCACTGAGGGATTTTCTCTCCGGCGCTTACAGATTGCCCGCCGCACCTTCGACTCCGCGCTGAGCATCTTCGGCCAGACGGCCAATCAACTGGTCCTCGCGATTGAGGAGTTCGGTCAGGGACAACTCGACGTGCTGAGAAATACGTTCGACTTCGGCGGCGCGCTCGCCACGGACCTCATTCAAAAAAGCGGTGAGCGCGTTTTCATTCAGCCACGCACGAGGCTCCGGCTCATGCGCGACGGCGGGCAAGCTCGCGGGTGCAGGCGCGGGACTCATGTTGCCGAGCACGCTCTGATCACGAAGCTTAATAGTGCCGTCATCGCGAATCTCGACCGCGAACATCCTTTCGTGAATCACGTCGCCCAGCCCATCGACGACACGCGCCCGGAAGAAATCCACTCTCACTGGCGCATCTACGGCGAGCGAGTACAGGCACGCACCATCGGCGAAAGATTCACGAGCCCTATCGAGGACGTGACGCCGAAGCGCCTCGAACATCGAGTGTCCCGGCGTTACCCATTCAAAGTTGTTCTTTTCGGCCGTCTCCCGATCGGTCGAGAATCGAGGATACCGAGCGGCCAGCGCAGGCATTTTCCAATCGGGCTGGGTTTCATAACGACGCAGCGCCTGTGGAGTCGCCGCGGGATCGAACGTATGCGGCAGCGAGGGCACGGGTTTAAGAGTGAACGGCACGTAAGGAGCGCCCTGACTCACGAAGCGAGCGATCGTCTCGGGAACGAGCCGATGCTCCTGCGCACGCGCGCGCCGCTCGACGAGCATTTGCAGATTCAGTTTTTTCGAGGCGAGACCCTCCAGCGCGTTCTGGCAGATTGCGCGGAAGCGATCCTCGCTTACATCGCGCAGAAGGCGATCTTCCAGATCCGCCTCGCCGAGGTTGCCGGCATAGTAGTCGCGCAGGATGCGTTCCATTTGAGCCGCTGGAAGAATTTCTCCCACAACATTGAAAACCGTGTCGTCCTCAAGCGCCTTGCGAATCTCGTTGAGCTTTTCAAGCAAGCGGTCGAGGATGTGTCCCTCGACCGTGTTGGTCGCGACAAAATTGAAAATCAGGCAGTCACGCGTCTGCCCGTAGCGATGGATACGGCCCATCCGCTGTTCGAGCCGGTTCGGATTCCACGGAATGTCGTAATTGAACATGATGTGGCAGCACTGAAGATTGATTCCTTCGCCGGCCGCTTCTGTAGCCACCAGCACCTGGATCGCGCCCTCCCGAAACTGCTGTTCTGCGTGGAGCCTGCTGCCCTTCACATCGCGTGAGCCGATTTGCATCCCGCCGTGGATGAAGCCGACCTTGAAACCCCAGTTCGCGAGCTTGAGGACAAGGTAGTCGAGCGTGTCCTTGAATTCGGTGAAAATCAGAAGCCGCTCACTCGAATCGTCGAAGAATCCTTGCTCCTTAAGGACCTCCTTGAGCTTCGCGAGCTTGGCCTCGCCTTCGGCGTCTTCCAGAGCGCCCGCACGCTTCGCGAGTTCCTCGAGATCTGCGATCTCTTCGCGGACCAGCGTAGGGTTTTGTGCAAGTGTGACTGCTTCCAGCACGCGCTCGATGCGATCGCGCTCGGCCTCTTCCATCTCCTCCATATCTTCTGCGTCCGGCAAATCGGAAGCGGTCAGCGCAATGTCCTGCGCGCGCTTCAATCCTTCCGCTAGACGTCGCGCTCGATTTTCCAGCGAGTGCCGAAGAGCATGTGCGCTCGAAGCGAGTCGGCGCTGATAAAGAGCCATCAAGAAGCCAACGGCGCGAGCCCGCGGATCATCACCTTTCGCTGCAGCCCGAGACGATTGAGATTTCACGAAGGAGGTGACATCGCGGTACAAATCGAACTCGTCGCCATCGATGGTGAAATCTGCGGTCCGAGGATCGCGCTTGGTGAAAAGCTTTCGTGCGACCCAACTGCCGTCGGCCTGTCGCTCGGGAAAATAGACCATCGCCTCCTTGGTGCGCCGAAGATAAAAAGGCGCCACGCGTCGCGTGATGGCCTCACGAATCGACTTCACGTCTGCATAGGCATCCTGATCGAGTAGCTGAAGAAAGAGACTGAAGTTCTCCGGATCGCCCTTGTGCGGAGTCGCTGTCAACATCAGGAAATGGTCGGAGTGATCTCGCAAAAGCTCGCCGAGTGCGTAGCGCGCTGTCTTCCGAGCCGGTGGAGACCACGACATTCGGTGCGCTTCGTCGACGATGACCAGATCCCATTGGACCTGCCGCAAACCAGGCAGAATTGTCTCCCGCTTCGCGAGATCGAGTGACGTGATGATCTGGCGGTTTTCGAGCCACTGGTTAATACCGAACTGCTCGCGAATATCACCGCCCTTCAGAACGATAAACTTTTCGTCAAACTTCTCCTTGAGTTCGCGCTGCCATTGGAACGTGAGGTTTGCCGGGCACAGCACGAGAACCCGCTCTACCAGCCCGCGAAGCTTCAGCTCCCTGACGAGGAGACCCGCCATGATTGTTTTGCCCGCACCCGCATCGTCGGCCAAGAGAAATCGCACCCGCGCCAACTTGAGCAGGTAGTCGTAAACAGCTTCGAGTTGATGAGGAAGCGGATCTACACGGGAAATCGATAGACCGAAGTACGGGTCGAACTCGTAGGCGATACCGAGCATGTACGCTTGGAGTCCGAGCCGCAGGAGTTCAGAATCGCCTGCGTAAGAGCAATTCGTCTCCTGGATCGTCAACTTTTGGAGATCAGCCGCCGTCAGCGTTACGTTCCGAAAACGCTCGGACTGAACCCCTACTAGCCCGACGCTCCAAGTGTCGCCATTTACTGGCCTGACGGTTTCGACCCGCATCGGTTCGTTGAAAAGCGAACCGACCAAGACTTGGCCTTCCTGCACCGATTGATTGCCCACGACTCCCCCGAACGAGCATCATCAGACTACGACGCTCCACCCGTTCTTACAACGCGGGCACCTTCGCTCCGGCCCCTCTCGCACCCTTCAAACCCACGTCTCAAGAGGCGGCCCTGCGCTGTGAGCCGCCCCGCGAGCAGCTCCGTAAACTCCGCGTCACGCCCTTCCCCTTACCCCTTTGCCCATGCGGCTCCGCTTCGCGCCGCTCTAAGTGGTGGCGTTCGCTGCGCTAGCACGACGCGCCAGCCCTGACGGGCCGCTTTCGCTCTGGCACGTCCTGCCGCCCGCTCCGCTCGCGCATCTAGAAATCTGCGCAGGGACCTCCAGTTCCGGTGAGAGGTCCCCGCGAAAATGTTGCGCGGGAATGAAGGCAAAACGCAGCATGCCCTGCCCGATGACGGGAAGCGGGCGAAAGGAGAACACAACGATGCGACGCAGGTTCAAATGCGATCCCAAGTGGATCACCGTCCGGTATCCGGCTAGGTGCGCCGAGCCGAATTGCCAAGCACCAATCAATGCTGGCGACCGCGCCTTCTATTACCCGAGCGATCGAGCCCTCTACGGCTCCGGTTGCGGTCATGGGGAAAAGGCCGAACGCGATTTCGCCGCGCACCAAATCGACGAAGACGGCTATTGAGCGAAACCCAAGGAACAAAGAACGGAGGTTCTAATCATGTCAGTCAACAAAGTGATCGTAATCGGAAATCTTGGCGCTAACCCCCAGGTTCGGACTCTGCCGAACTCCGGTCAAAACGTGGCGAATTTCTCGCTGGCGACGACCGCGCGTTTCAAGGATCGCAACGGCGACCAGCAGAAGCGGACCGAATGGCATCGCGTGGTTGCCTTCGGGAAACTCGCGGACACCTGCCAGCAGTTTCTAGCCAAAGGCCGCCAGGTCTACGTCGAGGGACGGCTGACGACCCGCCAGTACGAGGCGAAGGACGGGAGCGGCACGCGCTATCGGACGGAGATCGTGGCGCTGCAAATGCGCTTGCTCGGGAATCGCGCGAACGGCAACGCGTCCAAGGCGCAAGCGTCCGACGATATCCCCTTCTAAGGCTCATCAATCAGGAGAGAGCCGCGCAAGCGGCTCCCTCCTCAAATCAACAATTTCATTTTGGAGATTACGACAATGGATGTGTATGCGATTGTCACCGAAAAGATCATCAATCTACTTGAACAAGGCGTGGCGCCGTGGCGCAGACCGTGGACCACGACCGGATTGCCGCGCAATCTTGTGAGCAAGAAACCGTATCGTGGCGTCAACGTTTTCCTACTTTCTGCGTCGAAGTACGTTTCGCCGTTTTGGTTGACCATCCGCCAAGCGAACGAACTCGGCGGCCATGTCCGCAAAGGCGAGGAATCTACCGCCGTGGTGTTTTGGAAAGTCGAAGACTTGAAGCAGCGTACGGACGACCTCGCCGACGGCGAATCCGAGGCGAACACGCGCCGGCGTTTTCTCCTCAGATTTTATCGGGTTTGGAACCTCGAACAATGCGAGCTGCCGCAATCCGTCATCGACAAGCTTCCGAAGATCGAAACGCACGAGCACGATCCGATCGAAGCGGCCGAGCGAATCATCGCCGGAATGCCCAACCCGCCGGAAATTCAGTACGCAGGTTCAAAAGCGTTCTACAGCTCGATCACCGATCGAATCACTCTGCCGCCGCGCAGTCTCTTCGAGTCCGTCGAAGAATTTTATGCAACCCTCGATCACGAAATCATCCATGCGTGTGGTTCGCCGAAACGATTGAATCGCGAATCTGTCGCCGAGGCGGCCCCGTTTGGCTCGCCAACATACTCGCGCGAGGAAATGGTCGCGGAGCTTGGAGCGGCATTTCTTTGCGCGGAAGCTGGAATCTCAAACGCCGTCCTCCCGAATCAGGCCGCCTATGTCTCCGGCTGGCTGAAGAAACTTCGCGACGATCGCAGGCTTCTGATTCATGCTGCCGCCCAGGCACAGCGCGCGGCGGATTATATCCTCAACCGCACTTGCCAAGAGTAGGCTGCGCGCGGCGCGCCCGCGCGTTGCGCGGGCGCGCCGTTATTTCCCATCACCCGTCCGAGTGAAAAAGCACATCTTCGAGTCGTGACACCAACTCCGCACGTTTCCTCTTGGTCAATCCGCCGAGATTTTTTTCCCGCCACTTGACCGCAGGAAGGCCGGCCGCTTCTGGAAGGCCAAGCAGGGACCAGCCCGGTTCTCCCTTCTCGAACGAAATCAAAAAACGACGATGCTCCTCGGGCATCCGTCCGACAACCAGCTCGATCATCTCCTTCTGGGCGTCAACCAGCTCGCGTAGCAACACCCGCTCGGCCGTCATCCCTTCGAACCCGTGGTTGAATTCTTTGCTGATGTCTCGCCGGGTTCCTGCCAATACCTCGAACATCGGCCGGTCGTGACTAACGAGATAGACGACATAGGCGCGTCGCAACGAATCGTCTATGCCCTCGTTTTGCAGAAGATGGTGCACATCAAAGATGTCGCGAGGATGCTGGCGGTCGAAAGCCGCCACGATTTTTCCGCCATAGATGTCGGCGAACGAAACGACGCGCGTTTCTGCAAACCCGAAAGCCTCTTCAACGCTTGAAGAAACGGCGCGGAGTTCGGCCTGGTAGACGGAGCCACGCAGAACCGGCGTCACTTCGATCTTTATCAGCACGCCTTCGGCGCGCACCAGTAGTTTTGTCGCGATGCCTTCCGGGCGGAGCAGCTCGTGCGTCGTTCGCGACCCGCGGATCCTCTTCTTTATCCCTTGCTCGATCCGCCTCATAGCGGCGTCGATAGCAGCGAGAGATTTGAACGGGCAAATACGTCAGATCGATATCGACCGACAGACGCGGCATGTCGCGAATGAACAGATTGATGCCCGTGCCTCCCTTGAGCGCGAAGCAGTCTTCGCGCGCAACTTCGGGCAGGGCTCGCACGACGAGCGCGGCCTGCTTGCGATAGACTTCACTGAACGGCATCGAGGTTTCGGGGCACCGTTATCTGATACGCAAGATCTAGCTTGCCACCCTTCGCAAGCATGCGCTTGCCTTTGCCGAGGTCAACTGCGGCCCGATCGATCCGTTTCAACCACGCGTGCTGATGACGGTCGGCGAAGAAGAAGAAAAGCCTTTTCACCTTTATGCTTTGACAGCGAGCCAGCAGCTTTTGGAGCTGCTGCGGACGCATATTCGAGAGCCCCTCCATCAGCTTGTCCGCGTGTTCAAAACTTTCTCGCCCCGGCAACTCATCGAGCAACTCAAGAATCGCCCGCTCGGGCGCCGACAGCGCGAGGCCCAAATCCCACTCCCCCCAAGGCTGGACGAGAAAGCCAGCGTCCGCCCCTCGGCTCGGTTGCGCCTTAACGCCCTTGATCAAGTTCGTGAACGACCTTTGATCCGCTTCGGCCGAGAAAAGCCTGCCGCTGTAGCGATAGATGAAACGGACCTTGCCCGGCAGCCTGTTGAGCCAATTTGGCGGCGGTTCCGGTCCGTAGAGGTACACCTCTTTCATCGTTGGCCGAAGGTAGTGCGCATACCCCTGTACTTCGAGCGAGGTACGTCCGCCAACCACCAGAGGTTCTTTCAGAATCGTCTGAAGCGAGATCACGATTTGCCGCCAGGTTAAGGAGCCGCGGGGCCGCTGATAGACGCCGCGTGTCGGTTGCCGCAGCCAGCCGCTCCGCACGTAATGGCTGACGAGCTGACGGGAATAGCCGTGCCGTATGAGCCAGGACGAAGTAACGACCAGCCCCTCGGGGAGCTGCTTCTGGAGTAGGTTTAAGTGTTGGGCTCGCTGTCCAGCCACATTTGATATATTAGCATAAGATCAAACCAACCGTCTAGTTTGGAACTTAGCCATATTATCCAATCACATTTGATAAATAAGACGTATCTCAAACCCCTGGAGGAGCAACAACTTTCTATGGAACCAGCCTAAGTATCCACCGCGAAGCCAAAACGGCCCTACGAATGTAAGCCCCACTGAGAGGCAACTGCCGCAGCGGAATTCGCCGAAAACAACAAGAGCGCGAAGTAGAAACAACTGCGAAAACACGAGAGGTACCGCTATCCCCATGCCACAAACGCCTGTGACCATTGATGATCTGCTCGCCGATCCTTCACGCTCCGTTGGGCTAACGCGCGGAGCCATCCAGCAACTCTACATCCAGCTCGCATCACGCATCGGCACGCTCAAAGCTCTTGAAAGTGTCTTGCTATCGATGCTCCTACGCCAACCGACCGACAGTGACCCCGCCTCTCAACCTTCCGGTCAATTGCTGACCGCCCCTGAGATGGCGAAAATCTTAAACGTTCCCGAGTCATGGGTAAGAGAACAAGCTAGGCTCGGCGAATTGCCCTCCGTAAAGTTAGGCCACTATGTCCGCTTCCGGTCGGATGAGGTGAAGGCTCTGTTCACCCGGAGCCCATCAGGAAGGCCTGCTCGATAGCGGCACACAGCCGCCCGCAATGCGTCGGGCCTTTCCAGCGGGCGCAGTCCTGAGGCCGTGCAGACACAATCTAAGGACGCCGAATTTCAGAATACCCAGACTCGCGTGCGCATGGATCACAAAGGGTTTTATACCAGCGTCCCTTTTCTCGGAGCTTCGCGGGCCCGCCGCAAAGTTCACAGATTCTCGCGCTCTGTTTTTCAGCTTCGTCGATTAGCCTTGAAAACTCGTCCGTCGCAGGCATCGCATAGAACCGCAGCGTTCCGAACTTCTCCTTGACTTGAAGTGCACGCGGCCAATCTGTTGAATCCGGCGCAGCGCCACAACGGCGTGCGCTGCGCTCCAGTTTTTCCGATAGTCGAAAGATGAGATTGAACCAACCGTCCCTGCATTCGAAGAAGAATCGCGGAGCGCTGTCGGTGGCCCTCGGGCGGTCGGCTCCACAGTATAGCACCGGAAACGATTCGACCAGAGCTTTCGTGTTTTGAGCGTTCATTCGTCCGACTCGCCGACCGTATTTTTCCACGCCTCGCGGGTGGACTCCACGATAATTTCTCATGCTTTCAAGATGCTGTCTATATGCGTTTGACCTGCTAAGTCTGTGACGATAAGCTGACCTTAGAAAGAGAGGCAACCGCCAAACTTCCGGAGGCCGACCGATGGTCAGATCGCACACACAAGCCGCGACCGCGTTCCACGAAGCGCGAATCTTGAGAGATGCAACAGACGAGAACGGGCGATACGAAGCTGCGAAGATCGCACATCTGCTCGACTGGACCGTAAGCGACATCGCGCGTTATCTGGATAGGGACGCCTCAACAATTTCCCGCTTTGGCGCATCGCCGGTGCACCAGGAAAAGCTCGCCGCCCTCGCTTCGTTGACGCAAGAGGTCTTCGAGATAATGCGTGAGGATCTGCGGGGAACTCGGGCGTGGTTTCGGACCCCGATCAGAGCGCTAGACGGCAAGTCCCCCCAGCAACTAATCCTGAGCGGTTACTTCCGTAGAGTCTTCGGTCTTATCGAAGAATCCCGAAGCGGCTTGGCCTTCTAGGGGGCCCTGTTCAACCCCTCGCAATTGAGATAACCTTACAGACACGATGAGTTCTTTCTACACAAGGGAATCTCGATCACACCCGCAGGCCGAAACGGAAGAGCGCCGGGCTGAGGACGGGCGTACGTTCGCCACGTTGTTCTCACATTCCGGTGCTCTTTGGTTTACGGAAATTGCCAATCGTGCGATCCAGGGCGCCAAAGCGCGTCTCCGAGCGTTCGGCATAGATCCCGAGGATCCTTCCTCAGAAGACGAGGATCCGAGATACCGTCTGAGCTAGCGTCTTTCTCTCTTGGCTTGGTTCCTCCTCATTGCCGGTCCAAATGGTGCTGGTAAAACCACTTTCACGGGCTCGCCGGATTTCCAGAACGCCCTCAAGCTTTTCCCGGGTGGCCCAGTACGGCTGCTGAATCCTGATGATGCTGCTAGGGCCTACTACTCTGGCAACCCTGGTGTCACACGGGATGCGGCCGACTACTGGGCTGCGAAAGAGATTCCTTCGCAGGTCGTCAAATGCATCGATGCTGGAGAAAACGTAGCCGTCGAAACAGTCCTTAGCAGCGACAAATACGAACCCATAATCCAACATGCGCAGCGGCAAGGATACCAAGTTGGAATCATTTATCTGGCGCTGGAGAGCGCGAAGGTTTCAAAAGAGCGCGTAGCAAAGCGCGTAGCCAGCGGAGGCCATCCGGTGCCGCAAACAAAAATCGCGGATCGTTGGGAACGGTCTCTCGATCGGCTGGTCAAATTCGTCCCGCTAGTGGATGGCCTTCTCCTGTTTCTGAGTACTTCGGGAGGCGTCGATCTCCTTTCAGAAAAACATCAAGGGCAGGTCATTTGGTATGGCGGAGCAAAATTCCCGGACCTGAAGGCACGCCTTGGAGCGAAAGATTTTCCTCAATCCGGTCCGAAAACCGGAGGCATGCCATTTCCGCACAAACCCTGATCCTCAGACAACCGGTGGAGATTTCCTCGGATCAATCTGCGGACCATCCGAGCATTTGTATCAAAGCGTGATCCGCAGTCGCTCCGGGAAACCTCTCGCGATGCCATATGCTGCCGTCTTCCACGCGGCCGATGCTGCTCAGGTTCTCGGATTCCGATCGTTAGATCGGCTGGACCTTCGCTCTCGTGGCTGGAATCCGTTTTTGTGCAGCATGACGTAGAGTGAGCGCCTCGAAACTCCAAGAATGTCCGCAGCGCGACTGCGGTTGTTACCCGTCGCCTCCAACGTCCTCCGGATGAGTTCGTGCTCTACCGCTTCCAGCGTCGATCCAACGCGGACGACAAACTCAGCTTCGCTGTGCCTGACCTCGTAAAATTCCTCGGGAAGATCGTGGAGCGCTATCCGGCCTTGCTCTCGCGTGACTACGGCCCGCTCGATCGCGTTCCGAAGCTCCCGCACGTTGCCCGGCCAATCGTACGCCCTGAACGCGGCCAGAGATTCGGCGTCGAGGCCGTCAACATCCTTTCCGTGCTCCTGATTGAGTTCCTCAACGAAGTGGGCAACAAGCAAATCGAGGTCCTCAAGTCGCTCGCGCAACGGAGGGATCGTGATCTTGAGAACGTTAAGGCGGTAGTACAAGTCCTCCCGCAGTTTCCTGCTTTCGAGAGCTTCGTGAAGCGGGCGGTTAGTGGCGGCGATCACACGAACGTTAACCTGGATGCTTTCTTCGCCGCCAACCCTTCTGATCTTGTGGTCTTCGAGAACGCGAAGAAGTTTCGGCTGAAGCTCCGGCTTCATCTCGGTTATTTCGTCCAAGAAGACGGTCCCGCCATTGGCCTGCTCGAAGATCCCGAGCCGCCGGGCGGATGCGCTCGTGAACGCACCGCGTTCGTGCCCGAACAGCTCACTCTCGATTAGATCGCCAGGAATCGCGGCGCAGTTTACCGCAAGAAATCGTCCGCTCCGCTTCGAGCGAGCATGAATCTCGTTCGAGGCGACATCCTTGCCGACGCCGCTCTCGCCAATGATTAGAACTGTAGATCCTGATCGAGCAGCCTTGTCGATCAGCTCCTGCACGCGGAGAATCGCTTGCGATCCGCCAACAAACATTGGACGCAAGCATCAGAGTCTCTCCGCTACCGCGTCCACCACCACCTCAGGTCGAGTACCTCTAACGCCCTCTCACTACTCCAATAACGCCCTAAACTGCGGACGGCACCAAGGGTCCACGTCGGAAGCTGAACCCGAAGTTTAAACCTGTGAACCGGTAGTTCCGCCCGTTTCGCAGCCGTGAACTCCTGAACGCCGCACGACGGTCTGCGCTGTTAAAGGATGCACATCGTGTTACGATTTGTCTACCCAGAAAATGTTTCTCTCAGGCTTCATCCCAAAGGCCCCATTTTCGAAATGGTGTCCAGCGGCCCAGCCCTCGCATTTCTGCCACGCTCATCCTGCGGCGAGCGTGTGTTTCCGCTATCTTGCGATCGAGGGCTGAGAACCAAGAAAAGGGGAACTTTTTGCGCGGTCGTAACAATCCGCTCCGGAATGTCGCTGACGCTGAAATCAACGCGAAACTCGCTTCCGTCGTCGAATGGTTTGGCGAGAATTGGTTGGAGAAAGGCAGTAAGAACCCTGTGCAGAGAATCTGGCATCGACAGGATGGGCTCGCGACAGACGAGCTTGTGATTCTGGGAGACGCCCTCCAGAGGCTTGAATCAGAAAACGAGCGCTGGGTTCAGAAAACCGTTAACAAAATTAAGACGGCCGATGACAACAATCGAAGCGGTGCAGTTTTCGAACTGATCGGACTGAGCCTTTTCGAGGCTGGCGACCAGAAGGTCACTTGTGCGCGCGACAGCAATCCTGGTTACGACGGCGAGATAGTTTTTCAAGGCGGCCAACGACTACTGCTATCGCTCAAGAGTTATGGAGACTCCGTTCATGAGCGCGAGATAGTTCGGCAGTCTCGCTTGGTAGAGGCGACATTTGCTTCCGCGATGCAACGTACATCGCGGAATGGCCTCGGAATTCGAATTTTGGCAACGACTTTTCCATCTCAATCAGACTGGAACTCTTTGCGCTCGGCTATTTCCTCATTCACCGAAGCGCGCAGTGGCGCCAGCTCGGCCCCCTTTGCGATAAACAACATATGGGGGGCTATGATTCACCCACTAGCCGACTCCTTTTCACCATTGAGCGCGCAATATCTATCGTATGTGATGCTGGTGCTAGTGCCATTTCACAAAAATGAGCAGCAGAATCTGATTGCAAAAGTTGAAGCGGCGTGCGCGAACTTTGCGGCGCATCCGGGTCCGGGCTCCCCACAGGTCTGCCGCGCCGCATTCATCCGGTTGCCTCCGTCCGGATCCGTCGTCATTTGCCAAAAAACCGTACGCCAATACTTCTCGGACACTCCGGACAGTCCGATAGATGGAGTAATTCTCTATCAACCAACTGTATCTAGAGACTTGAAGACCAGCCAGTCTATCATCACTCACTACCTTGCATTTGCGGGAACCGTTAAGTTCGAGACTTGGTCCGCAACACTGCCGCACCCTATGAGCATCCGGACAATCGTCGGCGGCGTTTCGACGAAGCCTACGCAGATGATGCTGAATGATGGAACCATCTCTGTACCGATTGATGGCTGCTACGCATTTCAAAGCGGCAACGTGTATCGCGAGTTTCGGTTGAACGAGAAAGGCGAGTCCACAAGCGAACTCGGTAGTCCCGCGCCTGGAGTTCTGACGCATGCCGTACAGGAGTGTCTGCCCGGCCAGTGGTTACTTATCCAGGGCAAACTCCCAATCGACGAGCACTTCGAGGTGCTTGGATAGCCTGCGAACTTAGAGCGCCCCATTTGGGTTCAGTTTGAAGCTTCTGGAGAGAGCCGGTATCCGAACGACCGACGCGGCAGGCGCCGCGGCGGTAAGTTTTCACGAGTACGTCTCCGATCGTTCTGCGGCTCTACTCCTACGTGAGCAGCCCGAGATGTTGGAGATCGGCTCAGTCGTATGCCTCAAGATAGAGGATCGCTATCTGGCTGCGACAGCTGCGCATAACGTCCGGCATTTAGATCCCCCGCGGATAGAGATTGTGCCAGCTGGCGAACGGAACGCGGAAGCACTCCGTGTCTGCCGTATCGGATATCCAACCAACACTGAGGACGAAGATGTCGCGTGTCTCGAGCTGGATCCGCAACAGTGCGCGCGAGCCCAGCGGGTTCGATTCGTTCACCTAAATCAGATCGCGCCCTTGACGGAACAGTCAGAACCTCAAGTCTGTTTTCTTCAAGGGTATCCCGCGCAAAATATCGAAAAGCCGGCGCATGCCCAGCACCGCCCGCTCGCCGAGTCCGACGGCCTTTTAACGCTGGTCATTCCTCTTCCGATGCGTCCCGCCGCTCAGGATCCACGCGTAATTGGCATCGAGTATCCTCCTCACGACGACAGCCTTAAGAAAGCTGGACTGCCGCATCCCGCAGGTTTAAGCGGCGGCGCTGTGTGGCTGTTTCCGACATTTAGAGAGAACTTGGTCTGGTCTCCTGACAAGGCGAGACTCGTTGCGATCGAGCGAGGATGGTGGCGGGAAGAGAAAGAAGTCATAGCAACCCGCATCGAAGTATGGCTCCGCCTGGTAGCCACGCAGATTCCGAAGCTTCGCTCCACAATCGAGGCCAAGTTCGGCCCACTCGCGTAGAAGGCCCCTTTCACAGAGACTGATTTCGAGATCTGCGGAAACCGATGCGCGGAAATCCTGCATGCATCCTGACAACCGTGATTCGAGCCGACGCGCCCGGAAAATGCGGGAACTCGACGCGAAAGTGTGTGTGCGAAATCTGCACACTGCACACTTTTTGCTGTTGGTCCGTCGCCCCGCGAGCCGCGATCGTCCACATCCCCGAAGGTCCCTGACTTGCACCATACGCGAACCGGCAGAGGTGTGGCGGAGTGGAGGTGGACACACCAAATCAGGAGGACTCCGCAAATGCCTGACGCTCAAGTTTCCCCCAGCCCCGAGACGCGCGACTACCTCAATATCACAGAGACTGCAGATCGTTCGCGCTTGGCCGTGAAGACGCTCTATAATTGGATCAGCCTTGGCCGACTCGGACCCCGCGAAGGTGTCTGCCACGTCGGACGCAAGGTTGTGATTCATTGGCCAACGTTTGAGGCGGCGGTGATGAGGAGAGGCGAAAATGGCGCGGCTTGAAAGCGATCACGGAAGGCTGCTCGTTTCTTTCCAGTTCAACGGCGTTCGTTGCCGAGAGTATCTCGGTCTCGACGACACTCGCGACAATCGAAGAACGGGAGCGCGTACAGTCAACGAGATTGAGTGCGAGCTCAAGGCAGGCAAGTTCGACTACGCGGTCCGTTTCCCGGAAAGCCACAGGCTTGAGCGATTCGGGATGAAGCCGCAAGCACAGGCGCCAACGCCTATGCCCGTCGAAGAAAAGCCTGAGGTTCCGTCACTTGGCAAATTTGCCGAAGCGTGGCTCGAAGAGCGCCGCGCGATCCTAACGCTCGCAACCGCCTACGATTACGAGCGGCTGATCAAGGCTTTGCTTCTTCCATCGTCACTGGCGCAGAAGCGAATGGACGAGGTCAACGACGGCGACATCCATCTCTTCATGGGCGAGATGTCCCGCCGAAAGACTCGCAGCGGACAACCCGTCGGACCGCGCCGGATCAACATGATCATTGCGCGATTGCGAACGATCTTCGCGACGGCGAAGCGTCGCAAGCTGGTTCCCGAAGACCCGATGCTGTTCGTCCAGAATCTTCGCGAACCGAAAGCAGAGGTTGATCCGTTCGAGTTGGAAGAGGCGGAGCGGCTAATCAACAGCGCCACCGGCCAGGATCGCGCAATCATCACCGTGCTGATCTTCTGCGGGCTCAGACCAAACGAAGCTCTCGCGCTTCGTTGGCAAGATGTGGATTTCGGCCGGCGCATTCTGAAAATCCGTCGAACAATTCATCGCTTCGGCGGAATCGGATTGCCGAAGACGGCGTCGAGTGAGCGCGACGTTGACACGCTCGATCCAGTAATCGTGGAGCTCGAGGAGCAGCGAGCGCGCACGCAGATGCGCGGCGAGCTCGTTTTCCTGAACGATGTTGGCGGCCCGGTCGATCTCACGAACTTCAGAGATCGAAACTGGAAACGAATTCTGATCAGGGCGCGTCTGCGAGCCCGCACGATCTATCAATGCCGTCACACCTTCGCCGCACTACAACTTTCGCGCGGAGAAAATCCACAATATGTCGCGCATCAGATGGGCCACACCAATCTCGAAATGATCATCCGGCACTACGCGCGATGGTCGCGCAAGCCGGAGCGCGTTGGCACTCTAGCTCACCAGCTTTCCGCCAAGTTCCCGCAAATTTTGCCAGAAAAATGCCAGAAAATGGCTGCCGCGGACGCTCCCAGCGTCCGCGGCGCAAGCCGCCGATCGTCGCAAACCGCTGATACTACAAGGGGAAATCGTGGAGCGGGCGACCGGGGTCGAACCGGCGACGTCCAGCTTGGGAAGCTGGCATTCTACCACTGAATTACACCCGCTCTGGGCCGAGTCTAGGTACCGCCTTGCGAAGTGTCAATTGAGTCTTCGCCAACTTCGCCTGAATCAACCCTCCTGCGAATACAAGCACACCTCGGGATTGACTTCGTTGCCTCCGATCGAAAAGTCTCACGTATGAGCCATCGGTTTCCGGCCGTCGCCGCGAGTGCGTCTCGACCTTCGCTCCATCTAACTATTGTTTCGCTAATCGTCGGGGCGCTGACGCTGGCATCCGCCGGATGCTCTCTTTTTGGAGCGAAGTCGAATTCCGCAAACCCTCCGACCGAGCAGCAGTTGGAAAGTTACGCCACGCAGCAGACGGCCCTTCGAGATAACGCGAGCAATCCCGGCGGAGCCACACAGCAGAGTTGCGATCAGCTCGCCGCGGCCACGCCCGGCGTCGAGGAACTTCGGATCAACCAGGGCGCCGTCGAGAGCCGCCAATGGACGCTCATCGGAAATGGCTCGGAGCACCGCTGGGTTTTCGTAAAGGCTCCCGATGCCTCTGCCGGCGGCTGGGCGCCCAAGCCTGGCCTCGACAAGCTCGACTTCCAGCCGCCCGTTGATCCTGCGCTCGCATCGGGTTCCAGCCACTTCCTTGCCTACGCTCCAGTTCAGAGCCAGAGCCTCGCGGAGAGCGAAAAATCCGACGCCATCAGAGGGGTGTTCGGCGCGCCGCAAGGGGAGTTTACCTGGCGCGGACGAAAGTACAGTTACACTCTGACGCCCGAATTGCCCTGCTTTCCACAACTGCAATAAAAGTCGCGATGAGCCCGTCGCGAAAGCTGCCGCGTGAGTTTTACGCACGCCCGGTACTGCTGGTCGCGCGCGAATGTATCGGTAAAATTCTCGTACATCGTACCTCCGAAGGCGTCGCAGCCGGCCGAGTGGTCGAGGTCGAAGCGTATCGCGGTCCACTCGATCTTGCGGCTCATAGCGCGCGCGGACTTACAAAACGAACCGCCGTCATGTATGGGCCGCCAGGTCACGCGTATGTGTACTTGCTATACGGAATCAGTTGGGCATTGAACCTTGTGACTACTGCCGATGGCGAGCCGCACGCAGTACTGATCAGAGCAATCGAGCCGCTGCGAGGTATTCCTTTGATGGCGCGGCGGCGACGCAAGCCACCCGATTCTCGTGAACTGACTAATGGCCCCGGCAAACTAACTAATGCACTGGCTATTACGGGCGCCGACTATGGACGCGATCTATGTGGTGGACGGCTCTACCTGGAGCATTCCGAAGTTTCGGTTGGGCGAATCGGCCGCTCCCCGAGAATCAACGTGGACTACGCCGGCATTTGGGCATCGAAGCGATGGCGTTTTTATGAGCGCGGCAACCGCTACGTTTCGGTAGCACCTCGCGACTAACTGATCGGAGCCTTCTGCAGACAACCTGCGGGCCGCGAAACCACGGTAATATTTTTGAATTTAGAGACGATTATCGGGTACTCCCGGCGTATCGCGGCGGCCTCTTCGGGCGACACAGTCGGCGATAGAATCACGACTCGGGGCGCTTTATGTTCGGCTTCGTCAAAAGGAAAGCGGACTATTTTCACGGTACGACGATTCGCTGCAGGCATGTAATAGCTAACCAGGTAGACCTCGCTGCTGGCGCCGACACACTGCCTCGCACAGGAATTCGATAGCGCTATCTCGCACGCGTCGCGCCAGCGGTTGTCTCCTGCCCTTAAATCCGCCGACGCTCTTAGTACACAGAGACTGACTATTGCGATTAATGCAACTGAACGGAGTTGTCGCGATTGTACGGACTCAATACCTATTGCAGTGAGTATAAACAAGGGAACGAAAGAGGATATCAGGTATCGCGTAATCAGCATCGGAGTAATCAAATAAGATCCGGCGAAGAGGATAATCGGCGGCACCACGATCCAGAGAATCAGCAGCATTGCCTGATCTCGAGACGAGCGCCAAAGCCGAAGCCCGCCCAAAATTGAGAATATCGCCAAGAGCGGAAATGTCAGGGTGCCGAGTGCGCTCTCGAACGTCGCTATCGGTTCCCATCGACCCGGCGGTTTGATCCAATCGTAATCACCCCGCGCTACGCCCTCGACGCCGTATCGCAAACCGGCAAAAAACGGCAGCAACAACACTATCGAGGCGGCGAGCGCGACCCCCATCATCCATTCTGTCGAGCGTCGGGTCGTCTCATCGCTTGGCGCATAGACAAGCCGCAGGTAAATCAACCACAGCACTTCGGCGGGAATCACCAGCGCCGCCGTGAAGTTGGTGGCGACAGCAATCGCCGAAAAAATTGTGAGACCAGCGTAATTCGCCAGCCCGCCTAGCCGACGCGCGCGGAGCAGAAAGATTATCTGCACGAGAATCCACGCCTGCATCATCGAATACATCCGCGCCTGGCGCGCGATCTCCACCGACGGAAGCGCAACCGCAAAAATCAGTGCGCACACCGCCGCCACAATGTAGATGCGGCCTTCGTCGCTTTCGTCCGCTCGCCGCGATGTAGCCGCCAACATCAATTCCACACCCAGGATGAAGACCAGCACGATCGACAGCGAACCGATCAGCGCCGACAACGACCGCATCGCCGCTTCGCTTTCACCGAAAACCCGCATCCATCCGTGTTGCGCGATTTCGTAAATCGGGAATTTGCCCGAATCCAACTGATGCTGCACGCGCAAAACTGCCTTGATGTTGTGCCCGGAAGACTCGGCCCACGAAAGCGATTCGTCAATCGACAACTCACGCGAGCCTAGCCGAAAAAATCTGAGCGTCGCGCCCAATGCGACAGCTATCAGCAGTAGTGCTCCGGCCTGTCCTCGCCATACGCCCGACAGAAAGTTGCGCTTCATTGATCTGGATCTGTTGCTGCGTGACTCGAAGTCAGGAAATTGCGCGCCAGCATGGTTTCGCGGTCTACTATCTGCGATGCCGACGCTCGTGCAACGCCCCTTTCCCCTCGCGATATTAACCGATTTCAGCTACCGCGACCATTACGTCGGGGTAATGAAGGGGGTCATCGCATCGATTGCTCCTGGAGCCAGCGTGATCGACATCACGCACGGCGTCGTTGCACAATGCACGGTCGCGGGAGCGATCGCGCTACGCGAATCGTGGCGCTATTTTCCAAGGCGCACGGTATTTCTCGCGGTGGTCGATCCAGGCGTCGGCACCGCGCGCTCGCCGATTGCCATCGAAACCCGCGCCGGCGCCCGCTTCGTCGGGCCTGACAACGGTCTGCTTTGGCTTGCCGCGAATGATGCCGGTATCACGAGAATCGTGAAACTAACGTCGGCCCGCCATCGTCTTACCAACGTGAGTGCTACCTTTCACGGCCGCGACATCTTCGCACCCGCCGCGGCGTATCTGTGGCGGGGCACGCCGATTTCCGCGCTGGGGCCAACCCTCGACCCGGACTCGATCGTAACGCTCGACTTGCCGTGTTCGGTGGAGTCACCGCGCCGGGTGCGCGGCGAAGTGATCTACGTCGACGGCTTCGGCAATCTGGTGAGCAATATCGATCGCCCTACGGCCGAGCGGTTCGGCACTCGCTTTCGCCACAAATCCCTTTCCGTTAGGATCAAAAGTGGCGCGACGATGCGAATACTTGACGCTTATGGTGACGCGCCCAAAGGTGTTCCTCTCGCAATATTCGGAAGCTTCGGCCTGCTCGAAGTCGCAATTCGCGACGGCAACGCTGCCACACACTTCGCTGCTGGACCCGGCACATCGGTATCTCTGATCGCGGACGTAGGCCGCATTTGAATCATGGATGAAATAATCACACACAAGGACGCCCCCACCGTCCTGACGGAGATTCCGCGTTATACGGCGCCGGCTGAACCGGCCGCTCGCGCGCTCGACCGCCCGCGAATTCCGCCGCTCAACCTTGTGCTGCTGTTGCTCACCTTCCTGACCACCACGACCGCCGGCGCGTACATGAATGGCGAGGACGTATCTTTCATGCATCCGCTGCTCGCGATTGCGGCGCTGCGTTCGGGCCTCTCGTTCTCGATTCCGCTACTGATGATTCTGTTCGCGCATGAGATGGGCCACTACCTGACCTCGCGCTACCACAACGTCGATGCCTCCCTGCCTTACTTCATTCCGGCGCCACCTTCGATTTTCATCATCGGCACTTTCGGCGCGTTCATCCGGATGCGCGAGCCTGCGCGCACTCGCCGCGTGATGTTCGACATCGGCGCCGCCGGCCCGTGGGCTGGTGTGATGCTCGCGATACCCGCGGTCGTCATCGGGCTCTATCTTTCCGACGTGACGCCGCTGGACAAATCCGCCGGCGGCCTCGAGCTCGGCAACTCAATCTTGTTCCTGGGCCTCTCTCATCTGGTGCTCGGCGTCGATCCTTCGACGGTCAACGTGAATCTCAGTCCGATCGCGTTCGCCGGATGGCTTGGGCTTTTCGTCACCACGCTGAACCTGCTTCCGGTCGGACAGCTTGACGGCGGCCACGTGATCTACGCGCTGTTCCCACGCCGTCATCGCACGATCTCGGTGCTGTTCGTTATCTCATGCGTGCTGATGGTGCTGGTGCCGCTCGCGCTCGGCTACAATCTCTGGTGGGGCTGGCTGCTATGGGCAGTGCTGGTGATGGCGCTTGGATTGGGACATCCCTCGACCATCGATCGCGACACGCCGTTGAATCCGCGCCGCGCCCTCGCCGCGTGGGCTACGGTCGCGCTCTTCATCGTCACGTTCAGCCCGGTGCCGCTCTCCTTCGTGCAGCCCGAAGCGCCGGTGCCGACCGAGGAAAATAGCCACAGCCAGGAAATAATCCATCACATGCCGCACTACGATCAGATGCTGCGGCAACTCGGTCATGTTAAAATCTGAGCGCGCGTAACCGAGCGATCGAGGGAAGGTATTGGCCGAAATTCCGACTATCAAACCGAATCATCCGCCGAGGCCCAATCGTCCGAGCTGGGACCAGTACTTCATGACGATTACGCGCGAGGTCGCGGAGCGCTCGACCTGCCTGCGCGCCCAGGTCGGCGCCGTCATCGTTCGCGACCGCAGTATTCTTGCGACCGGCTACAACGGATCGCCGGCAGGATTGCCGCATTGCACCCAAGTCGGATGCCTCATCTACGAATCGCGCACGCCCGACGGTGAACTCGAGCAGAACTGCTACCGCACCATCCACGCCGAGATCAACGCGATCTCGCAAGCAGCCCGCAACGGTGCCGCGATCCGCGACGCCGACATTTACGTCACTCACACGCCGTGCATCCACTGCCTCAAGGTGCTCATCAACACCGGCGTCCGCACGGTGTACTATGCGCGTCCGTACAAGCTGCATACCGTAGCCGACATGCTTAAAGGCGCGACTATCAAGCTGGTCGAGGTCCCGGCCGCAGCCTCAGCATGACCTCGACAAAGCCCGCGTGCGGAATCTGCGCGATGATCGGTCGCATCAAGGCCGGCGCCTTCCCCGATTTTATTGCGGAGCTGAAAAGCTGCTACGTGATCCTCGGCGATCAGCAATTCTATCGCGGCTATTGCGTGCTATTCGCGAAACTCCACGCGACCGAGCTCTATCTGATGCCCGCGGACACAGCGCGGCTGCTGTCAGACGAGATGCGTCTCGTCGCCGAAGCGATCGCCGCCGTCGTCCAGCCGTGGAAGATGAACTACGAATGCCTGGGAAATTCAGAGCCGCACGTGCATTGGCATCTGCTGCCGCGCAGCAAAAACGAACCCGAGGAACTACGGCGCGGACCGATCTGGCTGCGACCCGAATCCGAACGCAAGGTGCCTCTCGACGAAAATGACCGCCGCGCACTGATCGGCTCCCTCCGCCACCAGCTTGCTATCCGCTTTCCCGATGCGCGCATTCCGACCGCTTAACCGAAGTCTGCGCGCCGCATTCATTCTCGCGTTCGTGGGCCTCGTCATTTCAGGATGCAAACCCGCGTCACTGCCCGATGCGACCAGCCCCGCCGCGCAGCTCTACGTAAGTCGATGCGGCAACTGCCACGTGCCCTACCCTCCGCACGAAATGACGGCCGCGATGTGGGACACGCAAGTCACGATGATGGAAACGAAGATTCAAGCGGCCGGCATGCGCCCGCTGACGTCAGAGGAGCGCGCGTCGATCCTCGATTATCTGAAGCGCAACGCCGGCACCGAATAATTGTCATTTGACTCTGCGACCCGCGTGGTCTTAAGTGACCCTCAGATGCTGCCGCACCGAAGTTGCAGCGCGCACGAAAACAAAAAATTACGCGAGGAATTGTTCATGGCTCGAATGATCAGACACGAAAAGAACTCACCGTACGAAGTACCGGAAGGCACCGAGCTGCCAATCTACATCTGCGCGTGCGGACTTTCGAAGAACAAACCCTTTTGCGACGGCTCGCACAAAAAAACGCGCGACGAAAATCCCGCCGACGTCTACGTCTATGACGACATCGGCCGCGCCCGCGTCAAAACCGAATACTAGCCATTCCAGTCCACCCTCCTTCCGCGATTGCCCCCCTTCCCGTATGGGAAGGGGTTTAGGGGTTAGGTTTCTGCCTCTCGTGCCCGAACAGATTGTGCGCGCCGACTCCGAGCCGACTCCACCTCCGAGCGACGAGACCAGCAAAGCTCCGCCGGACTGGCTCCAGTACATCGCCGAGCCGCGCCACGCATGGCCCATCCTGCTAATCGTCGGCGTGGCCCTCTACCTGGTAAATCTGGGCGGCTACCCGCTCTATACCAAGGGCGAGCCGCGCGAGGCCGTCACCGTTTTCGATATCGTTCACGGCGGCGGCATCATATTGCCGCAGCGTGCCGGCGTCGAAATTCCCTCCAAGCCTCTCCTGATGCATTGGATCGCAGCCCTTGTCTCGATCGTGGCGGGCGGCGTGAACGAATTTTCCGTGCGGCTGCCGTCCGCCGGTCTCGCTATCGCCGGCGTGATCGTTTGCTACTTCTATGTGCGCCGCCTGTTCGACGATGTGACCGCACTGATCGCCGCGCTGATACTCGGCACTACTTTTCAATACCTGCAAGCTGGGACGGGCGCCCGCGTCGATATGACGCTGACCTTCTTCATGGAAGTCGCGTTCTTCGAATTTATTTTGATGGCCGAAGGTTTGACCCGCCGGCGGATGCTTCTCTACGTCGCAATCGCGCTGGCAGTTTTGACCAAGGGTCCCATCGGTTTGATTCTTCCTGGCCTGGTCGCCCTGATATGGATCGCTCTCGAAAAACGCTGGAGCTTTCTCGGCGAGATGAATCTCGTCCGCGGCGCGATCGTCGTGCTAGTGCTCGCGGGAGGATGGTACGTCGCGGCGCTGATCGAAGGAGGGCCCGATTTTTTTCGCAAGCAGGTTCTCGCCGAAAATCTGCTTCGCTTCGCTGGCGGCAGCGATTTTCACGAAGGCCACATCCACCCCTTCTATTATATGGAGCTCGCGCTCCTGGCCGGCTTCATGCCGTGGACGTTTCTGCTGCCGATCGTCGGCGTCCAGGTCGCGCGCACGCCGCTCACCGCCGATTCGCGCCTCAAATACATCTTCGTCTGGTTTGCCGCCGTCGTGATCTTCTACAACCTTCCGCAGAGCAAGCGCGGCGTATACCTGCTCTGCATGTATCCCGCTTTTGCGACTCTGGTCGCGATTTATTTGAGACAGGCCGTCGTGCGGCCTGCGCCGTCTGCTACGCTGGCCCATTGGCTCGCGCGACTGTATGGCGTCGCGATGCTGCTGTCTGGGAGCGCCGCTCTGGTCGCGCTCGCGATGCTCATAGCCTCGCCACACGAGTTCGCCGACCTGCTGCAAGTGGGGAACGTTCGCGCGTCTGCCTTTGCGCCGAACCTCGCCTCGGCCGTGGACGAACATTGGATACTGGCGCTCGCGATGCCGCTGACGGTCGTCGTGCTCGGCGTGCGGCTGATAGTCACGCGGCCACTGGTCGAACGAATCGTGTTCGCAATCGCGTCCGCGATGGTCTTCGTCACCGTTGCGGTCAACGTCATCGTGGTGCCGGCTATCGCCAACACCCTCTCACTGAAGGAGTTTACCGATCGCGCGATGAAAGTCGTCGACGACAATCCCGTCGGCTACCTGAATGCGCTCAACTACGACGTCGCCTTTTACAGCCGCCGCACAATTCCGATCGTCTCGCAAAAAGATCCCGACATGCCCCGGTACGTGATCGCATGGCGCACGCTCTTCGATGCGCTGCCCGCGTCGAAGAGCAGCCGTTTCGAAATCGTGATGGTATCGAACCCGACTTCGCTCGACGGCAGCGACGAGATGCTCCTGCTCCGCCAGCGCGCGGGTGCAGCAACTCCGCCGCCCAAGCCTTCCGATGACTACATCCAGGCCACCACCAATCCGGTTCCCCTTCCCACGTGGGAAGGGGTTAGGGGTTAGGTTCCTAGGACAAAGCTTCTCGTCGAATTTCGGCGGCGGCCTTCACCAACCGCGGCAGCACGTCTGCCGAAGTGCCGCGCAAACTGACGTCGCATATCTGCGTGATCTCTGAATCGTAGAGATTCACTTCGATTAAAGTTCCGCCGCGCTGCTTCACTTCGAGCGCGAATCCTGCCGCCGGATAAACCGTTGCCGAGGTGCCGGCAACAATCACCAGGTCCGCCTTCGCCGAATGCTCCGCGCAAATGTTCAGCACGTCGATTGGAATCGGCTCGCCGAACGAGACCGTGTCCGACTTCAACAATCCCTCGCATCGCGGACACGCCGGCGGCAGCGTCTCGAGGCTGATCGCGTCGCCATGAAACCGCGTCCTGCAATCGAGGCATCGAATCAAAGTCCAGTTGCCGTGAATTTCAGCGAGCGCCTTCTGCCCAGCCTGCCGATGAAGGTCATCGACGTTCTGCGTAATCACAAAGCGCAGAACTCCGAACTGCTCCAGCTCGACCAACGCGAGATGACCCGGATTCGGCCGGGCCACCGACAGTGGTTTGTAGAGTTCGTCGTTGCGCTTGCTGAGCCTCTCCTCCCAGGCCTTTTTCGGATCGGCCATGAAGCGTTGGAACCCGTTCATCGGCGGCTCGCCGTATTTGGTCCAGAGTCCGCCAGGGCCGCGAAAAGGAGGTATGCCGCTTTCGACCGACATCCCCGCGCCAGTCAGCGCGATCGGGTATCGCGCTGCCAGAATCGTTCTTGCAGCATCGCGAATGTCGTCGTCGCTTGCACGCTGGTTCGGTTTTGCCATCGGGAATTACACCCTCCGCGGAAAATCCGACTAGTCAGTCGCCATCAACTGGCTACACACGAAATAAACGTGAATGCATATACGGCCAGCCCTGCTGCTTCGGCTCGAATAGACACTGAGCCTGAAACTACCGACTCATTCGCGACGACGTTGTACATCCGCGGGCGGTTCACCGTGATAAATCCGCGGTCGCCTTCGAATTTCACGTCCTCGCCCGCGCGCTGCGTACCTTCCAGAGTAATCTCTGCGCGCACGCTGGCCCCCGCCGGCGGCGCCATCACCAGATTCACATCTTTCGCCGTGTACCTGAGCGAGATCGCCGCGCCCAACGCTTCGCTGCGAGCGCTTTCCTGCTCCACGAGCCATCGGCCCGCGAGATAGGTCATGCCCTCGACATGCGGCCCGAGGTCGCGATAGTCGTGCGGCCGATCGCGGACCACGCCCTCGAAATTTCCGAACTGGCCGCGCGCATAACCGAGGTACAGCTCCGGCGTGACGCGATAGCAGACGGCGCCGGGTCGATCGCTGTCGCGCACGGGCTCCAACGGCGGCGGCAAACTCGCGCTCGGATTCAGTTCGCGGAGCAATCCCTGAATAGCTACTTCGGTTTCCTGGTACGCACCTTCGCCGAAGTGGTAATAGCGAATGCGTCCCTTCGCATCGACCAGGTATTTCGCCGGCCAGAAGCGATTCGAGTACGCCCGCCAGATTGCGTATTCGTTGTCGAGCACGATTGGGTATTCCAGACCGAATCGGGCAGCCGCTTCCGCGACGTGCGATCCTTCGCGCGCAAAGGAAAACTCAGGCGCGTGCACGCCGACAACCACTAAGCCGCTATCCTTGTATCTTTTGTTCCACGCCACCACGTACGGCAGGGTTCGGATGCAATTAACGCAGGTGTAGTCCCAAAAATCGACCAGCACCACTGCCTTGTCGCGCAGGGCCTTGAGGCTGACGGGGCCGTGCTGAATCCAATTCCCGCCCTCCGGTTCAGGCGCGTAAATTGTCTCGGACAACTGTGGCATCGCAATCTCCTCGATGATCCGGAGCGTAGCACAGGCCCGGTTTCACCTCTAAATCGGGCGGCGCGCCAATGCAGTGGGCTCAGTCTGACTTGTACTACACGGCGGGCAGTGTTGTATTGTTGTCTCGATTTAGCAACTGAACCCCGGGGAGAGCGCAATGACAATGTCCATGTCCATTCAGAGAGCGGTTTCAACCCATCAGAAGGACATGGTGTTTCATGCGAATAGTACGTTCCGAAGGTTCGGGGCGCGTCGGCGCCGATAAATCAAGGGCAGGCGCGCGGGCGGCGACGCGATTCGCGGGCTCGCGAGCCAAAAAGTTCCTCTCCTACTACAAGCCGTATCGAGGTCTGCTTTTTGCGGACCTTTTGTCCGCCGTCATCATATCGGCGGCGGCATTGCTAATGCCGGTCTGTGCGAATTTCATCACCAAGAACCTGCTTGGAAGCGCCGCCGTGCCCGGCGCGATCGACAAGATCTATCTGCTTGGCGGTGTGATGCTCGCGCTCGTCGGCATCCAGACCCTGTGCACGTTGTTCGTCGATTATCAGGGACATGTGATGGGGGCGAAGATGGAACGCGACATGCGGCGAGAGCTGTTCGAGCATTATCAGAAACTCTCGTTCAGCTTTTACGACCGGCAGAGAACCGGCCAGCTCATGACGCGGATCACCAACGATCTCTATTCCCTCGCCGAGCTTTATCATCACGGACCGGAAGATCTCGCGATCGCGCCACTGGAAATGACAGGGGTGCTGATCATCCTTGCGCATATCGACAGGACGCTCACGCTGATCGTGCTGGGCTTCCTGCCCGTGATGTTCCTGTTCGCGCTGCATTTCAGCCGGCGCATGACAGCCGCGCTGAGATTGAGCAAAGACCGCATCGGCGATATCAACGCGCGGGTCGAAGACTCGCTCGCGGGAATCCGGGTGGTTAAGTCCTTCACCAACGAGGGGTTCGAGACCACGCGCTTCAACTACGAGAACGATCGCTTTCTTGCGAGCAGGAGCGAGGAATATCGGAGCGAGGCGTGGTTCTCAGGCGGGATGGCCGCATTCACACAGCTCATCACGATTGCCGTGATCGTATTCGGCGCGGCGGGGATCGCGCGGTCGGCGCTCGATCTCGCCGACCTGCTTACCTTCCTGATGTGCATCGCCGTGCTCATTGACCCCATTCGCCGGCTGGTGAATTTCGCACGGCTCTATCAGGAAGGCAGCACCGGGTTTGACCGCTTCTTTGAAATGCTGCAGATGGAGCAGGACCTGCCCGACCAAACTGGCGCGGCAGAACTGACGGATGTGCGGGGAGATATTTCGTTCCGCAGTGTGAGCTTCCGATACAGCGACGATTCGCCCATGGTGCTGAAGGATTTGTCGCTCGAGATAAGAGCCGGCGAATTTGTCGCGCTGGTGGGGCTTCGGGCGTCGGCAAGACCACGCTCTGCTCGCTGATCCCGCGCTTCTATGATGCGACCGCGGGCGACATTCTGATCGATGGCAGGAACGTGAGAGATATCCGACCACACTCCCTGCGGCGAAATATCGGCATCGTGCAGCAGGACGTTTATCTGTTCGCGGGGACAGTTGCGGAGAATCTTCGCTATGGCAAGCCCGACGCGCGCGGCGAGGAGATCATTGAGGCCGCGAAACAGGCGCATGCGCACGATTTCATCATGACGCTGCCGAACGGCTATGACACGGAGATCGGCGAGCGCGGGGTGCGGCTCTCTGGCGGCCAAAAGCAACGGCTCAGCATCGCGCGCGTGTTTCTCAAAAATCCACCTATCCTGATCTTCGACGAGGCAACGAGCGCGCTCGACAATGAGAGCGAACGATCGATCCAGGAGTCGCTACAGCGGCTGGCGCACAATCGCACCACGATCGTCATTGCGCACCGGCTATCCACAGTGAGACATGCGGGGAGAATTGTAGTGCTGACCGAGGATGGGATCGTCGAAGAAGGTACGCATGCCGAGCTGGTCACGTCGGGCGGCGCGTATGCGCGACTCTACAACACTCAGGCGAGCATATGAGAGATGGCTAAAATGCAGAGACCGATTTCGGGCAGCGATGGTCCCAGGAAGAATTGACGACGCGTCCATCGCGCGCTACTCACTGGCTTGTGAACGAATCTACGCGCATCAAGGTGATTGAGATCGAGTCGCCGGGGGACATGCAGCGCGCCCTGGCGATTCGGCGCCGCGTGTTTATCGAAGAACAAAATGTTCCCGAAGAAATCGAATTGGATGCGTCTGACGAGCACGCGTTTCACGCATTGGCGATTCTCGACGGCGTCGCGATCGGATGCGGCCGGATGCTCGAGCATGGGGCAAGCGAAGTTAAGATCGGCCGTATGGCGGTCTTGCTCGAATTTCGTAAGACCGGGGTCGGCGCTCAAATCCTGCGCTTCCTGATCGAGCGCGCGCGCGAGCGCGGATTCCGAAAAGCGATCCTGCACGCGCAGCTGACCGCCGAGGGCTTCTATCTCAAGGAAGGATTCAATCCGGTGGGCGGCGTTTTCGACGAGGCCGGAATCGCGCACCGCACAATGGAGCGGGACCTCTAGCGGTACAGGCTGGCGGCGAACTCCTCGATCACGCGCGCGACCTCGGCGGGCTTCTCGAGGATCACGTGATGATGCGCGTCGGCGATCGTCACCAGGCGCGTCTGCGGGTTTGATGCGCGCGCATGCTCGGCGGCCTCGGCGGTCATGATGCGGCTGTGATCGGCGCGCACCAGCATCGTGGGAATCCTGATCTCCCTGATCGTCTCGAGCACCTCGAGTCCGTCGCCGCCGAGAAAACTTTCGCGATCGAACTTGAGCGTCCACCGCCCTTCATCAGTCCGCGCCAGGCTTCGCTCGGCGATCTCGAGAAGCACTTCGTCGGGAATTCCACCCTCCTTCGGCATCAGACGAAACCTCGCTTTCGCGGTCGCGAGATCGGGATACGTCACGACCGGCAGTCCCTTCAGCCGGCGTAGATATCGATCACGGCCGCGGCTCGAGGTGACGGCGACGTCAATCGCCATCGCGCCACGCACGCTTTCCGGATGCTGGCGCGCAAACGCCAGCACGTTCAGCCCGCCCATGCTGTGACCGACGACGACCGGCTTCTCCGCGTTGGGCGCGATGTGCTGGACGAATCTCGCGATGTCGCTCGCGTAATCCGCCGGCGAGTACGCGACCGGACGCGCCCATTCGCTGTCACCATGCCCGCGCTGATCAAGCGCCAGCAGGCGGTACTCCGGCGCAATCACGCGGGCCAACGGCTCCCACCACCACGCATTCGCCGAGTTGCCGTGCAGCAATACGATCGTGCGCGACGCGTCCGGATTCCATTCCAGGTAGTGGAGCCGCGGCGAGCCCTCGAGCAGGTGACTATGCGGAGCGGTCACTTAAACTCGCTGACAAATTTTCGGATTACTTCGATCAGCGCCGCCGGATTGTCCAGCATCACGTGATGATACGAGTCGTCGACCTCCGCCAGGCGCGCGTTCGGAAATTGCATGACCATTTTCTTCGCGACCTCACGATCCAGCAGCGGACTCTTCGTGATCTTCACGATCAGCGCAGGGCAGGTGATGCGATGCAAGGATTTCCACACGCGCGAGGGTTCACGAATCATCGTGCGCCGATCGATTTTATGGATCCAGGAACCGTCGTCGTCCTGCCGGAAGCTGCGGAGCGCGACGTGTTCGAGGATTTCTTTCTTTGCCAGCGTCTCGCGCGGGAGAACCTTGAAATTGCGCGCGGCGTCGTCGAGCGAGCCAAATCTGCGCGCCGGTTTTTCCGCGATCGACTGCAAAAATTCGACGGCGCGCTCGGTGTAGTCCGGCGGCGGATCGAGCGCGAGGATCGCGCGCAGTTTTTCGCTGTGTTCAGCGGCGAATGCAAGCACGTTATGCGCGCCCATCGAATGCCCAACCAAAATCGGCGCGCCGAATGTCCACTGGCCGATCACTTGATCCAGGTCCGACACGTAGTGCCGCGAGCCGTACGCCCATTCATCGGCCCACTCGCTTTCGCCATGCCCGCGTTGATCCAGAGCCAGCACATGGAAATCTTCGACGAAGGCGGGCGCGACAAAATCCCACCAATGCGCGTGCGCGGAGCCGCCATGCAGGAACAGGAGCGGCGGCTTGCCCTCGCCGCCGTAGTCGAGACAATTCAGCGTTAGCCCGTTGGCGATGAAGCGATGGGTTTTCACTTTTTCAAGTACCGCAATTTCTTTTTTCATATCGACGATGCCAGTAGGCGGGCACGGCGCCCCGCCCACTATCAAGCCTCGCCCCTGGTCCCTCTCCCTTTTAGACAGGCGAACAGGAGGGTCGGATACATGATAGCTTTGCATCGCGACCCTTTCATGCCACGATTTAAGGGTTGAGTCTTGTGCACGACCTGATGCCATGCGAGATCGAACCGCGCTGAAACCACTGACGCTCGTCGCCATCCTGATATCTGCGCTTGCGTGTTTTCCATTTTCGGCGCGCGCGCAGGACGCCAATGCGGCCAAGGCGCGCGCGCTGGTCGACGCCGCAATCAAAATGAGCGACAGCGACGCGGCTGTAAAGCTGCTCTGGCAGGCGACCGACATCGCTCCGGCGGACGAAGACGCGTACGTTTATCTCGGCCTCTACTACAATTCGCGATCCGACTTCACCAACGTCGTTAAGGTTTATCAAAAGCTGGTGAAATATCAGCCCAACCAGGTCAGCGCCTATCTGAATATCGGCGAGGCGTACATGTCGTTTTCACCGCCGAAGACCGACGACGCGCTGGTCTACTATCGCAAGGCATACGAGATCGATCCAAAGAATACTTTCGCCGCGCTCAGAATTGGACAACTGCTCGCGCAGACCGGCCAACGCGATGACGCGCTGAAATATCTGAAGATTGCGCTCGGCGACAGCGCGAAGAATCCGACGGTCGCGTCGGAAGCGGAAAAAACCCTCAAGCAGATGGGCGCGCTCTGAGCGAAAGATCCGTCGCCAATAAACCTCATTGTAGCTAAATAGAACTGATAGTTTCGTCTCTGTAGCGGTGCTATGATGGCGGCTCGGGGAGGGGAACTACAATGCGAATCCGGGACAGTTTGATTGTTCTGTCAGCTGCTTGTTTGCTGGCCAGTTGCGCAACGGCATATCAGCCGGACGGGATTTCGGGAGGATATACCGACCAGGTGCGGAGCAGTAGTACCGCGCAGGTTTCTTTTCGCGGCAATGGATTAACACCGCCAGAGACCGTTCACTCCTACATTCTCAGAAGGTGCGCAGAGTTAACGCTCGAGGATGGTTACAGCTACTTTGTGCTGGTGCATATACAGGCGCCGAGTGCAGAAACCGACAGGCTGTACAGTATGAAGGTCGAAACGGCGACGATCGAAATGCACCAGGGGATCAAACCTCAACACCTTGCAAACGCCTACGACGCAATTTCCACGCTCAGAACGATTCTTGCTGAACAGGGTGAGAGCGAGGAGCCCTTACCGCCTTCTGTGGTTGCAAGCGACGACAAGGTAGCGAGCGCAAACGCGGTGTCCATGTCGGCCTCCCGTTCAACCCTCGCAAACACGAATCCGAACGCTCTGACCAACGAGGCGGTCCATTTCGATCACTGGTAGGCGGACCGCGATAGAACATGCGCTGGAAAGCCCCTGAGGCTACAGGCTCTCCGTCATAATCAGCAGCTGGCCTTCGAGGCCGGCCTCACGATGGACGCTGATTTCCTGAACTTCTGGCAGCGTCACGATTCGCTGGAACGCGGCACGCGATGGATACTCCATGATCGCGGCGACGTCCCACACTCCCTCGATTTCGCCGATCACCACGCCGGCGATCCTGCCCGCGAACAAAATCCTGCCACCTTCGCGCTCGACAATTTTCGTCATCGCGTTGGAGTAGCGCTGGTAAGCTTCGCGGCCCGAGATGACATCGGGTCGGCCGTCCTTGTACACAGCCTTCTCGCGGAACTTAAGCAGGTTCAGCATCGCGATCTTCGTCGACGACGTATCGCGAGCCAGCGCCTTGATTCCATCGGCGGTCGGATAACCTGCGTTTTCAACCTTCATTCATTTCTCCCTTCATTTGGTCGAGGCGATAAATGTATGGATCAGATCGGGATGAGAGGTTCGAGCTTATGTATTGTCACTACGAGTGCCATTTTTATTGGTCCGCGGTCAAAGGACCGTCATGCCTCTGCATTCAAGCTCGAGACTACGCCGATCCTAGAGCCTTATTCTCTTACCAAGTCTTTGGGCGCATCAAAACCTAGTTCTTGCAGATTCTTAGCCTATCTTCGCAATTACTCAGCCATCGTTGAACTGACTAATTTCTGATTACCTACTTTAGATTCGCGCACACTTGTGACAAAATCTTGGCCGGCAACGGGGACTCGCGGAGTTCAAGTTGGGCGGGTTGAGGAGGTGGTCAGATGTCCGTTGTTAGGCAGCCTTTTCCTGGTATTTCCAGGGCCGACACAAACGATCGAACAGCTCAGACCAACCTGGTCAGGTTGAGTGACGTTGATCGCGTGCAAGATGATCGTGACGAAATCGCATTTCGCCACGGGCCACGCGACACCTCTTCGATGTTTGTGTTCGAAACAAATCTCCAAGGTGCGCACAACCCGCCGAGCCCAGACGATGCGGTCGAGCGCGTGTCGCCAAGCGAGGATGGCTGGTCGGGTCTCGACGCCGATCAGACGCTGGGCCAGCTGATGACAGAGACGCGCAAGCATCTAGGTCTCTCGCGAGATCAGGTGAGCGAGCGAACGCACATTCCGGCGTACTACGTCAGGATGATAGAGAGCGACAGCTACGACGCGATCCCCGATCAACTTTACCTGCTGCCTTTTTTCCGACGGTATGCGGATTTCCTCGGACTTGACGCACAGAAAGTGGTGTCGCGTTTCATCTGTGATTTCGAGAAGGCTGAGAACGAAGTAGTCGCGGCGCCGACCCCGACTGCGTACTCGAAGGCTCTACTGAAATGGCGCCAGATTGCGGCGGCAGCGGTGGTCGGCGCAATTCTGCTCCCGTGTATCGCATGGGCAGTTGGAGCAGTGCGCGTCGCGTATCGCAGGCAGGCAGATAGTACGCTGGGGGCATCGCATTCGCCTGGCACGCGGCCGTCGACGACGATCGCTTCCACGGACGCGCGATCCATGCCCGCACAGGATCATTCTCAAACTCCTGATGCGGTCGCGGTATCTCCCGCTTCAGCGCCTACTACTTTAGCTGATACAAAGGCAGGATCTCAGGTCGCTCCGCAGATCAAACCGTCGCGGACGGGTCACCGTCACAGGCTCATTCATCATTTGAGGCGTTGGAGGCAGAGGCATCTCATATAGAGATCTCGCCTAGTTCTGAGGTGCTGGGGATGGGGGCGGCGAGGGAGCTCCTTGTTCGGAAGGCACCTGGTCATCATCTTCACCATTATCGTGATGCCCGTGATGCTCCCACGGGCGGGTGAAGTCGCGATCGAAAATCTTCTGTTGATCAGGCGTCAGGATGCCGCGAATGTCGCTCATTCCCTGCCAGAAAAGCTGATGTCGCCGATGCACATAATCCTGGTGCGCCTGCATCACCTTGAAGCGGGTATCGCGCAGGATATCGGCGATTCGATCGCTTTGGGCAGGCGTCAGATTGAGCTCATGATTCATTCGGCCGATCAGCCCGCCGCCTGGCACGTGCAAGTAGCGGTACCGATAGGCCATCGTGCTCAGCGCGAAACCAATCAGGATGCAGGAGACTCCGATCAGTAAGCCGAACCAGATATTCGACCTAGCTGGCAAGATCGCTCTCTGTCAGCGGCATCTCCGGCGCCAATGGGTCGCCTGTAGTGTCAGAAGTCATGTTGGACTCGGGGACAGATAGCGCTTCGCCAATTGAATCATTCGGGGTTCGCACCGAAAGATACGCCGCACTGGTCGCAAACACAAATATCGCCGCAGCCGCAGCCATCGGGAGCCATCGATTCGACCGCGACACCTCGCGCGACGCCGAAGCAAATCGGGACGGCCGATCCGCCAGGGAAAACTCGCGACGTGCTGGCCGCAACGCTCGCGACGCCGGCTGTTCCATCTCGCCGTACAGAACAGGGGCCGTCAGCGCAAAGACGCGAAAGGCATGGTCGCACTTCTCGCATCCCTTCAGATGTGCCAGCAGATCGTTGCGCCGATCCGCAGTTACCGTCTTGCGCCACAGCGCGGGAAATTCCTGTCGTGCTTCAAAACAATTCATGACCGTTACCTGTTGCGTCCCATTGCGAGCATCCGCTCGGCCTGCTTGCGCAGTGCCTGTCGTGCGCGGAATGCGCGAATTTTTACCTTGGCCTCACTCCAGCCAAGCGTCTCGGCGATTTCGCTGACGCTTAAATCTTCACTCTCTTTGAGCACCATCACCATCCGATCCTCAGGCTTCAACGTGTCGAGCAGGCGATGCGCCAAGTCGTAGGCTTCGCGCCGCTCTTCAGCCTCACCAACCAGATCCTCCGGCGACGCGACGTGCGCGGTCTGCATCCATTGCACTTCCGGCGCGCTGAAATCTCCAACCAGCTCCTCGGGACGCCGCCTGCGCCGACGCAGCTCGTCGTAGCACAGGTTTACGACGATCGCGCGCAGCCACCCGCCAAATGGCATCTCGGCCCGATAGGTTGCCAGCGCAGTGTAAGCCCGAATGAAACTTTCCTGCGCGATATCCCGCGCCATCTCTTCGTCTGAAAAAAATCGTCTGCATAACCGTTCCACTCGTGGCCGATGCCGCGCCGCTAACTCGGAGAAGGAGTCGGTCTGCCCGCCGAGGACTTCCGTTATCAGCTCCTCGTCGGGTTTGTCGCTCAAACTGCGCCCTGCCCTTCGGCCAGCAAGGCGACCCAATATAACTGTTTATTAATACGCATCGACTCGCTAACGGTTACAGTTTTCGCCGGATTTACGCCCCCAAAAGGAGATCTGCTAGAGGCGGAAATTGATCGCAACTCACGCATATTGCCTTTATTCTATATGTCTTCTGGAAGATTTTCTTCCATGCCAGGTTGGCAGGCTGAAGATAATAGTTTGGTAGGGACTCATACGGTCGGAGGCGGCGGCAGGCCGGCGCGGGCCAGGTCGGACGGCGTGTCGAGGTCGAGATTAATTCCAGGATCGTCCATGTCGACGTAGACGACCCGCGATGCGTCGGCGTTTACCACGTGGCGGGCGCCCTCTTCTTCCGGCGCGGATTGTAGTTCGGCGAATATTGCGCGGTCGAAGATCACTGGGTGGCCTCGGTGGCCTTCGTAGCGCGCGATCGCTATTGGCTGGCCGGTTTGATTGTAGGAATCGACGAGGGTGCGGAACGTTTCTGCGCGGACCATCGGATGGTCTCCAAGATGAACCAGCGCGGCGGTCGAGTCCGGCTGAATCGCGCTGAGGCCGACCTTCAGCGAGGACAGCTGGCCGCGCGAATATTTGGGATTCTCGACGATCACGATTCTCTGGTCGCGCGAAATCACGGCACGCGCTCGATCGCTGTGCGCCCCGAGAACAATCACCAGCCGCGGCACGACTGTGAGCATCGATTGGGCGATGCGCTCGATGAAAGTTTGTCCATCGATTTTGAGCAGCGGCTTCGGATAGCCCATGCGCCGCGACTCGCCCGCGGCCAACAGGATTCCCTCGAGATGCGTCGGCATCGATGCGCGCTTACTTCGAGCGTTTGAGGTTGCCGAAGCGGACGCCGAGGGTGAACTCGTCGCGCTCTTCGGTGCGGCGCTCGCGGATAATTTCGGCGATGATCGAGATTGCGATTTCCTCCGGCGTCTCACCGCCAATCGCGACCCCGAGCGGCGCGTGAACGTCGGCGAGGCGATCTTTGGGCACACCACTCGCGCCGATTCTTTCGAGGGTGGCCTTCACGCGGCGGCGCGAACCGATCATCCCGACGAATCCGCACGGTTGCATCAGCGCGGCGCGTACGACTTCTTCGTCGAACGAATGACCGCGCGTCACGGACACCAGGTAGCAGTGGCCGTCGAGCGCGAGCGAGTCGATCGCGTCGGTGAAAGGCTTGGCGATTATGTCGTCGGCTTGCGGGAACCGTTCGCGGTTGGCGAACGACGCGCGATCGTCGATCACCGTGACGTGAAATCCCAGCATTGCGCCGAGCGCGCACAGCGGCACCGCGATATGGCCCGCACCGACGATTATCAGGCGCTGCGCACCGACGATAGGATCGACGAACAATCGCATGCCGCCGTTCGGTTCGAGATGGGTCACAGGTTGCATACCACCGGCGCCGTCAAGCTCGAGCAGAGTCGGAATCGCGTCGGTGGTCCGATCGACAATCTGCGCGAATCCCGCCGCTGGCAGATCGATTGGTCCCGAATCGCGCGCGCTCGAATCTCGAGGATCGATGAACGTCCGCGAGCCGGCCAGGAGCTCCGCGCGCGCACCGGAATCGATCACCGTCAGCAACGCGCCAGGAGCGCTGCGTCCGGCAAAATCGGCCAGTTTTCGCGCGATACTCAGGTCGCGCGACGGCGACCACAAATCGACGAAGACATCCATGATGCCGCCGCAGGTGCCGATCTCGCGCTGGTCGAAATCGCCGGTGAGATCGACTTCGGCCAGCCGCGCGCCGCGGTCACTTTTTTCTTCAAGTAACACACGAGCTTTTCGAAAGACCTCGGCCTCGCCGCATCCGCCGCCGATAGTGCCGAATTGCCCGTCCTCGCGGACAATCATCTTGGCGCCGACTTCACGCGGGGTAGAGCCGCGAACATTCACGACGGTCGCCAAGGCAAACGATTGCCCGCGCTCCAGCGTGCGCAGAGCTTCAGCCCAGATTTGATCCGAACCACTCATTGAGGACCCTGATTAGAACTTACCAGAACCGGCGCGCGCGATGAATGCGGCGCCGCTGGTGTCACTGCAGATGCGCGCGCAGGTGGCGCAGAATGTCGCGAGCCTTTGAGAGGTTCTCCTGGGCATATTTGTAATCGCCGGATTTGATAGCAGCTTCGCCTTTCTGCTCAAACTGGCTCGCGTCGAAGAGCTGCTTGCGCTGGTCAGGATCGGTGGGGCCGCTGTCGCGCACGTGCGCCAACTCCAGCGACACCTGGCGCTCCATCTCGACCAGGTCAGGCGGCGGTGACTCGGCAATCGCGGGAGAGACCTCAACGAAAATAGCGAATACGGCAATTGGCGCGAAGAGTCGAGCGAGCTTCCTCATCGATGGAATTGTTATCGAAGCGACATCAGTTTGCCAGAGTGAGAAAGAACTTAATTTAATGTGAAACCCGCCGTGGCTTTCCGCTTCCTTGGGCAGGGGTGACCTCCTTCGGCTTCGCTCAGGACAGGTTCTGCACCCAGTGTTAAGAGGCTTAAAGAGTTGGCTGGACTCCGAGGCGGTGGGGATTTTCGGCGATTCCGTAGCGGGTCAGCATCCGGTAGAGGGTCGAGCGCGAGACGCCGAGCAAGTCGGCGGCGCGGCGGCGATTTCCTTCAGTCTCTTCCAGTGAACGCATCAAAGTCTTCTTGATCACGTCGTCGAGCAAGAACCCCAGCGGCTCTGAGCCGAAATCTATCTGAGGTGCGCTATGGACGGCCGGCGCTGGATCGTGGCCGTGGGCGGGAGGATCTACCGGCGAGTTCAACAACTCGGCGCCGGTTCCGTCCACGATCTGCTCGGGGAGATCGGTCACGACAATACGATTGTTCTCGCTCAAAATGACCGCGCTTTCGATTGCGTTGGAAAGTTCCCGGACATTTCCCGGCCATTGGTACCCGCATAGAACGTCGATCGCGGCGCGCGAGATCTCTGAGACGTCTTTGCCGAAAAGACGATTGTATTGTTCGATGAAATATCCGATGAAGGCCGGGATCGCCTCGCGTCGTTCGCGCAAGGGCGGAATAAAGATCGCTGCCGCGCTCATGCGGAAGTAGAGGTCGTCGCGAAACGTTCCCGCTTTAACCATCGCGCGCAAGTCGCGATTGGTCGCCGCAACCAATCGCAGATTGACCTTGTAGCAATGCGACGAGCCGACGGGCTGAACCTCATGTGTCTCGACCGAGCGCAGCAGCTTGGGCTGGAGCTTGAGCGGCAACTCGCCGATCTCGTCAAGGAACAGCGTGCCGCCATTGGCCGCGCGGAAGTAACCTTGCGATTCGTCGCGCGCGTCGGTAAAGGCGCCACGGATGTGGCCGAATAACTGCGACTCGGCCAGCGCTTCGACCAGGTTGGAGCAATTCAGCGTCACGAATGGACCATTCGGAACCGGACCGAGGGTATGGAGTGCGCGCGCGACCAGTTCCTTGCCGGTGCCGGATTCACCCGAAATCAAAACCGTCGCCTTGTACGGACTCAGTTGCGTAACCGACTTCAGGACCTTGCGCACCTGCGCCGAGCGCACGACCATCCCGCCGAGCCGGTCCGCGCTATGCACAAGATGACTGAGCGAGACCATCTCGCTTGCGCCGGTCCCGTTGGCAGTGGCCGATGTAGGCTGAGTTCCTGAAGGCGGTTGAGTGTCGTCGTGCTGCACCAATCCTCCTGCGTCGGCATGCGATGACAGGTCGATAGCTATCTTGAGAGCAATTGATGGGCCATTGTCGCGGAATCGGAACACTCGCTGAACGATTGTCTGCAATAGGCACAGCCGCGCAACTGACCGGATACGGGAGTCGATGCGCCATTTCGATGGCGTAAGAGGGTCAGGAGGCGACATTGGTTTGCCGCTATCGCCCGCTAGTGGGCAGGGATGAGTAGCTTCGGCAGATCGCGCAGGTCGGTGAGCTCGATATCTGGTACAGGATGACTCACGCTGAGTGTGCGCTTGTAGCGATTGATCCAGATCGTCCCGATGCCGGCGTCGCGAGCGCCGGCGATGTCGCGGTTGAGGCTGTCACCTATCATCACTGCTTCGTGCGGCGCGACCTTCAGCCGTTCCAATGCCAATTGAAAAATCCTGAGGTCGGGCTTTCCAAATCCGTGATCGCCCGAGATGATGATCGTTTCGAAAAAGCTGGCGAGGTTGGAGCCGTCGATTTTGGTGCCCTGGATATCGGGCGCGCCGTTGGTGATTAACGCTAGACGAAACTTTTTCTTCAACTCATGCAGAACCTGCTCTGACTCGGCAAACACGACGTGGCGGCGGCTTCGATCGATCGCGAAGAATTCCGCGAGCTCCGCGGCGAGGGCTGGGTCGTCGATGCCGACTTCTTCCAAGGCGCCCGTCCACGAATGCATCCGGTAGGTGGGCATCCAGTTGCGAAGCTGGACGAGCGAAGAATCGTCGCCGGTGAACGAACCCCATAGTGCTTCGCGCGCGCTGATGCCGATGTCGCGGCAGTAGTCGATCATGGGGCCGCTGAGGAACAGCTCGCGCGAACGCATCCGCAAGGCGGTGAGGAGTGCGACGCGATCGACGCCGTGGCGCGCCACGGCAATATCGGCAGCGGTCAGCGCAGACGCGTCGTTGGAGGTCTCCTCCTCGATCAGCGTTTCGTCGAGATCGAAAATGACGGCGCGGACTTTCATCTGAGGATGCGGCATCGGTCACACGCCAAGAATGTCGGCGAGTACGCGGGCCGGATGGTCGCGAGGATCGACCTGGTCGTATACCCGCTCGATCGCGCCGTTTTCATCTATCAGGAAACTCACGCGGTCGGGATACCTGGCGTCCCGGCCCGAACAAGCCCCGTAGGCCATCGCGACGGCGTGATTCGTGTCGCTCAGAAGCGGGAATCCGAATTCGTGGCGGCGGGCGAAAGCCGCATTGTCTTCCGGCGAATCGAAACTCACGCCGACGACGCGGATGTTGTTCTCGTCGTAGTACGATTGATGGTCGCGAAAGCCGCGACCTTCGAGGGTGCAGCCGGGCGTGTTGGCCTCGACGAAGAACCACAGCAACACTTTGGCGCTACGAAGACTCGCGAGCGAGAGAGTTGTGCCGTCGTGCGCGGGCAGCGTGAAATCAGGCGCCGGCTCTCCAACTTTGATCATTTCAATTCAACCCGGTTCGATTCGCGTCGATGGTTCAATTCAACAAGGCGCGGAGTTGCGCCAGCGAAGAAACACAAATTGGATCACCGGGCGCGAATTTTAGCGCGCCTTCGAACTCGTCGATCGCCCGCTTCACCATTCCCTTGGCAGCGTAGATGCGGCCCAGATTCATGAACGGAAAGTGACGCGGATCGTAGCGCGGCGCGGTCTTGGCTTTCTCGAGCCATAGGATCGCCTCATCAAGCTCACCCTTGGCGATAAGATAGGCGCCGATATCGTTGTACGGATTGCCAAAGGCGGGATCGATTTCGATGGCTCGATGGCATTCGGCGATAGCGTCGTCGATGCGGCCCATTCCCTCGAACGCCCATCCCCGAAAGGTGTAGGCCTCCGCAGTAGGGAAGACCTCAATCGATTTTGTGTAGAGCTCGACGGCGCGATCGAGATCGTGGTTCATGTGAAAGCGCATCGCCTCGTTCCACAACTCGAGGGCCCGCCTGCGCGGTTCCGAATCAGCCATGATCCGATCGGTATTGTGCCGATCCGCCCGGGTCAAGAGCGAGGGTCGCTATTGGGTGTGGACGCCGGTGAGGGCGCGCATGATTTGAATCATCGCGGGGCCGACGATCACAGCCATCATTGCGGGCAGGATGAAGAGCACGAGCGGAAAGAGAATCTTGACGGTGGTTTTTGCGGCGGCTTCTTCGGCGCGGAGCCGGCGGGTGGTGCGCATCGTGTCCGAGATCGACCGCAGTGCAGGGCCGATTTGCGCGCCAAGCTTTTCGCTTTGCACCAGCGTGGCCGCGAGCGGCCGGATGTCTTCGACGGCGGTGCGATCGGCGAAACTCCTGAGCGCCTGGCCCAGCGTGCTGCCGGCAGCGAGCTCGCCGGACACCATCGAGAGTTCGGCCCCTATCTCCTGCTTTTGGCGGAGCGATTCGGAGCCGACTATCTTGATCGCTTCGCTGAGGCCGAGGCCGGCTTCGACGCATACAACCAGCAAATCCAAAACGTCGGAGAGTTGGCTGGCGATTTTATCGCGGCGGCTCCTGGCTCTGCGACCGATGTAGTAGCTCGGGGCGAACGCGCCAACGCCCGCGCCAATCAACATTACTATGAGCGGCTTGATGCCGTGGAGACCAAAAGCTATCGAGACCACCATCGCGATAAGCGCGGTTCCGGCAGTCGATGCGAGACGGGCGAAGTGAAAGGTTCGGACGGCGCTTGACCCCGGAAAGCCGGCGCGAACCAAGGTCTGCGAGAGCTTCTCGCGCTCCGGAGTGTTCATCGCGGGTTCGGGAAGATGTTTAGCGACCCATCGGAAAAGCGAGTTGGCGAAAGTATCGGAATCCATGTCCACGTTGTCTGGATTTCCGTATGCAACGCGCATCTTGACGCCGATCTCGGCGATGCGATCGTCAAACGGGCGATTGATTCCGTAGATGGCGGCGTAAATCGCGACCGAGACTGCACCGAACAAGAGAAACACGGTCAGACTTGCATAGATTGCCGGCATGGCGATCCTCAGTACTTCACTTTCAGCAACTTACGAATTGAAAGAAACGCGAGGACGTCGAGCACGGCGGCGACTTCGAGAATCTTCTGGCCACTTGGATCGAAGAAGAGCGTGTTGGTGTAGCTTGGCTGAATGACGCTGAAAGCCGCCAGCATTACGATCGGCAGGAACCCGACCGGTATCCCGCTCATTTTGGATTGAGCGGTGAGAGCCTTGATTTGCTGCTGCAGCCGCTGCCGAGTGCGAACTATTTCCGACAGGCGGCCGAGTATGATCGCCAGCGAGCTGCCGACTTCCGCTTGTACGCGCACCGCTACTACCAGAAGGCGGAGATCGTCCTGCGGCACGCGCTTGAGCATCTCTTCGAGTGCGCGCGGGAGAGGCAGGCCGAGGCGGCTCTGTTCGATAGCGGAACGGAATTCGGTTGCAATCGGATCGGCAAACTCCGCCACCACGACTTGCAATCCGCGCAGCAGGGAATGGCCGGCTTCGAGCGACGATTTGATCAAATCGAGTGCATAGGGCAGTTGTTTGGCGAATGCCTTGAGACGCCGCTGTCTGCGGATGCGGATATAGACAATCGGTAGACTTCCCATTGCCGCGCCGATCGCTATCGAGACGAGTTCCCGTCCCCAAATGGCTTCACCCGCAAACAGGCCCGCCGTAAACATCAGCAGGATCACGAGCAGGACGTCGGCGATGCGCGCATAGATTCCCGCCTGCCATAAGTTTTCCTCGAGCTTTTGAAGCAGATTGAGCCCGTAAAACCGGGTCAGGAACTCACGCCCAGTCAACCGGCGAGAATCGGTTTTAGTGATACCGCCTTCGAGGCCGAGGTCCGGACGCGACATGCGTCGCATCACGTTGCGGTTTACGCCGGGACGGACGTCGCGGCGCAAGAACCATAGCGCGCAGGCAACCAGCACGAAGCCGGCGACGGCAGCCGGGATCTGCAGGTCTTCGCGGTTCATCGGGCGGCGGTTTTGATGACTTTCGACTCGGTTTTGTAGCCGGCTGTTTCGAGGCGCTGCGTGTAGGAAGAACGGATGCCGGTGGATTGAAAGGCGCCGTTGATTTTTCCCGCTGCGGTAGTGTCGGCGCGGACAAATTCGAACAAGTCCTGCATCATAATCATCTCGCCTTCCATGCCGCTGATCTCGGAGATTTTCATGACCTTGCGCGAACCGTCGGACAGGCGGCTGACGTGAACAATTATGTTGATGGCCGAGGCGATCTGCTGCCGCATCGCGCGCTGCGGAATCGAAACGCCCGACAACAGCATCATCATCTCGAGCCGGCCCAAGCATTCGCGCGGGCTATTGGCGTGGATGGTTGCGATAGAACCGTCATGGCCAGTGGACATGGCCTGCAACATATCGAAGACTTCCGCGCCGCGAACCTCGCCGACAACGATTCGGTCGGGGCGCATTCGGAGACAATTCTTGACCAGGTCGCGCTGGGTGACTTCGCCGCGGCCTTCGAGGTTGGACGGCCGCGTCTCGAGCCGCACCACGTGAGGCTGTTGCAGGGACAGTTCGGCAGAATCCTCGATGGTGACGATACGTTCGTTTTCGGGGACGAACGCGGACAGACAATTGAGCATCGTGGTCTTGCCCGAGCCGGTACCTCCGCAGACGATTACGTTCAGGCGTGCGCGAACGACGGCGAGCAGAAACTCGACCAGGTCCCAGGTGAGCGCGTCTCTTTCGACCAGCGCGCCGATGTCGAAGCGATGCTTCCCGAAACGCCGGATTGACAGCGCCGGCCCGTCGAGCGCGAGTGGCGGTATGATGGTGTTGATACGCGAGCCGTCGGGCAATCGCGCATCGACCATCGGCGATGATTCGTCGACGCGGCGGCCAACCCGAGAGACGATGCGATCGATGATCAGCATCAGATGGGCGTCGTCCTGGAAGACCACGTCGGTGCCGTAGAGCTTGCCGCGCTTTTCGACGTAGACCTGGTTGTGGCCGTTGACGAGGATGTCGGTGATTTCGTCGTCGCGGAGCAGCGGCTCGAGCGGGCCGAGGCCGAGCAGTTCGTTCTTGAGTTCCTCGACCAGCCGGCCGCGGTCGGCGTCGGTCAGCAGACGGCCGTCCTCGTTAAGGATGTCGTTGATGGCGGCGGTAACCTTGCTGGAAACCATCGCGGGCTCGAGGGTCTCGAGCTTGGAGACGTCGATGGTTTCGAACAGCTTGTTGTGAACCTTGACCTTCAAGCGGCGCGAGCTATCCGCAATCGCGTCCTTGCGGCGGCGGACGGTCGCGCCGATGAGCGAACCGCCGCCGGAGGCAGTCTCAGGCGGGCGTCCGCCGGTGCTAACATGCTGGAGCCTGTCAGTCAGTCCCATCTTGCATACCTCATCGACTTTGATGCGTGACGAAGGCGGATTTGAGCCGCGAGATGAATGTTTCAGGCAGCGCAGCCTGTTCCGTATGCGGCATTACGAGAGCGGCCAGATCGAGCATCGCGCGCGCGACGGCGGACGATGGCGCGACCTGGAAGAGGTCCTGCGCTTTCATCTCGATCGTTTCGAAGGTGCGATCGTCGGCCGGAATCCTGGCGTAGATGGGCTTGGCGAGAGTCGATTCGATGGCCTTTTCGGTCAACGGATGCGACGGCCGGTAGCGATCGAGGACGAAGTGCGGCTCGAGCGTAGTCAGCCCCAGGCGCTCGAACAGGTCGATGAATCGCCATGCGGATCGGGCCGCCGCGATCGACTGATTGAGCACGTAAAACAGGTGGTCGGAGCGCTCCCACGCGGCAACCCCGTTCTCGTCGACGTGGTCGCCGCAATCGACGATAACGTAGTCGAACAACTGGCGCGTCAGGTCGAGCACCGTGCCGACCGTAATGTCCGAGACCAGTTCGCCTTCTTCGATTCGCTTGGGCGCGGCCAGCAGGCAGACGCCTGACGAATGCTTGGTCAAGGCGGATTCGAGCTGGATCGAGTCGAGCTTATGCTCGAGGCGCACCAGCGGCATGATTGTCACTTCGGGATCGAGGTTGAGAAAAACCGCGAGACCTCCGGTCTGAAGATCGAGATCGACCAACGCCACGCGCTGATGCAACGACTCGAGCGCCAAAGCGAGGTTGGCAGCGAGCGAAGTCACCCCGACACCGCCGACCAGGCTGGTGACGGAAATGACGATGCCACCTTCGCGGCGCTCGGTGCGCCAACGGGCCTCGCTTACTTTCAGCAAGGCGCGGGTGGCCTCGCCAGGGTCGAGTGGGATGAACAGAATTTCGTCGGCGCCGGAGCGCAACGCCCGCTTCATCAGACCGGGTGAGCGCGCGCTCAACAATGCGAGCAGGGTCGGGCGCGGCGAATGGAGCGACTGGCTTTGGAGAAAGCTCAAGGCGGCTTCCTCGTTGCCGTTGACTATCACCAGGGTTGCGTCCGGCGGCACGGAGGCATTCTCGGAAAGATTGGCGGCGGTGGCAGCCTCACCCTCGACAATCTCGAGTTGAGGTTCAACCAATCCCGCCAGAACCGCTTTGAGCTGGGTGCGTTCGTCGCCGGGATCGCCGACTAGCATGACTTTCATCGAGCTGCGACGACTCTCGCCGTTTGAACCGTTAAATGGCACTCACTCTCTCCCTTGAGTATGCGTTCTAGAATCGAGGACGGGCCGCGTCCGGCGGCACGAGGGTCTGGGTCCTGATCTCGTCTGGAGTTAACTCGGAGCGACCGGTGGGCAGGTATACCTGGCCAGTTGGGGGCAGCGGGCGGACTATCTCGGGCGTCACGCTCATGACGAGGTCGCTTTCCTTGTTCGACCAAGAGGTGTTGCGGAAAAGACCGGCCAGATAGGGGATGTCTCCCAGATAAGGCACCTTCTGCACCTGAGAGACTTTTTCATGAAGAATCAGCCCGGCGATGATGAGCGTCTGGCGGTCCTTGAGTCGGGCCATCGTCTCGGCCCGCCGGGTTACGAAGGCCGGAACGGTGAAGCCGAAGAGCTCGACGCCGTGCGTATAATCCGGTTCCGAGACCTCGGGTTTCACAATCAGCTCGATATCGTCGCGGCCTACGACGGTCGGGATGAACTCGACCGAGGTGCCGAAGGTTTTGAATACGATGGTCGAGTTCAGCGCCTGGGCAATGACGATGGGTATTTCGCCACCCGATAGGAATTTGGCTTTTTCTCCCGAGTTCGCCAGCAGATGCGGCTCCGCCAGAACTTTGCCGAGGTTGTGAGTCTCGATAAACTGAAAGAATCCCTGCCATTGAACGTTCGAGTTTCCCGCAGAGAGTCCATAGGTCAGGTTCGGTGACAGCAGCATTGGAATCAACTGGCCGGGACCGGGCAAGATTCCGCTCGGTGAGGTAGTGCCGGACAACGCTCCTGCCGAAGCCGAGCTCTGAAGAGTGCTGGCTGCGTTGTAGGGCGTGGCGACCGCGCCAGGCAGACCGACCAGCGAGATGCCGATTTTGGTGAGCGCGACCGACAGGTCAACTCCCTGGTTCTCGAGTTCAGTGCGGTCGAGTTCGGCTACAATAGTGTTGAGCATCACCTGCTGTTTGCCGCTGGCGTCGACTCGAACCGTGCGTTCGTCGTAGCGGCCTTCGGCGTCCCAAATGGCGAGCGTCGTGAAGCCGGGCTGATGAGCGATTAGATTGAGCTGGAACGGATCGATCACCTGCACATCGGCAATCTTGGAGTCGGCGACGGAAACTCGCGTGATGCGGTGCTGAAAATCGATTACCTCGGAGGTGCCGATCATGAGCGATACGGCTTCCTCCGGCAGATAGTGCTTTCCGCCGGAGACACTGTCGCTCAGGTATCCCCGGCCTGGATCCACGACCGACGGATCGTTTCGATAACGAGCCGTGCTGATTGCGGACGGTGCAACCGATTGGCGCGGCTCATAAGGCTGAGAACCCTTATCCGGCTGAGGCGGCACATTCCATGAGGCGTCATCATAAGAAATGGGCGCTTTGTCGGCGACCGTCGCGGTGTAAGGTGAAGCTACTGATGGAGTCGCGCGCAGTGAAGAAATGGTTCCCAACTCCGGCGTTGCAGAGGACGTCGAGGTTGACGGCGCCGCTCCCGGCCGCGAGTTTAGTCCCTCATCGCTAATCGAGGGCGGCGCTTTGCCGGGGGTAAGCGGCGCGCCGGGTTTGGCAACAGCGAACGCATTGACGTCGTAGCTGACTTCGCGATCCGACCTATTGGTGACGGTAACTATCCAACGCCCCGCGCCAGCACTCAGCATCGTGAGCTTGCCCGGCGGCGAGTCGTAGCTGACGAAGGCATTTGGATTTTGCTCGACCTTAAACGACGGTTTGGTGCCCGGTTTGATATCGTTGATCACGTAGGTCTCGCCTGCGTTCATCGAAACCGGCACCCAATCGGACGGGTCTTTTGCCTGCGCCGATACGCTTGCCGCGCTGACGATCAGAATCAATCCGGCGGCCGCGAGTAGCCGACAGATTCTTTCTGCCGACAGAATGTTTACGTATCTGTTTTTGCATCTCCTCATGGCCTTTCCCCCTTTAGCCACCTGCGATCATGGAACCTGATAGGTCTTTGGCGCTGGCACGTAACCCCGATCCCCCGGTCTGAGCGGCGCGACATCGGTCATGGCGTGGCCGTCGATTGCGTCGCTTCGAACTGCTGCGAATGCACTCGGCGGCGGCTCGGCGAAGCTCGCCGACCAGACCGGCTTCACCGACGAGACTGGAGATTCAGGCGCATTATTGTCCGGCTCTGCCGGCGCCGCGGGCATCGGCGGTTCCGAAAGGGCGGGCGTGTCCTGATGGGCCTGGAAAGATGAATGTGTGCCCGCGCCGGAATGGACAAAGGAAATCGCCTCTGACGACTTGCCGTCGCGCATCACTTCGATTCGAAAAGCGGTGGGTCCGTGCGCGGGACGAGCGGTCAGACCCGGCGCCGGTTGTATTTGCATCACGGGCAAGGTTGAGGCGGGTATTCCGCCACCTTCATGGAGCAGATCGGGCAGTCCGATTCCCTTGGTCGCGACGATTTTGGCGTCGCTGTAATTGCGCATCGCCAGGCGCAGCAGTCCCTCGCGGCTGGCCAGGGTGAGTTTTTCGGCGTCGGGCGGAGTCACCAGCAAGGTGACGACTTTGACCACTTCAGGCTGGTCCTTGAGGTGTTCGATTTCCTGCGCGACTGCCAGAACTTCGATGTTCTGCAGAACGATGCGCGAGAATGAAGGCTCGCCCGGACCGGTGCCCGCAACGGCGACCAGGATGTCGACGCGGGTGTGCGGCGCAACGAAGCCGGCAATGTCCGAGACCTCGTCGACCGGGACCGACATCGCACGCATCCCGGGTGGAATCAGCAGTGGCATAACGCCGGAGGTTTTTTCGCCCATGAAGAGCTTGCTGGCGACAATCGGTTCATTGGCTTCGAACTCGGTCTTGGCGAACGAGTCTGCGATCGCCTGCGGATCGGTGAAACCGCCCTGCGGAACGCTGTCGCGCGACCATCGAACGAGCTTGACGGAATCGGGCTCGAGCTTGGTGCCGAGCGGAATATCGTTTGCAGCGACGACGATTTCGACGGTTTGGGCCATCGCGCGCTGGACTTCGGACTCGCGTTTTCTGATTGCGGAGAAGACCACAATCGCGGCCAGCATCGCGCCCAACGCGGCCAGGATTACGAACACTATCGGTCGTTTCATCTATGCCCCCTGCTTGGCCCCCGGTTTGCGCGACCAGTCGATCCCGACTTTTCAACTGGCCCCCACGCGCAAAATTCAATCGATCGCACTTCCGCCTCAACCTCAGGATTTTGCGCGGCGGAGACTTAAGTCTCCGCCGCCTGTCCCACGCGGCTTGTATTCGGCTGCGCAGGGTTGAGGGCTATTCTCACGCACCCGTCAGACTCGCGGTCACGTTGGCGATGATCGTGTTGATTCCGCCTTCGAGGCCCTGGTACGCGATGTAGCCGGCCACCGCGATCGCCGCGATAATCAGCACATACTCAGTCATCGTCTGACCCTTCTGGCTTTCGCGGACGCGACTGACGAATTGGTCGAAATATTTCATCGTCGATGTCCTTCTTTCGCGTTTGCGTCGGCGCATCCGCGACTGGTTTGCGAAAGGCCAGTGGTCTACGCACCCTTCAGGGTGGCGGTCACGTTAGAGATGATCGTGTTGATTCCGCCTTCGAGGCCCTGGTACGCGATGTACCCGGCCACAGCGATGGCCGCGATAATCAGCACATACTCAGTCATCGTCTGTCCCTTTTTGCTTTCGCGGACCCGAACCATGAGTTTGTTGATGTAGTTCATTTTTGATGTCCTCCTTTGCGCGTTTAGTCAGCGCAATCGATTTGTTTCACACCAGCCGGACAGTTAATCGAACCGGATGTGTTGCCTGCCGAACTGACTTGATTTCTGCGACAACCCCTCTTGTCCAAGTTCAACCTGCGCTCGGTTCAGTATTCAGCTGCGTGCCTTGCTGTGAGTCTTAGGTGCACCACTTGTGCCAGCAGCCGATGCGAGCGAAAGACCGCATAGCCACGCAGGGCAAATCGTAAACGAGCCAATCTGACACCGCTGGTCGCGGCGCGGTACATCGAATGATTCAGTCGCCGGAGCGGCGTTCCATTTCTGGTCTTTTTGGGTAGGCAATCGGCTGTCTCCTTTGCCATAATCGGGTCATGCTTGGCCAAAATCGCACTTCGATTCTGCCCTGCCCTTTCCTGCGAATTGCGGGCCAAGAGGTAGTTGCGATCGCGCTCGCCGTTGCGCTGTCAGCATGCGCACCGTCGGCACTGACCTCGGCGCGCAGCCAAATTGCCGCCGCCAATTATCCGGCAGCGCGTCAAGAACTGGTCGTTCTGTCGGCCCGCACGGACCTGAGCGAGAGCGAGCGGATCGAGGTGAAGGACGATCTATGTCTATGCGATTTCAAGATCGGGCGGCCGACTTACACGCTGGCCGAGCAACGCGGCGTGTGCATGGACGCCGCGAAGGAGCCGGGCAGCCAGAGCGCTTCGATAGTCGCGCAAATCGACGAGGCCGAGCGCCTCAAGGATACGCAGTTAGTAGAAGCCGCCCTGACCGAGCGTGACCTGGCCGACGCCGAGAGCGCAGCCACTGACTATCAGCGGATGCCTGGAGCCGATCCCGCAACGGTTGCGCGATGGTCGAAGGAAATCTGGACGCTGGCAGATACGCAGGTGTTCGCGGATTCGGTGGCCAAGAAGCATTCGCTCGGAGGCGCCATCGCCGAGGCACGCAAAAACCATCCGAAGGTCGCAAAGATGAGTCCGAGCCAATTCGACCAGTGGGTGGTCATGACTTCGACGGTTTCGGGAACCGCACTGGTGTCGAACGTAGAAATTAAGGACTCGACGCTTAATCTTTCGGTCGACGAAGCGAACTTGCCGGTGGTCGCGCTCAGCCTCGACCGACTTGCCACTATCAACGACGCGATGGTGGCTCGATGCGGTTGCGACGCGCGCACCAATGTGGCCGTCGCTGAGACCGGCTTCCCCGCCTACTTCATCAGGCTGGATCCCGAGACTCGGATGTCCGAAGTAATGATTCTGCCGCGCGGGGACCACGCGATCGTATCGGCCAACTCGAACTGAGCTCTGGCTCGCCCAACTCTTCGGCGTTCCTGGGCCGCTTAGTCATAAAAAATGTTTTGTGCTAGTCATGCCAACTGACTAAGTATCGCAATTGCGTAACCGCGGTCGGCCGCGCGGTCTGGGAGCTGCGAAAATCTTGTACGCACTTATGCAGCGCTGGTGCCTGACGATTGCTGTTATCGGTTGCGCCCCGGTTGCCGCATTAGCCGACGACTGGGGGATGGGCGCTTCCAACTCGAAGATTCCCCCGAGCGGCGTCTTCGATGCCGTTTCGACCCCTGCTCACGAAATTAACACCGTCGCATTCTTTGTAATCTCGATCACGGCGGTAATTTTCCTTATTGTCGCCGGACTGCTCGTTTACAGCATCGTGCGATTTCGCGTCCGCCCGGGCGACGACGGCCGCGAACCGCCGCAGGTCTACGGCAGCAATCCGATCGAGTTCGCATGGACGACGGTCCCCGTCCTCATTGTATTGGTACTCACGCTCGTCACGATCCGCACCATATATACGGTGCAGGCGCGGGCGCGGCCGCCCGGCGCGCTGAGCGTCCATGTGATAGCGCATCAGTGGTGGTGGGAGTTCCGCTATCCCGGCTTCGGCATCGTCACCGCCAACGAACTTCACGTCCCGCTCAGCGATCCCAAAAGCCCCACGCCGACGTTTCTCGACCTCGAGTCGGCTGACGTCGCGCACAGTTTCTGGGTCCCTCGCCTGGCGGGCAAGACTGACGTAATCCCCAACAAGAAAAATTCGATGTGGATCGATCCGCACGTCGCCGGCACCTACCTCGGGAATTGCGCCGAGTTCTGCGGCACCGAGCACGGCATGATGTTGCTGCGGGTAATCGTCGAGCCGCGCGCCGATTTCGATCGATGGGTCTCCGCGCAGAAGGAGCCGCCGGCGATGGACGCGTCGGCTGTGCACGGACGCCAGGTCTTCGAATCGACCGCGTGCGTAAACTGTCACACGATTCGCGGCACTCAGGCCGACGGGCGGTTCGGTCCCGACCTCACACATCTGATGACTCGCGAGACGATTGGCGCCGGCGTCGCGATGAATACTCGCGATCACCTCAAAATCTGGGTGAACGATCCGAGCATCATGAAACCCGGCGCGTTGATGCCGGCGATGAACCTCGGCGACAAGGACCTCGACGACCTCGTCGCCTACCTGGCGACCTTGCGCTGATGGAGATGAGAGCATGGCGGGCACTATCGATCAGCAGATTGCTCTCGGCGCGATAGACGACGCGCAAGCGCTGCCGCTGCTCGGTAAGCTGCACGAGTGGGTCGTCACGGTAGATCACAAGCGGCTCGGCCTCATGTACATCGGGGGCGGCCTCTTCTTTTTTCTGATAGCCGGCCTGCAAGCTGCGACGATCCGGCTTCAGCTCGCGTTCCCCGACGGCGCCATCGTGCCGCCGCAGGTATTCAATCGCCTACTGACGATGCATGGCACCGCGATGGTCTTCCTGGTTGGGATGCCGATCCTTACCGGCTTCTTCAACTACCTGGTGCCCCTGATGATTGGAGCGCGCGACCTCGCGTTCCCGCGGCTCAACGCCTTCGGCTTCTGGCTGTGGTTCTTCGGCGCGATTCTCCTCTACTTCAGTTATATCGGCGGCGACGGTCTCTACGGCGCGGGCAGTGCGCCCGACGTCGGATGGTTCGCGTACGCACCGCTCACCGAGCTGCCGTTCTCGCGGGGCAACAGTACTGATTATTGGATACTGAGTATTTTTCTGACCAGCGTCGGCACGACGGCAACCGCAATCAACATAATCGCCAGCGCGTTCTGCATGCGGTGCGAAGGGATGACGCTCAGCAAGATGCCGGTGCTGGTGTGGCTGGCGGTCGTCGTCGCATTCCAGATGCTGGTCGCGTTGCCGCCGCTGTCAGCCGCGCAGGCGATGCTGCTATTGGATCGCTTCCTCGGTGCGCACTTTTTCGACACGCAGGCGGGCGGTTCGGCTATACTGTGGCAGCACTTCTTCTGGATCTTCGGCCATCCCGAAGTTTATATCCTGGTGATTCCCGCTTTTGCTTTCGCCTCCGAGATCATCCCGGTCTTCTCGCGCAAAGTGATTTTCGGTTACAGCGTCATGGTCGCTGCGTCGGCCGCGATTGCGTTCGTGAGCCTGAGCGTGTGGGCGCATCATATGTTCTCGGTCGGCATGACGCCCGTCGGCAACTCGTTTTTCGCCGCCTCCTCGATGCTGGTAGGTGTGCCGACCGGCATCAAGATTTTCAACTGGCTCGGCACAATCTGGGGCGGGAAACTTCGCTTCAAAGTGCCGATGTTGTTCAGCCTCGCATTTATTTTTCAGTTTCTCGTCGCGGGGCTGACCGGCATCATGTTGGCCGTCGCGCCCTTCGATTGGCAAGTTACGGATACCTACTTCGTCGTCGCTCATTTCCACTATGTACTAGTCGGAGCGATTGTATTCATGGATTTTGCCGCTATCTACTATTGGTTCCCAAAGGCTACTGGGCGAATGCTCAGTGAGGCATTGGGTAGGTGGCATTTCTGGCTATTCTTCATAGGCTTTCATCTGACATTTGACACTATGCACTTTGCGGGACTGCGCGGGATGCCCCGGCGCATCTATACCTATCAGCCGGGACGCGGACTCGAGACGCTCAATCTGGTTGAGTCGATTGGCGCGCTGTTCCAGGGCATCGCCGTGCTCATACTAGTAATCAATATTGTTCGCTCGCTCCGCTCCGGCGAACGGGCAGGCAACGACCCGTGGGATGCTTGGACGCTCGAATGGTCAACGAGCTCACCACCACCGGAATACAATTTCGCCGAAGCGCCTAAGGTACTCAGTCGCCGTCCGCTGTGGGACCTTAAACATCCGGAAGACCCGGACTGGAAGTACGAATGAAGGCGTTCTCTCATTTGCGATTGTCCCCCTTCCCTCGAGGGAAGGGGTTAGGGGTTAGGTAATGGCCGCCGCACCTACCGTGATGCCCACTCCCGCAGTGACTTGGGCGGACACGCTCCCACGACGCGGCCGCGTCGGCATTATGGCGCTGATTCTCACCGAGTCCGTGTTCTTCTCGATTTTCGTAGTCGCCTACATCTTTTATCTTGGCAAAAGCCTGACCGGCCCGTACCCTAAAGACGTCCTGTCGCCTCCAATCCTGAATACCATCTGCCTGCTTTCGAGCAGCATCACGATCGTCCTCGCGATCCGAGCCCTGCGCGCCGGTTCGATCGGCACCTTTGCCCTATGGTGGTTCGTCACTTTCGCCCTCGGCGCCGAATTCCTGACCGGCACGGCCCTCGAATGGCATCGACTCATCTACCATGAGGGTCTATCGATTCGCACCAACCTTTTTGGAACTACCTATTACTCATTAGTGGGTCTGCACGCGATCCACGTCACTGTTGGATTACTACTTATTCTGCTCGTGCTGATACTGACTATGTGCGGATACATGAACGAACGACACATCGAGCGGACTGATGTGCTCTCATGGTATTGGCACTTCGTGGACGCCGTTTGGGTTGTAGTATTCCTGACCGTGTACGTGATCGGTCGATGAGCTAATGCAATGGCTATGCAGGAAAATCGCGACAACGTAATCGAAGTGCCTGCACCGACGCCATGGCCGATGCTTTTTGCGATCGGCTTGACGCTGTCCTTTGCCGGCCTCGTCACCGCCTTCACCGTCAGCATGGTCGGCTTCGTGCTCACGATCGCCGGCGCCGTCGGATGGTTTCGCGAAGTGCTTCCGGTCGAACATCGCGAGACGGTTCGCGTCACGCCGATCGAGGAAGTCATCGTTCCCGCAAAAATCGGCGTCGACTATCTGCGAGTCGGCGAGCTGGGTAATCGCGCTGTGCTGCCGCTGGAAATCTATCCGTACTCGGCTGGCATCAAAGGCGGGATCGCGGGCGGCGTCGCGATGGCTGTTCTCGCTGTGGCGCAAGGCGTCATTTTTCACGGCAGTCTCTGGTACACAATCAACATTCTCGCCGCGACCGCGATGGCGAATCTCTCCAACGCCGACACGGCGACGCTTTGCAGATTCATCCCGGAAGCATTCGTCGTCGCACTGATAATTCACGCCTCGGCTTCGATCCTGGTTGGACTGCTCTACGGCGTGATGCTTCCGATGTTTCCGCGCTACCCGGCGCTGTGGGCCGCGATCGTCGCGCCGCTGCTGTGGACCGGTCTGCTGTGGTCGTCGCTACGCGTGATCAATCCGCTGCTCGACGCGCGCATCGAATGGCGCTGGTTCATTCTGTGCCAGATTGGGTTCGGCGCGGTCGCTGGTTTCGTAGTCAATCAAACAGAGCGCGTACATACGCTGCAGCATCTGCCATTCGCCGTTCGCACGGGGATCGAGGCGCCTGGTCTCGGCGAAGAGCGCAAGGACTAGCATCAAGTTGAACGCGCGCAAGTCCAAATCGCTCCTCGCGAGCGCGGCGCTAACGGCAATCCTGTTCGCAGGGTGCGATTCGCTGCCCGGCCGCCCCACGCAAGCCGAGCTTCCACTGCGCCCTACCAATGTGACCGACTTCGCGACTCTGTACGGCGACAATTGCGCTGGATGCCACGGCGCCGACGGTAAGTCGGGCGCCGCAATCGCAATGAACAATCCCGTGTATCTCGCGATCATCGACGACGCTTCGATGCGCCGCGTCGTCGCCAACGGAGTTCCCGGCACTGCGATGCCGCCGTTCGCGCAAAGCGCCGGCGGTTCGCTGACTGATCAACAGATCGAGATTCTGATCGCGGGCATCCGCAAAAGCTGGGCTGGCGCTGCGGATGCTGCCGCGGGTGCTCCGCCATATTCCAGTTCCACGCCAGGCGATTCGAACAATGGCGTGCAGGTATACGCGGCGAACTGTCAATCGTGTCACGGCCCCGATGGCAAAGGCGGAACGGCGGGTTCCATCGTCGATCCTTCATACCTTGCGCTCGTCAGCGACCAGTACTTGCGCACGGTGGTGATCGCGGGACGCCCCGAGCTCGGCCATCCTGATTGGAAAAGTTCCGCCGGCGGACAACCGCTAACTCCCCAACAAGTCTCCGACGTAGTCGCGTGGCTTGCATCGAAACGTCCCGCTCCGTTGGCACTGAGTAATTGAAATGACTCAATCGGCTGAAAAGACCACTCGTCGGAATTTCCTATTTCGGATCGGAATAGTCATCAATGTGATCGCCGCTGCACTATTCGCAATACCTATTGTCGGCTACGTACTATCGCCTGCACGGCGCTTCACCTGGCTCGACTGGATAGCGCTCGGCCCACTGACTGGCTATCCGGAAAACCAGACGCGCCTCGCCGAGTATATAAACCCGTTCAAGAAGTCGTGGGACGGCGCGACCGCAAAAATCCCTTGCTGGGTGCGCCGGATGGAAGGCGATCAGTTCCAGGTCTTCGCAATCAACTGCACTCATCTTGGATGCCCGGTGCGATGGTTCGCCGAATCCGAATTGTTCATGTGTCCATGTCACGGTGGCGTCTTCTACTCCGACGGCAGGCACGCATCGGGACCTCCGCCGCGACGGCTCTATCAATACAAATACAAGGTCGAGGCGGGACAGCTCTGGATTTACGCCGGCCAGTTGCCGACGCTGGGCCAGCCGCAAGCATGATCGACGTGCTCAAATCAGTCTGGCGATGGCTCGACGCCCGCCTGCAAGTCGGCGGCACGATTGCCGAGGTTGCTGCGCATCCTGTTCCGCGCAGTTCCGCGAGCTGGTGGTACGTCTTCGGCAGCGCCACGCTGGTCGTCTTCATCTTGCAAGTAGTCACCGGCATCTGTCTCGCGACTGTCTACACGCCCGCCGCCGATCGCGCCTGGGACAGCCTGATCTACCTGAACTACCAGCAGCCGCTCGGATGGTATCTGCGCGCGCTGCACGGTTGGGGCTCCAACTTCATGGTCGCCCTGATGTTCATCCACATGATCCAGGTCTTCCTGTTCGGCGCGTACAAATTCCCGCGCGAACTCACCTGGGTCGCCGGATGCGTCCTGCTTTTATCCACGCTCGGCATGGCATTCACCGGCCAGGTGCTTCGCTTCGATCAGAACGCATACTGGGGCCTCGGCATCGGCGCGTCGATCGCCGGCCGCACTCCGATCATCGGCTTCAAAGTCGTCGATCTGATTCTCGGCGGCCCAATCATCGCCGGCGAGACCCTGTCGCGATTCTTCGCGCTGCACGTATTCGTGATCCCGGGTCTGCTGATCGCCTTCGTCGGCCTGCATCTCTTCCTGGTATTGCGATTAGGCATTAACGAATGGCCGATGCCCGGTCGAATAGTCAGACGCAATACCTACTTGCAAGAGTACCAGGAGTTAGTACACAAAGACGGCGAACCGTTCATGCCATTCGCGGCGCAAAAGGATCTGGTCTTCGCCGGCCTCATCATATTGAGCCTGCTCGTCGTCGCCGCCGTCGAGGGGCCAATCGGTCCCAACGGCCAGCCCGATCCGACGATCATCCAGACGGTTCCGCGCCCCGACTTCTTTTTCCTCTGGCTATTCTCGCTGTTCGCACTGTTGCCGCCGTGGACCGAGACCTTCCTGATGCTCACTGGTCCGGTCGCCGTCATCGGACTTATCTTCGCGTTGCCCTTCATCTCCCCCACTGGCGAGAAGAGCTGGCGGCGACGACCGATCTCAGTGGTGATCGTGATTCTCGTCGTCACGACTATCGCCACGCTAACCTGGCTGGGGACGTTCTCGCCGTGGTCGCCGGTGATGGACGCTTGGAGCGCCGCGCCGACGCCCATCGATTACGTGAAGGGCCGCACTCCGCTGGAACTACAGGGCGCGCTGCTGGTGCAGAGCAAGCAGTGCCGCAATTGCCACTCGCTCGGCGGCAACGGCGGGATGCGCGGTCCGGCACTCGATGACACGGCGACGCGCCTGACGCGCGATCAGATCGTTCGCCAGATAGTTCAAGGCGGTGGCAACATGCCGGCCTACGGCAAGAACCTCACTCCCCCGCAGGTCAACGCGATCGTCGCATTCCTCGCCACGATGCATCCCGCGGGCGAACCTCCCGCGCGCGATTCGGCGCATCCCGCCATTCCCGCATCAGAATCGACCTACTGAATTTCACAGTGAACTCCGCAATACAAACCGCCTTCGATTCGTGGACGCCGCCCATCGCTACGATCGCGATGCTACTGATCACCGCCGGAATTTATGCGCGCGGTTTTTCTCGCCTACACCGCCAGATGCCTGATCGATTCCCCATCTGGCGACTCGCGATGTTCATGGCGGGGATCGCCGCGCTCTTCATCGCGGTCGCCTCGCCGCTCGAGGAGCTCGACGACCTGCTGCTGCAAATTCACATGACGCAGCATCTGTTGCTGATGCTGGTCGCACCGTCGCTCCTGCTGGCAGGTGCGCCGGCGATCGCACTCGTGCGCGGACTTCCTCCGCGCATCGCCAGGGCAATCGTCGGCCCGATTCTCCGATCAGATGTCGTACGCCGATTCTTCGCATGGCTGACGGATCCGCTGGTGTGCTGGATAGCATTCGTCGTCGCAACCTGGGGATGGCATTTGCCGGCAACGTTTCAGCTCGCGCTCCGCTCCGACGGATGGCACGTGGTCGAGCACGTATGCTTCTTCACGACCGCACTGATGTTCTGGTATCCGGTCATTCAGCCGTGGCCAAGCGCCGCGCGCTGGCCGCGATGGGCGATGCTTCCCTATCTCTTACTGGCAGACGGACAGAACACCATCCTCGCCGCACTCTTCATGTTTTCCGATCGGCTGATTTATCCTTTCTATGCGACCTCGCCGCAGGTCGCGGGTTTCACGCCTCTTGGCGACCAGGTTGTCGCCGGCGCTATCATGTGGGTGCCCGGTTCGATTTTTTATCTCGTGCCCGCAGCGCTGATCATGTTTCAGATGCTCGCGCCGCAAAGCCTGTCGCGCCAATCCGCGCACGAAGCTGACTTTCATCGCCGGGTCACGCGCGAGGTGCCGGCGGCGCCGCATTTGTAGTTCGTAAAAGGAGACGCCCATGCCATCACCATCTATTTCGCTAACCAATCGACCCGCATGGAAGGCATTGCAAGAACATTACAATCAGATTCGGAGCCGCCATCTGCGCGCGATGTTCGACGAAGATCCAAAGCGCGGCGAGCGCCTCGTGGTCGAGGCCGCCGGTCTGTACTTCGACTACTCCAAGCATCGCGTGACCGACGAGACGATTCGCCTGCTGCTCGCGCTAGCCGACGAGGTGGGACTCCGCGGGCGCATCGACGCGATGTTCCGTGGCGAGAAGATCAACGTCACCGAAAAGCGCGCCGTGCTGCATATCGCGCTGCGCGCGCCGCGCGGAGTGTCGATCGGCGTCGACGGCGACGACGTTGTGCCCAAAGTTCACGAGGTGCTCGATCGGATGGCGGACTTTTCCGGGCGCATCCGCGACGGATCGTGGAAAGGTCACACCGGCAAGCGCATCCGCAACATCATTAATGTAGGTATCGGCGGCTCCGACCTCGGTCCAGTCATGGCGTACGAAGCGCTGCGTCATTACAGTGACCGCAACCTGACCCTGCGCTTCGTCTCCAACGTCGACGGCACCGACTTCGCCGAGGCCACCCGCGACCTCGACCCGGCCGAGACGCTGTTTATCATTTCGTCGAAGACTTTCACCACGCTCGAGACGATGACCAACGCGCACACCGCGCGGGAGTGGAGTCTCAAGGCTCTCGGCGACGAAAAAGCGGTGGCGAAACATTTCGTCGCGGTCTCGACCAACGCCGCCGAAGTGACGAAGTTCGGCATCGACACGAAAAACATGTTCGGCTTCTGGGATTGGGTCGGCGGCCGCTATTCGATGGACTCTGCAATAGGCCTGTCCACGATGATCGCGGTTGGCGCGGACAATTTCCGCGCGATGCTCGCCGGCTTCCACTCAATCGACGAGCATTTCCGCACCGCGCCGTTCGCGCGCAACCTGCCGGTCCTGATGGGCCTGCTAGGTGTCTGGTATAACGACTTCTTCGACGCGCAAACCGTCGCGGTGCTGCCCTACGAGCAATACCTGAAACGCTTTCCCGCCTATCTGCAGCAGCTAACGATGGAATCGAACGGCAAGCAAGTAACCCTCGAAGGCGCGCCCGTCGACTATCAGACCGGACCTATCTATTGGGGCGAGCCGGGCACCAACGGCCAGCATTCGTTCTACCAGCTAATCCACCAGGGCACGAAACTGGTCCCATGCGACTTCATAGGATTCTGCCGCGCGCTTAACCCGCTAGGACGCCATCACGATCTGCTGCTATCAAACGTATTCGCGCAGGCCGAAGCCCTGGCATTCGGAAAAACCCCCGAACAAGTAAAAGCCGAAGGCACTCCAGACTGGCTAGTGCCGCATCGAGTATTCGAAGGCAACCGCCCATCGACAGTTATACTAGCCGACCAGCTAACACCTGAGACTCTAGGCAAGCTGGTAGCCCTATACGAACACAGCGTCTTCACCCAAGGCACAATCTGGGACATAAACTCCTTCGACCAATGGGGCGTAGAGCTAGGCAAGGTCCTGGCGCAAAGAATAATCCCGGAACTGGAATCCCCGAAGGAACCCGACCTAAAGCACGACAGCTCAACGAATGCGTTGATAAGAAGGTACCGCGCCCGCCGCGGTAGCTAGCGACATTACTAGCGTCTTCGGACGATCCATTTAATGGGAGGCGTCGCTATAGAGTCTCCAGTTTTCCCTTGCTTTTGGTTCATCGGGCGAGTGCTCGGCTAACCGCCTTCGGTTCGCGCGCGATTACAGTCAAAAACACGCGGGCTGTTCTATCCGGCTTTCTGCGACGTTGCTCCCAATCTTGCACCGCGTCGATCGCAAGTCCAAAACGCCGGGAGAATTCCGATTGCGAGCACTTCAGCTTTTTTCTCAATGCCTTAACGTCGACATCTTCCGGCACATGCACTACGAAACCATCGGTAGTTTCTCCGCGCGCGAATGCGCGAGCTTCCTTGGCAGCTCCGATAAGCCGCGTCCCAATTTTAGACATGGCGCTTAACTCCCTTCCTGTACGCACGAACGATGTCGCGTAAAATTCCCTTCAACTCATTCCTCTCCGCTTTCGTCAGATTCGCTTTCTCGTCCTTACGATAGACCGCCAGCAAAAAGACCGGAACGTCTTTTCCTGAATAAAACGTGATGACTCGATATCCACCGCTCTTTCCCTTGCCACGACCTGCGACGCGGACTTTGCGGGCGCCACCGGTGCCGCGGATTTCGTCACCAGCTATAGGATTGTTCGCGATCGCTTCGACCACCGCTTCCCTTTCGCGCTCCGTCAGTCCATTCGCCCTGGCGTCAACCAGATAAGCGGGAGTCTCGACGATTGTATGCATCGATTATGATATACGGCATTGCCGGAGGTGTCAAAAAAGATTGTTGCGCTATGAAGCTTTCTGCGCGACGGGCTGATCCTGCCAGAGCTTGATGCCGCCGAGCAGGCCGTCGGTGTTGCTGACTATCTTGACGTTTTCCGGCAGCTTGAAGTCGATGGTCGGGGCATTGCCGCCCCCGATGTATAGCCGGTCGTAGTTGAAGGTCTTTGACAACTCGTCAATCGCTGCGCCCAGGATCCGGTTCCATTTCTTTTTGCCTTTCTTTCGGAACGCCTTGATGCCGAGCTCATCTTCATAGGTCTTGCCGTTGTGAAACGGATGATGCCCCAACTCGAGATGAATCCGATGCCCGTCGACGAACAGCACCGATCCGAATCCGGTGCCGAGCGTGATTACCAGCTCGACGCCGTGGCCGGTGACGCATCCGAGGCCCTGCACGTCGGCGTCGTTGGCGATTCGCACGGGCACCTTGAGCTCCTTTTTGAGCGCCTTCTCGAGGTTGAACGCTTTCCATCCCTTGCCCAGGTTCGCGGCAGTATAGACGACGCCGTTTTTGATCACGCCGGGGAATCCTATTGACGCGCGATCGAACTCGCCGGCCATCTTCGCTAGCTCCTGGATGATGGCGATCACTTTCTTCGGCGTCGCGTTATGCGGTGTCTTGATCTTTTGCCGCTCAGTGATCATTTTGCCTTTTTCGTCGAGCACCGCGGCCTTGATTCCAGTCCCGCCAACATCGACTGCAAGGGTGGTTGTCGACTTCGGCACTGACGTCGTCGCGGGTGTTGGCAATTTCACTACCGCCGCAGGTTTTGCGACTGGTTTTCCGGCCGGAATCTTCGCAAGTTGTTCTTCTTTCATTTGCTCACTCTTGGATTGAGGCGTGGCTGGATTGCGCGCGTGCTCGCGTTCGCTCCTTTATATAGCAAATATATCAAGCTGCACTTACACAGTTGGGGGACGCTTTCTATTGGCATCGCGAATCGGAAACTACTTCGGGCTGGAGGCCGCCGGCACCACCTTTCGACGCGAAGTGCTCGCGGGTGTCACCACCTTCGTCACGATGTCGTACATAATCGCGGTCAACCCGGCAATCCTAAAAGCCGCGGGTATCCCCGAAGGGCCCTCGATGGTCGCGACCATCATGACCGCAATCGTCGGAACGCTCGTGATGGGTCTTTACGCCAACCGTCCGTTCGCGATTGCGCCGTACATGGGCGAGAACGCGTTCATCGCATTCACGGTGGTGAAGGTGCTTGGCTACCGTTGGCAAACCGCGATGGCAGCGGTGTTTCTGGCGGGCGTGATGTTCACGCTGTTGACCGTCGCTCGCGTGCGGGCATGGATGGTCGAAGCACTCCCGCCCGGGCTTAGTTACAGCTTCGGCGTGGGAATCGGATTGTTCCTGACCTTCATCGGACTCAACGAATCCGGGATCGTCGCGATTGGCGTGCCCGGCGCTCCGGTAAGACTCGGAAATCTCGCCACGCCTTCGGTCGAGATCGCGATTCTCAGCTTCGCGCTGATCGCGTTGATGATCGTCCGCCGGGTGTCGGGCGCAATCCTGCTCGGAATTTTGATCTCGGCCGCGACCGCCTTCGTCACCGGTGTCGCGAAGCCGCCGTCGGCGTGGGTCAGCATGCCACCGAGTCCGGCGCCGATCATGATGCAAATCGATCTGCGCGGCGCCTTGAGCGTCGGATTTTTCGGCGTGCTGCTGACGATATTCGTGATCGCGTTGATCGACACGATGGGTTCGCTGATCGGAGTTTCCGCGCGCGCAGGCTTTCTCAACGCCGACGGCACCCTGCCGCAGATCGAACGCCCGATGCTCGCCGATGCGATCGCCACAATGTTCGCGGGTCTGGCCGGCACGACGACTGCCGGCGCGTATATCGAGTCCGCGGCCGGCGTCCAGGTCGGCGGACGGACAGGGCTGACCGCATTGGTGGTTGCCGCGCTGTTCGCGATGTCGCTGTTTTTCGCACCGCTGGTCGCCGCGATTCCCGCCGCCGCCTATGCGCCCGCGCTGATCGTGGTCGGCGCGATGATGGTCTCACCCGTCGTCGGAATCGACTTCGACGACTATACCGAGGCGATTCCCGCCTTCACTGTGATTGCGCTGATGAGCTTCACCTACAATATCGGCGTGGGCATCACGGCCGGCCTGGTTCTTTATCCGCTGCTCAAACTCGCCGCCGGCCGCTATCAGGAGATTCGCGCCGGATTGTGGATTTTATGCATTCTGTCGATCCTATTTTATGTTTTTTATCCATACTAATAGGCGAGGGTGGACAGTCTTCGAATCACATGGATTGATTTAGCGCCGTTACGAGCTTATGTTTATGGTGTGGAAAATTATCGAGTGTTTTCATGGGGTGAGTATGGCTATTTTCACAAAGCGGTTTGCGGACGCCGATGAGTACGAGGAATGGCTGACCAAGGCCAGCGGCCGGGTCAACGTCCTTTCGATTAGCAAAACGCCTACCATCTTTGGTTCGACCACCATTCAGCCGAATGGTCCGGTCGTTTTGAAGTACCAGACTAATGATAAGTCGTTCGCTCCGGCAAAAGGTGCGGCGGCAAAGACCGTGGAGTATGCAATCGTAGGGGCCGCGTTCTTCGCGCTATTCGCCTACCTGATCACAGAACTCTAGCCTCGACCGACCATTGTCCGCGGCCCATCTCTAATCGGACCGATCTCCGCTGACTGGCGCGGGACTCAAAGAGCCGGGTGCGCGCACGATATGCTCGGACTTGAGCCGCAGCTTGCGAGTCTGCTCGTTGAACAGTTGCGAGTAGACGCCCGTGCGTTTCACCAGCTCGGCATGCGATCCCACTTCGACGATCTTCCCGCGATCGAGCACCACGATAACGTCGGCGTCGACAGCGCTGGCGAGCCGATGCGCAATCAGGAACGAGGTGCGTCCCTTCATCAGGCGGCGCACCGCGTCGTGAATCAGGTTCTCGACCTCAGAATCAAGTCCGGAGGTCGCTTCGTCGAGAATCAGGATCGGCGGATTTTTCAGAAACACGCGCGCGAGCGCGAGGCGCTGGCGCTGGCCGGTCGAAGGCCGCACACCGCCCTCGCCTATCATCGTGTCGAGCTGGTCGGGCAGTGACTCGACGAAGTCGCGGATGTTCGCTTGTTCGAGCGCGTGCCAGATTTCCGGGTCGGGCGCACCCGGGCGGCCGTATTGCACGTTCTCGCGAATCGACGCGCTGAACAAAATCGCGTCCTGCGGCACGATCCCGATCGAATCGCGCAGTGACTTGAGCGTCACGCTCGAAATGTCGGTGCCGTCGATCAGGATCCGGCCAGCGGCGAGCTCGTAGAAGCGCGGGATCAGGCCGGCGAGCGTGGTCTTGCCGGCGCCCGATCGCCCGACCAGCGCGACTGTCGTCCCGGCCGGAACTGTAAGGTTCACGTCCTCGAGCGTGATGCGAATCGGGCCGCCGTCGAGCGGCTTGTAGCCAAACTGCAGATGCTCGATCTCGACCAGCCCGCTATTCACTTTGAGCGTCGACGCGCCCGGCCGATCATGCACCTCGGGCGTTTCGTCGAAGAACGCGAAGATGCGCTCGATCGCCGCCAGCGCTGTCGCCACGATCACCGACAACTCGGAGAAGCGTTGCAACGGCAGGTAGAGCGCAGGGAGAAGGCCGAAGAACGCGACCACGGTTCCAATAGTCATTTTACCGTGCATGATCATCAGCGCGCCCGCCCAGATGACGATCAGCGGTGCCGCGCGCGAGATGAACTCGGTGAACATCTGATGGGTCGACGAAAGTTTCACGCTCTCGATCGTCAGGTCGTACATTTCGGTGGTGCGCTGATGGAAGCGGCGCGCCTCATCGGCCTCGCGCGCGAACGATTTCACGGTCGAGACGCCGGCGACCCGTTCCTGCAACTCGCCCGAGAACTCCTCGACCACTTCCTGCAGGTCGTGGCTGGTCTCCTTGATTCGCGGCGACAGAATCCTGATCACCGCGACGTAGAACGGAATGATGATGAGCGAGATCCAGGCCAGCCGCACGTTCAGAGAAAACAGCAGCCAGATCACGAAGCCGAGCGACACGCCGTCCATCCAGATGTTGATCATCGCGGAGCCGACGAAGTTCTGCGCCATCGAGATGTCGGAAATGAAGCGCGAGACCACCGCGCCCGACGTCGTGCGATCGAAAAATGAATGCGACAGGCGTTGCATGTGCTTATACAGCGCGTAGCGCAGGTCGAAGATCAGGCGATGGCCCGCCATGCTCGCCCAATAGTTGCGGAAGTAGGTCGCGATCGCCTGCACGAAGAACAGCGCGAACATCGCAGCGGTCAACGCTTCGAGCTTGGCGGCAGAGCCGGCGCCAAGATGAAGCATCGCGGCGATTGCTATGCACCATCCATCGATCCTCGAGTTCCAATGCTCGAGATGCGGCTGCGGAACAAGCAGAACGTCGAAGACGTATTTGAAGGCGAGCGGGAACGCGAGCGGCAGTGTGAACTTCAGGATGCCCATGACGGAGCCGCCCGCCACCAGCCAGAGATGCGGCCGCACGTAGCCAAGAAATCGCACCAGGGCCGTGCGCGGAACCAGGCGGTCGAAGATGCGCCCGAAAAACCCGCGGCTACGTTGGTCGGGTTCGCTTTCGCTGGGAGCGCCACCCGGCTCCGCAGAGGAACAATCCACCGACTCCGGCGCGCCGGCGATTAATGCAGAACTGCGATTTGGCATGCGGGATAGTTTAGCAGTCGCGCGGGAGCCAGAAAACAGATGTTCAATTCTTCAGCTTGGTAGAGAATTCATACTTTTTGACTTCCCTGCCCGCTCGCGAATTCCACCTTCCGGTTCCCCTTCCCGCTCGGGAAGGGGTTAGGGGTTAGGTTCTCCGCAACATCCGCAGTGCCGGCAGCGCAGAATCTTGAATCGCGCGCGAAAGTAATCGCGCGCTGGATAAGGACCCTCACCTTCGATCCTCTCCCATTCTGGGAGAGGGGAAGATGGAGCGGGAAATATTACGCCGCGGCAGAGATGCGGTCGATCATAGCGGGGATCTGGCTGCGCTTGGCGTGGCCGGTTAGGCCGGCGGCGGCGATTCGCTCCATGTACTCGCGCACGGCGAGGCGGATAAACTTCGCGGTTGCAATGCGGCCCTTGTCGACCTGCGCCTTTTCGAGACCGCCACCGCAGATGATGATCATCGGCTCGAGCAGCTCGGGGCTACCGATCAATCCGAGCAGTGCGTGCTCGGTGTGTTCGAGATAGCCCTCGATGGCGTTCGCTTCGAGCGGACGATGACTCAGATGGTAGCGCAGTTGGCCGAGGCCGTAGGCGGTCTGGCGCGCAGCGTCCTGCATCGCGTAGCGCATGATCTTGCGATCAACGTTGGTCGGAGCGAATGCGCCCACCTGGCGATATAGGGTGAGGAGGAATCCGGCAAGCGACAGGTTGATCGAGACCGAGCCCTGCGGAAATTGATCCGCCCAAAGCCATTCCTTGAGTCCCTGCTCCGCGGTCGCGCTTGCGCGTCCGAGGCCCGCGCCGCCGAACAGCGCGCGCTTGCGGAACACTTCGAACAGGCGCGACGCATCGAGCATCTGCGCGCACATCCAGCTTTTCAGCTCGAGGAAGTCCTGGTTGATCAGTGCGACCCACTTCGACGGAAAGTCCATCGAGACGATCTGGCATTCCTGCAGGAAGGTGTAAAGCTGCGCGCACGCCATTTCGAGATCGTGCGGGAGCGGCTTGGTGTGAAGCTCGGTCCATGGAATGTCGGTCGCGGGGACCCATCGGCGCGCCTTCACTTCCTCGTAAAGCTCCGCGACATTGTCGGACCATACGTCTGACTTGCGATTGACGACGTAGCCCATGTCTGGCAGCTTACCGACCTTCTCACTTCCGCGCGAAACCATCGACTGGCTGGTGCGGACGTCCTCGGGAATATTGGTGTAGCCGTAGGTACCAACATTGAGGTCCTGGTAAGTAAGTCCGCGCTTCGGGTCCGACGGGCGGCCGGCTAAGCGTTCGGTCTTGGCTTCGTACCAGTGGAGGCCTAAGTGTCCCTCCATCACCTTCTGGGCGGCCTGGAGGACTGTGTCGTCGACGGTGTAATCCTTGTCAGCGTAAAATGCCACTTAGTGCTGCCTCGCTGGAACCGATGATTCTAACAACCTAACCCCTAACCCCTTCCCATCATGGGAAGGGGATCGGATTAAAGGAGACCTAGTTCAGTTTGATGCCGGCGTTTTCCGCGGCGGCTCGGCCCATCTCGTACATTAGATAGAGCTTTGAGCGTTCGCGACGCTCAGGCATTCCGCACTTGTCCAGGCGCTCGAAATGCTCCTGCATCTGCTTCAGGTTGAACTGGGTGGTGACCTTGATGCCTTGCTCGATATTTTCCTTTTTCAGACCACCACCAGCGAGGATGATGAAGGATTCGGTCAGCTCGGTCGCGGCGGCGCCGGCGAACGAGATGTTTTCGGCTTCGTCGAGATGCGCATGCAGGACTTCGCGCTTCTCGGGGAAATGCTCGAGCACGTACTTGAAGTGCTGCATGCCGTAGCCGACGTGGCGCGCTTCATCCTGCATCACGAGCCGGAAGATTTTCTTGTCGACGTCAGTCGGAGAAAGGTACTCGCTGAAGCGGAACAGCGTGAGCACATTCCCTTCTGCCACAAGGTGTAGCGCGACTGACATCTCGCTGAAGGAATCGGCGTCGCGCAGATGCTTCAGCGCCATTTCGTTGATCGGACTCGCCTGCATCAGGCCCCATCCTGTCGTGAGCGCACGCTTGCGGAAGACCTCAGCGTGACGCGCCTCGTCCATCGCCTGCGCTGCGATGAAGGATCGCACTTCGATAAAGTCAGGGTTAAGGCGCGGCAGCCACATCGCAGGTGTGTCGGTCGCGATCATTTCCACCTCGGTAAGAAAGGTCATCAACTGCGACAGCGCCTTGCCTGTAACTTCAGGTAGCTCGACGCCGTCCAGCCTGTCCCATGGGATGTCGGTGGTAGCATTCCACTGGCGCGACACCGCTTCCTCATAGTAGCTCTCGGTGTTGAAGGCCCATAGCTCGCTCTTGCGCGAGACCCACGGCTGCGCATCGGGCACGCCTTCGGGAATCTCTGAACCGCGAGGCGCATAGGAGCGATTGTTGCGGACCTTCTCCGGAATGTCGGTGTAACCATAGGTCCCGACGTTAAGGTCTCGATAGGTGAGTCCGCGGCGCGGGTTAGCTTCCTCAGGACTGATTTTCTCAGTGGTGGATTTCATCCACGACAGGTCCATCTCGCCGGTCCTTATCGTGTACAGCCACTTGTCGATAAAGTCCTTGTCCTGGGTGAAGTCCGTGGTCGATAGGTATGCCATTGTCAGTCGCGCCTCCGCGCCTACTTAGTTGAAGCTTACTTCGAGCTTACTCGAGAGGTCGAAAAATTCCTGGATCGATTCCATGAAACGATAGAGTTTGTCGTGTCCGTCGGGGTCGTCGTAGACAATCTTCAGACGCTCGCCAAAATGCGCGAGCGTATTGATGTCGTGGGATGAATCCGCCTCGCCATTGCGGTGGATGTTCTCGATCATCTCGCGCCACACGCGGGTGTCGCCCTCGATCTTGAAATCGACTTTCTTGAGATCGATCGTGGGCACTTCGCTGACGTTTTTGAGGTCGAAAACCTCGAACTCGAGGACGAAATTGCGGGCCTTGCCGTTGACGCCGACGCTGACCCCGAAGGTCGTGTCGATGAACCCGAGCCGCCGGAATTTTTCCTCGTTCGCAGCCATCTGCGCCTTGAGCGCCTCGAAATATTCGGTCGAAGGAAAGCTAATCGCCATAAAATCGATGTCCCTGCGGGTGGTTCTGAAAAAATTGAT